>JAYNPV010000304.1:0-1506 GCA_038113925.1 Gammaproteobacteria bacterium | reverse complement strand
GTCGAATGCTGCTTCATCTGACTCTGGAAACCCGTCGGGGTGAGCCCGCATGATCTGGGTGACCAGGGTTTCTCGCAACACCGCCGCGATCGGCTGCTGGCCATTATGCAATAGCAGCCAGCGCACCGAAGAACCGAGCAGGCGCTCGAGTGATTCTGCGTCGACACGATGGTGATGAAGCTCGAAACTGGGGTCCACCGCCGCCATAACCCCCACCTCTCTGAGTGTTTTGTGCATCACCGTGGTTTCAAAACTAACGCCGCGGACAGTCAATAGCTGATGAAACACCGATTCCTTGCCAAAGCCGACGCGGCTGACCAGACAGGCGGTAACGATACCGATCATTCCGGGTAGCACCCACTGGGTGTTCTGACCCATTTCCAGAAGGGCAGTCAGTGCGGATAGGGGTGCCTGCAGGGTTGCTCCCATCATGGCTGCCATGCCTACCATGATAAAAAGCGCACTAGCGCTATCGCCGATCTCGCCCCCGGCCATAATCACTAATCCATAAAAGCAACCTCCAGCGGTTGCGCCAATGACCATGGATGGACCGATCAGACCGCCGGGTATTCCTAGCCCCAGACAGAGGGCGGTGGCAATTATCTTGCCTGCGGTGATTGCCGCCAGGCCCCAGAGTAGATGATTACCGGCAATGGTCTGCTCGACTGTGTCATAACCGACCCCCAGAGTTTCGGGCAGCCAACTGCCAATAATTGCCATACCGGTGGCAGCCAGGGCGAAGCGGCGCCAACGCGGGGCCTGTTGTTGCCAGGTAGAAAAAAACTCCAGCAGCTGGATAAACAGAGCGGCCAGCACCCCGACAACCACTCCCAGTAAAGTCAAAAACAGCAGGGTTAGCAGGCTCTCCATACCAGCAAGGCCAGCCAGGTCAATGACAGGAATGGCGAAGGCGGGGGCGCTGCCGTACACCAGACGAGTCATTACCGTGCCGGTGACCGCTGCCACCAGCACCGGGGCGAGATTGGCGACCGCGTAATCCAGAGCCAACACTTCAAGGGTGAATACCACTGCGGCCAGCGGCGTGTTGAAAGAGGCGGCAATGGCCGCCGCACAGCCACAGCCGATTAATGTTCGCAAACTGTTATTGGGCAGGCCGAGGTACAAACCCAACTGGCTGCCGGCAGCGGCTCCCAGGTGAACTCCCGGGCCTTCCCGACCGACTGAAAATCCCGCGGCGATTGCCACCGCAGCCCCGAAAAACTGACCAATCATATTCACCAGAGGCAAGCGAGCGATCGGTTGTGCCAACCGTTCGATTAAGTGGGCGACGCCGGCCCTCCTCGAGTCGGTTTTCAGCAGCGAATAAATCCCCCACAGGAGTGCAGCCCCCACTGCCAGGCGGGCAGCGAACCACCAGCTCGGGGGATGGGTAAGTCCTGCTAGCAGGTTTATCAGTTCCCGACTGTCAATGAGTAGCCGAAACAATAAAATGATGGCACTGGACAGTAACCCCACGAGTGCCCCGGCGAAGGTGAAAGCCAGTAG
>JAYNPV010000303.1:0-1555 GCA_038113925.1 Gammaproteobacteria bacterium | reverse complement strand
CAGCAATCCTGGCCGGAGAAATCCCGAACCCATCTGTTTGATCAATGGTGTTATCTCGGTTATGGCGACAGCGAGGCGGCGGTTTACGATTTACTGAATGATGGTCACCGCGGCGAATTTAATATCGTCGTTTACCGGATGTTAAAGCGGTTGTTAGAACAGCCCAAAACCGCCGATGCCTTTATTGAATTGGAATCGGATCAGGAATAAATCAGGAGCCGACCACCGATGAGTATTCAACGTTACCAGCAGTATATCGACGGCCAGTGGGTTGACCCTCAAAGTGGGGATTGGCTGCCAACCCACAACCCCTACGGGGGCGAGGTCTGGGCGGAGATACCCCGGGGAGTTTCGGCCGATGCGCAAGCTGCCGTTGCCGCAGCCAGAGCCGCATTTAAAGACGGTCCCTGGGCCAGCATGCATCCGCGAGAGCGGGGCGAACTGTTGCGTAAGCTAGGTGATCTGATTGCAGCGAATGCCCAAAAGCTGGCTGAGATCGAGGTGCGCGATAACGGTAAATTATTGGCAGAAATGCTCGGCCAGATGAACTATCTGCCGCAGTGGTATTACTACTACGGCGGCCTGGCCGATAAAATCGAAGGCGCGGTGCTACCCATCGATAAACCCGAGGTAATGACCTACACCCGGCAGGAGCCCCTGGGCGTGGTGGTCGGAATCACTCCGTGGAACTCACCGCTGTTGCTGGCCACCTGGAAACTCGCGCCAGCCCTGGCGGCGGGCAATACATTTGTGTTGAAACCTTCAGAATTTACCTCCGCCTCGGCGCTGGAGCTGATGGAGCTGGTTGATGAGGCTGGTTTTCCACCGGGTGTGGTTAACACGGTCACCGGTTATGGTAACGAGGTGGGGGCCGCGCTAATAGAGCACCGTCATGTCGCCAAGGTCGCTTTTACCGGGGGGGAAATGGGAGGTAAGGCCATTTATCAGGCGGCTGCCGGCAACCTGAAGCCGGTCACTCTGGAGTTAGGCGGCAAGTCTCCGAATATCGTATTCGAAGATGCGCTGCTGGATGACGCGGTCAAGGGCGCGGTGTCGGGTATTTTTGCCGCCAGCGGGCAGACCTGCCTGGCGGGCTCCAGATTGCTGGTACAAGGCTCTATTTACGATGAATTTCTGCAGAAATTGGTTGAATTTGCCCGCCAGGCGAGCCTGGGCGACCCGATGCTGGCCGATACACAGGTGGGACCGGTCACCACCCCCGGACAATACCGCAAAGTACTCGACTATATCGCCATTGCCCGGGAGGAGGGTGCCCGCTGCGTACTCGGCGGCGAACCGGCACCGGAGTATGGCGATCAGTTCGTCCAGCCGACTATCTTCGCTGATGTTAACAACCAGATGCGCATCGCCCAGGAAGAGGTGTTCGGACCGGTGCTGGCGGTAATCCCGTTTGAGGATGAGCAGGAAGCGATTGAAATTGCCAACGATGTCCTCTATGGACTTGCCGCCGGTGTCTGGACCCAGAATATTCGCCGGGCGATTAAGGTTTCCAACGCCCTTGAGGCCGGTACCGTCTGGGTGAATACCTACCGGG
>JAYNPV010000302.1:0-1566 GCA_038113925.1 Gammaproteobacteria bacterium | reverse complement strand
CCCTGATTCCACCCCTGTGGCGGCGCAGAATGCATCCCATTGTCGAGGCCTATTACGACAAGGGCGATGTGGTTCCTTACGCTGTCCCCGGTGCGCTTCCGGAAAAATATGCAGCCATGGTGCCCGAAGGCTGGGGTGAAGCGCCCCAGGAGTCGGCTCTGGAAACTCCGCAGCAAGTGGCTGCAGAAGAGTCATCTGAAGACCAAACGGAAAATCGCATCACCGGCTGATTCGGTTAAACAGTCTCAGGATCAAAACCCTGGAGCCCGGCAGCTTAACTGCCGGGCTTTTTTTTACCCTTGTTGTTAATGCGGCTGGCGTCCTGGCAGCGGTCGCAGCCATAATGGCCGGATCAACCAAGCGAGGAGGAAACATGTCTACCAACAACGAGTACAAAGGCCTGAAGGACCGAGTCGTCATTATTACCGGCGGCGGCCAGGGCATTGGCCGCTCCTATGCCCACCACTTTGCGGAACAGGGGGCGATACCGGTTATTGCTGAATATGTGGCTGAGAACGGTGAAAAAGTGGCTGAAGAAGTACGTGCCAACGGCGGCCGAGCGCTGGCTATTCAAACCGATGTTGCCGACGAAACCTCGACACTGGAAATGGCAAAAACCACCCTCGCAGAACTGGGCAGGATTGATTGCCTGATTAACAACGCGGCGGTTTTCTCACGCATTACCATGGCTCCTTTTTGGGAACTCCCCGCCGCCGAATGGGAGCGGGCTATGCAGGTCAACATCAACGGCGCTTTTTACTGCTCTCGGGCGGTGGTTCCCGCCATGCAGGAAGCCCGTTGGGGTCGAATAATCAATGTCTCTTCCGCCACCATGATTATGGGCAGGGAAAACTACCTCCATTACATCACCTCCAAATCCGCCATGGTGGGCATGACCCGCTCGATGGCCCGCGAATTGGGTGAATGGAACGTCACCGTTAACACCTTCTGGCCCGGCGTGACCAAAACCGAGATCAAAAGACCTTCGGTACCCGATGAGGTGTTCGATAAAATGACCCAGATGCAGAGTATTAAGCGGCTGACAGAAACCTCGGACCTGGCGAAAGGGGTCATGTTCCTCTGCTCTGACGATGCCGACTTCATCACCGGACAGAGTTTGCAGGTCGATGGCGGTCTTACTTTTATCTGACGGGCTTGAATTCAATGGATAACTGGCAGCCAGCTCCGCCCACGCCTTCTGATCTGGGGGATCGCGAGGTCCCCCTGCTCAGTAATGCACTGACCGGGCGCGAGGTGGCGCTGCTGGTTTCCGGCAGTATCGCCGCTTTTAAAGCGCCGTTGATCGCCCGGTTACTGCGCCGTCACGGTGCCGACGTGACCGCCTATGCTTCGGCGTCCGCACTCAATTACGTGACCGCCGAAGCGCTTGCCTGGAGCTGTGACCGGCCGGTGGTTACCCAGCTAAGCGCCGCCGCCGAGCATCTTTCTGATACCCGACCCTTCGACGTTTACCTGTTGGCCCCGGCAACCTATAACACCATCAACAAACTTGCCGCGGGCGTTGCCGATACCTTGATCACCAGTACCCTGGCCTCCTCATTAGGC
>JAYNPV010000301.1:1036-1718 GCA_038113925.1 Gammaproteobacteria bacterium | reverse complement strand
TAATTACGCTGATAAATAATATCCCAGACGCCATGTCCGAGTCGTTGGGCGCGGGCCGCATATTTGGTTAACGAGCGGTAATCGGGGCGGGGGCGGAACGCGCCGCCCTTGGAGCAGTTGCTCAGGGTCGGTTCAGCCTCCAGGGTTTTGCTGATGTGGAGGGCGTACTCTTCCCAGTCGGTGGCGACATGTAATTGGCCAACCTGAGTTAGCCGCGAGCTCACCAGGCTGACAAATTCCGGCTGGATCAGGCGGCGTTTATGGTGACGACGCTTGGGCCAGGGGTCGGGAAAGAAGATGTAGACACCGCTGAGGGAGGCTGCCGGCATCCGTTGGCTCAGCAGTTCTACCGCGTCGCCCTGATAAATTTTCAAGTTGTTCAGACCAGCTTTTTCAGCCCCGGCGATAACCGCACCAATGCCAGGCTCGCAGACATCGGCACCGATAAAATTATCGCCTCCGCGCTGGCGGGCCAGTTCCACCAGTGACTGGCCCATGCCGAAACCGATTTCCAGGTAGGTGTCGGCATCGCGGTTAAACAGCTCGGCGTAATCAAGCGCCGAGTCATCGGGTTCGATGCCATAGGCGGGCCAGTGATTATCAAGGGCTTTTTGCTGGGCAGTGGTCATGCGCGCGGAGCGAATAACAAAGCTGCGAATCGGCCGGTGGGCCCTGTTCGCCG
>JAYNPV010000301.1:0-1026 GCA_038113925.1 Gammaproteobacteria bacterium | reverse complement strand
TCGGTTGCCGATGGTTTGGGTGCGACTGAGGTCAACTAATCACGCCATCAATGGGTGACGAGGCGCTGGCGTAAAGCTTGCGCGGAATGCGCCCGGCGAGAAAGGCTTCCCGGCCAGCTTCAACCGCTTTTTTCATCGCGCTGGCCATTAATACCGGGTCCTGGGCACCGGCAATGGCGGTATTCATCAGCACCCCTTCGCAGCCCAGTTCCATGGCGATGGCGGCGTCGCTGGCGGTACCCACCCCCGCATCAACCAGGATCGGCACTTCTGCATTTTCCAGGATCAGGCGAATGTTATAGGGATTGCTTATGCCCAGGCCCGAGCCGATAGGACCGGCCAGGGGCATTACGGCGACGCAGCCCATCTCTTCAAAACGTTTGGCCAGTATTGGATCGTCAGAGGTGTAAACCATCACGTCAAACCCGTCTTTTATCAGGATTTCCGCAGCCTTGAGGGTCTCTACCGTGTCCGGGAACAGGGTTTTCTGGTCGCCCAGCACTTCCAGCTTTACCAGCTTATGTCCATCGAGTAGTTCGCGGGCCAGTCGCAAGGTGCGCACGGCTTCGTCGGCGGTGTAACAGAAAGCGGTGTTGGGCAAGATGGTGAATTCGTCCGGCGAGATGACGTCGAGCAGGCTGGGCTCGTCCGGATTCTGACCAATATTTACCCGTCGAATGGCCACGGTGACAATTTCGGTACCGCTGGCGACTATTGCTTCGCGGGTGTCATTGAGGTCTTTATATTTGCCGGTACCCACTATTAAACGTGACTGGAAGGACTGGCCGGCGATTTCAAGAGGAGCAACTGGGGTCATAAGCTGAATCCGATATCTACGCTGAAATTGAAGAAAACTGGAATTTAAGAAAAAAAGCGGTCTGGGCAGTGGATGGCTATATCTGACTAGCTCCGGCTTGCATGCAGACGACTGTTTTATCGAGTCAGAAGACGGGCCTCTGCGCCTATGCCTTAGCCACCGCCGATGGCATGAATAATTTCCAAACTGTCGCCGTCAGCGAGCATCCG
>JAYNPV010000300.1:0-1770 GCA_038113925.1 Gammaproteobacteria bacterium | reverse complement strand
GCGTAGGAGACGAAGTTGGCAACCGTCAGCGGGGCCTTGTCGGCGTATAGTTCAAGTTTGATGTCGCCGAGACTGGTGGTCATGGTGACATTGACGATTTCACTGGAAGACATAGCGGTATCCTGATGGTTGGGGGTTGAAGAGTTTGAGATGGTTGCAGACCCTGAGCTTAACAGGGGTTTGCCTGTGGTGACTGCCCGGTCATGGGCTGTTGTTACTGCGGGGGCGGAATTCCAGGTGTTGGTTAGCAGAACCGCCAGCATGATCGCGGCAAGCAGCAGGCCGATAAAGGTATCGTTTTGATCCAACACTCTCTCCAGTAAATTAAAAAGCGGCGGGATTCTATCACGGCGCTTCGCCCGAGCTGGCCGCTAACAGGTCAATAATGCTTTGAGCGGGCCCCCGGTTTTCGGTACTATTCGCCGCCCCGAAATGGCCCCCATTTTATCAAACGACCCCGCGGAACAGCATGCATATCTATAACAGTCTTACCGGAAAAAAAGAGCCCCTGGTGCCCCTGGTTGAAGGTCAGGTGGGCATCTACGTTTGCGGCGTTACCGTGTACGACTACTGCCATATCGGCCACGCCAGGGTGTTCGTGGTTTTTGACATGGTGGCGCGACATCTGCGCGAGCTGGGTTATCGAGTCCGCTATGTCCGTAACATTACTGATATCGATGACAAGATCATCGAACGAGCCAACCAGCAACAACGCTCCTTTAGCGAGCTGACCGCCACCTTTATCGATGCCATGAATGAAGATATGGCACAACTAGGCGTACTACCGCCCGATGAAGAGCCCCGGGCAACGGCGCACGTCGGCCAGATTATTGCCATGATCGAAAAGTTGCAGGAAAAAGGCTATGCCTACCTGGCGGCAAATAATGATGTTTATTACCGGGTTGAGAGGTTCGATGGCTATGGCAAGCTCGCCGGTCGAGAACTGGAAAAACTGAAATCCGGCGCGCGGGTGGAAGTGAATGACGACAAAGAGAATCCGCTCGATTTCGTGCTCTGGAAAGCCTCTAAACCCGATGAGCCGAGCTGGCCATCCCCCTGGGGTGACGGGCGCCCCGGCTGGCATATTGAATGCTCGGCCATGTCCACCCACTGCCTGGGCAATCACTTTGATATTCATGGCGGTGGATTTGATCTGCAGTTTCCCCATCACGAGAACGAGATCGCCCAGTCAGAAGCCGCCACTGGCGAAACCTATGTCAACACCTGGATGCACAACGGCTTTGTCCGCGTCGATGATGAGAAAATGTCCAAATCCCTGGGCAACTTCTTCACTATTCGTGAGGTGCTGGAAAAATACCCGGCGGAAGTGGTGCGCTATTTTCTACTGGCCAGTCACTATCGCAGCGAGCTGAACTTTTCCAGTAGCGCCCTTGATCAGGCCTGGGATGCATTGCGACGCTGCTATCGGGCATTGCTGGCTCATCCGGATGAGGGGGTTGAGGCCGAAGCCGATCACCCGTTTAAACGCCGTTATCAGCAGGCGATGGCGGATGACTTTAATACCCCTGAAGCCCTCGCGGTCATGTTTGACCTGGTGCGGGAACTCAATGGGGCTGAGGATAGTGATCAGCCCCAACTGGCTGCTCAACTAAGAGCAATCGGCAGCTCAATGGGTCTGTTGCAGCAGGAGCCGCAGCAGTTTCTGCGCCTGACCCTGAGTGAGGGGGACGAGGGGCTTGATGATGCCGCCATCGAAGCCTTGATTGCTGATCGCATCGCCGCCCGGGCAGCCAAAGAGTGGGCCAGGGC
>JAYNPV010000299.1:0-1770 GCA_038113925.1 Gammaproteobacteria bacterium | reverse complement strand
CAGTATGAAGGCCCCTTCGGCGAGTTCCCGGGCAGTTATAGTGGCGTCCGCAGGGCGCCGGTATTCAAGATTACCGGTATTTCTCATCGCAAGAACCCGATATTTGAAAACATCTATATCGGTAAAGGCTGGACCGAACACGACACCCTGATCGGCCTCAATACCTCCGCACCCATCTATGCGGTGCTGAAAAAAGAGTTTCCCGAGGTGGAGGCCGTCAATGCGCTCTACCAGCACGGGCTCACCGGTATTATCTCGGTCAAAAACCGCTTCGCCGGATTTGCAAAATCGGTGGCGCTGCGAGCGCTGGGCACGCCTCACGGACTGGTCTACCTGAAGAACCTGATTATGGTTGATGCCGATGTTGATCCTTTCGATCTTAATCAGGTGATGTGGGCGCTGTCAGTACGTACCCGGGCCAACGATATCACCGTGCTCGATAATATGGCTGGCATCATGATTGATCCCTCGGCGGTAATTCCCGGCAAAGGCCATCATCTGATTATCGATGCCACGACCCATATGGCACCCGATCCTATCGGTGGCGATGTCGAAATTGTCCGCCGTCCCGCCGGCCAGGAGATCGACAACCTGGCGCAAATGATTAAAGCAATGCAAGAAGAGGCCCGCAAATGACCACCTGTCCACGCTGTTCAAACACCAACGCCACGGTCTTTCATGAAGGCCGGGATGGCGCGACCCTGGTCTGGACCCTCTACGGCTGCCCCGATTGTCACTTCCACTGGCGAGACAGCGAACCGGAAGAATCCATCAACCCGGCCAAACGAAAGTCGGTTTTTCAGATGGACACCAGCGACCCGGAGCGATATCACATGATTCTTCCGGTAAGAGAACCATAACTCCAGTTAACGTGACGCTGGACAAGCGCGTTGGCAATCGTCGACGGCCGGGCACAACGGAGGAGGCGCTACCAAGATGAAGATTGAAGACCTTAGCAGCGTAATAGTAGACCGCACCGAAGAGGGTGAGTTTACTCTCGATCGCAACATCTATTTCGACGAAGAACTGTTTGAAATAGAGATGCAGCAGATCTTTGAGGGTAGCTGGATATTCCTCGCCCACGAAAGCCATTTGCCGGAAGCCAACGATTTCTTCACCACCTGGATGGGGCGCAAACCCGTCGTGCTGATACGAGGTGAAGATAACCAGATTCGCGGTTTCATCAATGCCTGCACCCATCGGGGAGCGACCCTATGCCGTACTCACCGGGGCAATAAAAAGTTCCTCACCTGCTCCTACCATGGCTGGTCATTCGACACCCAGGGGCAGCTACGTGATGTGAAGGATCATGACGCCGGCGGTTATACCGATGCGTTTGATCAGCAAAATCACAACCTGAAACCGATTGCCCGACTGGAAAACTATCACGGTTTTATTTTTGGCTCGTTGAGCGACCAGGTACCCGAACTCGAGGAGGCCCTCGGTAACGCCAAACCTTTTATCAGGATGCTGGGCGACCAGTCCCCTGACGGGATGGAAATATTGAAGGGCTACTCGCGGTATACCACCCCCAGCAACTGGAAATTCCAGCTCGAAAATGGAGTGGATGGTTATCACGTCTCCACGGTCCACGCGAACTACATCGGCGTGGTAATGAAACGCATGCAGGAATTGCAGAGCGACCAGGTCAAATCAATTGCCCGCAATGATATGTCGAAAATGGTCAGCGGCACCTTTGACCTTGATCAGGGCCATACCCTGCTGTGGGGGGAGGTCCCTGGTGCCGAGGATCGCCCTCTGGCTGAAAAC
>JAYNPV010000298.1:0-1771 GCA_038113925.1 Gammaproteobacteria bacterium | reverse complement strand
GCGAAAGGTACTCAAATGGCCATTTCGGCTGATATGGCCTTCAGGAAAAATCGCCACCACCTCTTTATTGAGCAGGGCTTCGCGGACCTTCTCCAGCGATTCCCTGCTCGCTCCCGGGGCGATGGGAATAACACCGAACAGGTCGAGAAACCAGCGCAGGTACCATTTCTGATAATAGCTGCGGGCCATGACAAAACGAATAGGCCGGGGTGATGCCATCTGCAGAATCGCCCAGTCCAGCCAACTGACGTGGTTGCCCAGTAGCAGCACGCCGCTATCGCGAGGCATGTGATCCATATCCATTACCTGCAGACGGTAGCGGGGAGCCAATAAACCTCGAACCAGGTACCTAACAAAGGACTGGGGTAACTGGATTAAGGCATAAATAAAGCCGATAGCGGCGACCGTTGCCAGCGTATACAGGGTCCAATAGGTGGATATTCCCGCCTGGGCGACGGCGATTGAGAGTGCCAGGAACAGCAGCATGGCAATATTCTGAATAAAATTATTACCCGCCAGCACCACCCCCGATTCACCCTCACGAGCATAGAACTGGATCAGTGAATTCAGCGGCACAATAAACAGGCCGGCACAGAAACCATAAAACAGAAACAGCCCTGCCAACGTGGGTAGATGGTGGATGCCCGGCAATAGCAGCATTCCGATAAACATACCCAGGGCACCGGCGGGGATCATGCCGGTTTCAATATAGTTTCGCGACCAGCGACCCGCGCAAATGGCGCCGATCACAATGCCGATACCGGCCAGTGCCATCAGGCCGTTGGCGATACGGGTATCGGTTTCACCCACCACCGCTTTCAGGTGTGCGCCGTAGGTCGCCAGAATGACCTGATTGACGGCGAAGAAAACCGATAGCCCGATAATGCTCAGCCAGATCCCGCGCGAGCGAAATACCCGCCTGAGATTGTCACGCAGGTAGCCTGCAGTGAGGTAGCGGCGCATATTAAATTGGGGTTGCGCTACGGCCGGTTTCGCTGGCAGGCGAAATGCCAGCAGGGTCTCGATGATGGCTCCGCCGACCAGCACCCAACCGGCCAATTGCACCTGTTGCAGTATCTCCCCCAGGGATTGGTATTCAGCGGTTAACAGCGATTCGAACAGAAAACTGTAGGCGACGGTGCCGCCGAGGATGGCGGTCAGCACCGCCGCTTGCAGTGCGGCATTGGCCGGTACCAGACGGGTACGGCCGACCAGTTCGCGGATGTAACCGTATTTGGCCGGGGAGTAAAAAGCGCTCTGTAACGCAAGAATAAAAGTCAATCCGAAGGCGGGCCAGAAGGCACCCTGCTGATAACACCAGACGATGGCCAGAGTGATCGGAATGGTCAGGGCTGCGCAGACCCGTACGATCTGGTGTTTGGCAAATCTGTCAGCAAAGTAACCGGCGGGGGTGAAGGTCATAATAAATGGCAGCAGGATCATCGCCTGGATAATTGCCGTGTAAACCCGCAGTTCCGTGTCGTCGAGCATTTTGAACAGCGCATTCTGGATGACGATTTTATGGCCCAGGTCAGTGAATGCGTTGACGAAGGCGATGATGATGAAAGGGGTAAAGCCACCTTCCCGCCAGATTGATTTTTCCATGCTGATTTTCCTTTGCTACTTGAACGAAGTTGCAGAAAGGTTATTTAAGTTATTCGAATATGGAAATGATTTTTAAAATAGTATAAAAAAAATCTACCATGCGGCTGCGTTACCGCTACCGCATGATTGATTTTCCAGACTATCCAGCAAACTGATGGACGCCAGC
>JAYNPV010000297.1:0-1814 GCA_038113925.1 Gammaproteobacteria bacterium | reverse complement strand
CCCCGAGGCTATTATAAAAACCCCCAACAACGGCTGACGACATGAACGGCTCGGCAACACTGTTAATTATCGCACCGGATCAGCGCGGGCTGGTGGCTGCGGTAGCGGAATTTCTTTATAACCATCAGGCCAACATTCTTCACGCTGACCAGCATATCGACGCCACGGAGAAACTGTTCTTTATGCGGGTCGAGTGGGATCTGGATAGGTTCGACCTGACCACTGAGAGCTTTGCAGCGCCCTTTGGTGAACTGGCTGATCGGTTAAAAATGCGCTGGCGACTGGAGTTTTCGACCCGCCGTACCCGGGTTGCCATCATGGTCTCTCAGCACGACCACTGCCTGAGCGATCTGCTCTATCGCCATCGCAGCGGTGAGCTAGAGTGCGATATCCCGCTGATTATCAGCAATCACCAGGATTGCCGGGGGCTGGCTGAATTTTATGATATTCCCTACTTCCACCTTCCGGTGACTGCGGATCGCAAACCGGCCGTGGAGGCGAAGCAGCTTACCCTGTTAGCCGAACATAAAATCGATACTCTGGTACTGGCCCGCTATATGCAGATTCTCAGCGGCGATTTTATTGCTCACTACCCCCATCAGATCATCAATATTCACCACTCATTTCTGCCCGCTTTCACCGGCGCAAAGCCCTACCACCGGGCCTTTGATCGTGGAGTAAAGCTGATTGGTGCCACCAGTCACTATGTAACCGAAGCGCTCGATGACGGGCCCATCATCGAACAGGACGTCACCCGGGTTTCTCACCGCGATCAGGTCGCGGATCTGGTTGAAAAGGGTCGAGACCTGGAACGGCTGGTGTTATCCCGGGCCCTGCGCTGGCATATCGATCACCGCATTCTCACCTATGGCAATAAAACCGTGGTGTTTGATTAGGACCTGATAATCCTCTTTACCAGCCCGCGACGAGGCCGGTTTTTTTTAGCGCATAAAGAGGTTTCCGCAGGAGCGACTGCAGTCGCGACAGCCAGGGTTTCTACCGCCCGGTGGTCGCGACTGAAGTCGCTCCTACAAACAGTGTCAGCGACCCTAGCGGGGTTGGACTGAACTTAATCTGCCTGCTGACTCAACTGTCCAGCGCCAGATCATTCACCAGACTTTGCCGGCTTTGCGCCGACAACTCGTGGGCAGCAATCGTATAGGCAGGATGCTCCACCGCCGCGATAATCGGTGCACCCGCCGCCAGGGCTTCCCGGTCGGCGGCGGTTAATTCCCAGCGCATAAAGTGGACAGCCGCGGTTTTCTCTTCACGACTGCGCTCCAGATCATCATCAGGAAAACAGGCCAGCGGCGGATTATCGCCAATCCGCAACACCACCACGTCCTCAATGCCAACCAGTTGCCGTAATGCCAGGTCGCGCTCGGCAATATCTTCATACTCGATCATCAGCGTGGCTTTCCAGTTGCTGCCATCGGGAATCATCGGGTTATAAGCAGCCAGCTCTTCCTCGATACCGGCCACCTCAAATACCCGCTCCACCCTGAGCATTTCCTGCACCTGATACTGCATGGTCAGCCGGTCCTCAAAACAGAGGGTCAGGTGGTCTCCCAGGGCAATTCTGCGCGGCTTTTTGTGGTCCATGACCTGTTGGCGAAACTCCGGCCGGCGCTCGGAGTATTGCTCGAGCGACAGGAGGTCAGCACGGGTCAGTTTTTGCATGGTTGATGGTTCCTTTTAATCTCTTTCAGCAAAGGGGGTTAACAGCCGTAAGCCAGTCGCAACAGCGATAAAGGATGTTCGGCGACCATATCGACCTGTTTTTCGTGCTCCAGGCCATTCTCGATATGACGCCC
>JAYNPV010000296.1:0-1897 GCA_038113925.1 Gammaproteobacteria bacterium | reverse complement strand
TACCAGCGTTAGCACTGGCCTGACGGGACTGTTCGTAAAGGTATTCCAGCCACTGCTGGCTGTCGCGGCCCTCGGTAAATTCATCCCTGACGCCAAACCGTGCCGCCAGATCGGCGTAGATATCGTATTCATCACGGGACTGGTGTTGCGGTGGCAACGCCTGTTGCATCGCAAACAGGTAGCGATCGGTAAGGAAATTGGCGCTGCCGAAATCGTTGCGTTCCAGGCTGGTGGTGGCGGGTAAAACGATATCTGCGTGGCGGGCGATGGGGGTCCACCAGGGCTCATTTACGATTACGGTTTCGGCGTTCTGCCAGCCCCGTAACAGGCGATTCAGGTCCTGATGATGGTGGAATGGATTGCCCCCTGCCCACCAGATGGCACGAATGTCGGGATAGTGATATTCAGATCCATTGAATTGAAAGGCTTTGCCAGCGTTGAGCAGGGCATCGGTAATGCGCGCCACGGGAATAAAAGTCTCTACCGGGTTTTTGCCGGTGGGCAGTGACAATGCTGGCGCTGCCTTACGGGGTACGCCAAGACCGGCCGAGGTGCCAAACCCATAGGCAATGCCACCCCCCGGTAGGCCAATCTCGCCGACCATTGCCGCCAGCAGCAAGGCTGCCCAGTAAGGCTGCTCGCCGTGGTCAGCCCGCTGAATCGACAGTGAGACATTAATCAGCGTGCGGGAGGCAGCCATTTTTCGCGCCAGAGTGCGTGTCTGCTGCGCGGGGATTTCGCTGATCGCGGCCGCCCATTCAGGCGTTTTCGGTTGACCGTCGCTGTCGCCGCGCAGTTAGGGAATAATCTTTTCTATACCGACACAATAATCTTCACCAAAGCGCTGATCCCATAGGTTTTCTGTATACAGGGTGTGGCACAAAGCCAGCATGATTGCCGTGTCGGTATTGGGTCGGCAGGGCAGCCATTGGGCATCCAGATAGTCATCAATATCGCTAGCCAGGGGGCTGATATTGACGAACTCGGTACCGCCGGCCCGGGTTCGGGCCAGCCAGTCGGGGGCGTCATGGGTGCCGATTCCGCCCTGGTCCGCCTGCATGTTTTTGGCGGGTACACCGCCGAAGGTGACAAATAATTGGGTGTGTTGGGCAATACTGGCCCAGGAGGTAGGGGCAAACAGAAACCAGGGATCGCCGAGCAGATAAGGGGCTAGAAAGGTGACCGCACCGGCGCTGTAATTGCCCTTGTGAAAGGTAAAGCCACCGACCTGATTGAGAAACCGCTGTAACTGTTTGGGGGCCGCGTGAAACTTGCCGGCGCTGGCCCAGCCGTAGGAACCGGCGAACAGGCTCTGGTTGCCGTGCTCGTTAAATACCCGCTGCAGTTCAGCGTGAATCAGATCCAGTGCCTGGTCCCATGTCACCTCAACAAAAGGATCAGCCCCGCGGCAACGGGTATCGCTGCGGTGACCTTTCTGCAGGTAGCCTTTTCTCACCATGGGGCCAGTGATGCGCGTTTCGGAATGGACCAGATCCGGCGTGGCTTCAATCATTGAGGAGGGGTGGGGGTCCTGTTCAAAAGGTCTTACGCCGGTGACTCTCTCGTTTTCAATCTGAGCGTAAAACAGCCCCCAGTGAGCACCTGTAATCACTTCCCGTTTAGTGGTCATCCTCTCTCCAGTTCGCCTTGACCCGTTACCGGCCGGTCGTTTGAATTGACCGCAGTTATCGGTGAGTATGAGTAATTGTCATTGTATCGAGTTGCGCCGGGGCGGCCAGACGACAATTTTTCTACCGTTGCATTACAAGCAACCACCATAAACACTATCATTGAATCATCTGCTAGCGACCCCACAATGAGCAATCCGGACCCTAACCTTAAGAACCTCCATGTCACCGAATGAAATGATCATAATTGTTATTGGCGGCCTGCTGTT
>JAYNPV010000295.1:0-1907 GCA_038113925.1 Gammaproteobacteria bacterium | reverse complement strand
TTTTCAGTTATCGTTACTGGTTTACTCCGCCGTTTGTGCGCTCCTGGTATTGGTTTTGGTGGGGATTCTGCTGCTAATGGCCCTTGCGCTGGGGGCTTTTGCGTTAACGATAATCGCGGCGATTCAGGCCAATCAGGGGGTGGCTTACCGCTATCCGCTGATCATCCGCTTTATTCGTTGACGGCCTGCCGGCTTGTCATCGGTTAACGAGTTGTCCGAGATTCCCGCAGGGATCGCTTAACTGTAGTCACCTGGGGTTCCCGTGGGTAGAATCAAGCCCTTCATTAAGATGTTCATCAGACCCCTGGAATGATCCATTAAGCAACAATGGAGCACCTCCGGTGGGGTGTATTTTTCGCCTATTAATTGTCCAGGGAAGTTAGCAATGACCAGAAAACTCATCGATATCACGCTGTTTGTCTCTTTTATCGCCATGTCGACCTCCGGGATGATGATGTTTGTTATCGAAAAACCTTCTTTTTCGATCCAGATGCATCCGGTACACAAGCTTTTCGGCCTGATTATGATCGGCGCAGTGATCGGTCACCTCTGTTACAACTACCGAATGCTGCTCAACTACCTGAAAACAACTGCAGTGGCAGTGCTCGGAGGCGTGCTGATAGTGCTGCTGGTGGTGTTGTATGGCGTGGCACTGAACAATCAACTGCCGGCGGAAATTGCCGAACCGATGGATGCCCTGGCCGCTGAGGCTGAGGCTGGGTAGGGCGGCCAGCCAGGCCTTCTATCAGGCAAAATCTAGTGTTAGAAAATACATTATAAGTACCCGTTAACTATTTGTATTTAATAAATAATTAATATTTATAACAATGAATAATCCAGATTCTGCTAATCAATCAACCCTGTTGCAAAAAATAAAGGCGCTTGAACCACAGGTAAGGGCCGCCGCAGATTCAATCGAGGAAAATCGCTGTTTGCCGGACGATCTGCTCGATGGTCTGCGCGCTACCGGTCTGTTTCGGGCGACCTGGCCAAAATCGCTGGGCGGTTTGGAGCTGGATCCCATGAGTCAGATCGAAGCCCTGGAGGAGTTATCCAGGTACGATGGCTCCGTGGGCTGGATCGGCACTTTTGCAGCGATCGGCGGCCTGTCCGTAGCGACACTAGATCCGGATTCTGTGAAAGAGCTATTCCCAACCCCAGATGTAGTACCCGCCGGCCAGTATGCGCTGGTTGGCCGTGCTGAAAGGGTGGAGGGCGGCTATATCGTTAACGGTAATTGGTCGTTCGGCAGTGGCTGCCGACACGCCGGTGTAATTACCGGTGGCTGTGTGGTCACCGAAAATGGTGAACCGGTGATTGACGAAAATGGCATGCCAGAACCGCTCACCATATACGTCCTTAAAGAAGAAGCTAACATCGACCTGGACAGCTGGCAGGTTACCGGTATGCGCGGTACCGGCAGTCACGATTACAGTCTTACGGATCATTTCGTACCGGCTAAACACACCTCTGATTCCCGCTATCGTGCCCGCCGTGACGAGCCGCTTTACTCCTTTCCGGCCCTGTTTCTGTTTTCTCACCTGCCCATGCCCCTGGGAATCGCCCGGGCGGCGCTGGATTATGTTTACCAGATGGGGGATATCAAACGCATTCAGCCGGGCAGGCGTCTGTTAAAAGAAAACGGCGATGCCCACGAAGCGGTCGCCAAAGCCGAAGCAGCCCTGCGATCCGCCCGCGCCTGGGCGTTTGAGGTCATTGGGGATATCTGGGAGACCCAGTGCCGCCACGAGCAGCTCACTAACGAACAGCGGGCCCTGTTTCGACTCTGCCTGGTACAGGTAACCCGCGTGGCCCGGGACGTAGTCACGCAAATGTACGACCTGGTGGCCACCAGCGCCATTCACCAGAACAGCGCGATAGACCGACTCATGCGCGACGTACAGGTG
>JAYNPV010000294.1:0-1923 GCA_038113925.1 Gammaproteobacteria bacterium | reverse complement strand
GGTTAGCGGCGGTCTGGATCTCTCCATTTGGGGCCTTGTCGGTGAGTTTTGCCGCGCCCTTTAACGATGACGAAGATGATGAAACCGAGAGCTTTCAATTTAACCTGGGCCAGTCATTTTAACGGCCCCGGTGTTGGCCTGGGCCTGCGTTGTTGATTGCTTATTTGTCTAAATTAAACCCAAGAGGGGAGTATTTTGAAATCATTTCCACTAACTAAATCCGTCATCGCCCTGCTACTTGCCGTTTCCGCGTTCAGTGCGCAGGCCGAAACCAAAATCGGCTATCTCGATGCGGCAGCGCTATTGCAGAATTCTCCCCAGGCAAGAGCTGTGCAGGAGCGGTTGCGTAAAGCTTTCGAACCGCGCAGCAAAGAGCTTCAGGCACAGGCGGAGAAACTGCAGAAGTCGACCGACGAGTTCCAGAAAAATGGTCTGCTGCTCAGTGAAGATCAGCGGAAGAAAAAAGAGCGTGATTTGCTCAGCGGTCAGCGCGAATTCAAGAACGCCAAGGAAGCCTTCGAAGAAGATTTTCGCTTGCGTCAGAATGAAGAACTGGGTGGCTTGCGTTCCAAACTCATGGAAGCCGTGGATAAGTTTGGCAAGGCGAATGGTTACGATCTGATTGTCACCGAAGGTGTCGTCTTCGCCAGTTCCGGAATAGACGTGACCGACCAGGTGCTAAAAGTTCTCAAAGAACTCCCCTGAGTAATGTTCTCCCTGGCAGAATTGGCGCAGAACACAGGCGCCGAGCTGGATGGGGACGGTGGACAGCTGATTTCCGGGGTTGCCAGTCTGCAATCCGCACAATCTGACGAAATTAGTTTTTTTTCTAACCGGCGTTATCGCCCTGAACTGGCCCGGACAGCGGCGGCAGCGGTCATTCTGGCGCCGTCAGACCGGCCGCTTTTTGCCGGGGCCTGCCTGTTAAGCGCCAACCCCTACCTGACCTTTGCCCGGGTTTCCCGGTTATTTAACCCACCAGCGGTTATCGAAGCCCTGCAACACCCGACCGCGAGCGTTGATCCAACGGCGATTCTGGGCAACAACCTGGCGATCGGGGCCCATGTCACCGTGGGTGCCAATGCGATAATTGGCTCCAATAGTATTCTTGCCGACGGTGCGGTGATTGGTGATGAGGTAAACATGGGCGAGGGCTGTCGTATCGGGTCGCGGGCGGTAATTGGTGACCGAACCCTGTTGGGAGAGCGCTGTGTGATTGGTGAAGGAGCGGTTTTGGGTTCTAACGGCTTTGGTTATGCCAATGACGGCGGACGGTGGCTGCCCGTACCGCAATTGGGGCGGGTCAGGTTGGGCGATGATGTTGACGTAGGGGCCAATACCACCATTGATCGGGGTGCGCTGGCTGATACTGTGCTTGAGCGTGGCGTGAAGCTGGACAATCAGATTCAGGTCGCCCATGGGGTGGTGATTGGTGAAGATACCGCGATTGCGGCCTGTACCGGTATTTCTGGCAGTACCCGTATCGGTAAACGCTGCACGATTGCCGGAGGGGTGGGTTTTGTGGGTCATCTGGAAATTGCCGATGATGTGCATATCACCGGCATGTCGTTGGTCGCCCGATCAATCCCGGAGCCTGGGGTTTACTCCGGATACCCGGCTGAACCCAACGACCAATGGCGCAAGAATACCGCCAGGTTTCATAAACTCGACCAGTTGGCACGCCGACTTGTTGCACTGGAACGGGTAATAAACGACAGCAATAATCAGGGAGAGTCATAGTGACCAGTACGAGCGACGGGTCGATGGATATCAACGACATAATGAGCTATCTGCCGCATCGGTACCCCTTTTTATTAATTGACAGGGTGACCGAATGCGAAGTGGGTGAGCGGTTAGTAGGTATCAAGAATGTTTCTGCCAATGAGCCATTTTTTAATGGTCATTTCCCGGACTATCCGGTGA
>JAYNPV010000293.1:0-1928 GCA_038113925.1 Gammaproteobacteria bacterium | reverse complement strand
TCGATTATCGGGAAATCTCATCCATCCTGTGGCACTAATTACTGGGGAAAGGTCAGTGCAACCCAAAATGTATCGACCTGCCGGAAAAGTGCTGCTTGGGCTGGAGGTCAAAAACGATCCGTTTTTCTAGAAAATATCGGTAACTTACTGATTTGATATGGTTGTAGCATGATGCTACAATTTCTTCCTTAACGGAGGATTAACCATGAGCAAAGCCGCATCTCCGGTTAGATTGCAGAAGGAATTACTGGAAGCCGCCACCATTTCTGGCCAGATTCACCATCGCAGTGCTGTCGGCCAGATTGAGCACTGGGCGACTATTGGCCGCATGCTTGATGATCTTCTCGACCCTGAAACCCTGTTAGCTGTTAGCGCCGGGTTCAAACGCCTTAGCGTTGAGGTGGCAGAGGTGCAAGCCATCGACCCCGATCAGCTGTTCAACCAGCTTGAGGAGCAGCGCAGCGGGGGCAGGGTGGTACACGCTAGCGGCGAAGGGGAAGTTGCCTACCAATCATCCGCCGATCACCCCGGTTTAATTGAGCAGATTCAGCACAACGGCGAGCGTACTGTGGGGCGATTCGAAGAGGGTGTATTTACCCCATTAAAAACAGCCAGTTAGCTTCTTTCTTTTCGTCTTTATATCATGGCTAGCAAACAACTCTGGCTGTTGGCCGGTGGCAACGGTGCCGGCAAATCAACCTTCTACGCCAATTACCTGCAACCACTGGGCATTCCGTTTGTTAACGCGGACCTGATCGCCAAAAGCCTTTACCCGGTAAGCGTCGAAGAGAGCAGCTATCAGGCAGCAAAAATCGCCCAGGCATTGCGTTATCGTAGTTTGATGGCTGGCCATACCTTCTGTTTTGAAACCGTTTTTTCCCAAAAATCGAAAATTGATTTTCTCGGTCACAGCAGGGCGCTTGGGTATGAAAATATTCTTGTGTTTATTCATCTTGATAGTGTCGCCCTTAATCGTGCCCGCGTCGCTCAGCGGGTACAAGCGGGGGGCCATAGTGTCCCAGATGAAAAAATCGAATCCCGCATTCCGCGCCTGCTGGAGAATGTCCGTATTGCCATTCCGCTCTGTGACCAGGCGCGGTTGCTGGATAACTCCAGCGCAGAAAATCCGTTCAAACCCATCGCCACCATCCGCAATACCCCCGGGCGAGAGGTGAGCCAACAGCAGTCTGTATTGCCGAGCTGGGCACGGTTTTTATTATCCTAAGCGGCTACGCTGGCCATAACTGGCCAGTATTTACTTAAACCGGGTTGGCCACCGGCTTTTATAGATAAATTGGAGTGATAATTCCGCATCTGCCCCGACGCATAAAGTTTTAAATGCATTATTTAACATAATAACCATTATGCGCAATTAAAGCTACATCCATGCCCGGATAGATTTCCGGTTTAATTGACTACTAAAGTTCTCCTCCATCGTCGTAGCTGCTCCATTATCGGTTCGGGTTGGTGGCTTTGCGGATTGGAGGGCTCCAGCTCTTCTTCGTTCTCCCATTCGTTTATCAAGGTCACTGCCTGATCAAATGCCGCGCTGAATGAGTCGGTTTTAGCCAGGCTTTGCTGGAATAAGGCATCGCCAAAATAGGTAAATTGCCGATTATCGCTGCAGCCAAACGAGGTTTTATCTGCGGCGGCGGCCGTGAGTATCAGGGTTTGCTCATTTTTTAACGGCTCGATGAACCCGCCTGAATAACAGGCAGATAACACCACCACTTTCCATTTAATGCCACTGTTGTCGAGCATGTCGGCGAGTTCATCAGCAGAGAGATCAGGCAGGTCCAACCCTGATTGATCGAAGGATAACCGGTGATCCTCTGAACCGTGAGTGGTTAGGTATAGAAACAGTATGTCCTGATCGCGGTTCATTTTCGCCGCCAGGGCTTGCAGGCCGCGCTCCAGACTGGTGATGG
>JAYNPV010000292.1:0-1945 GCA_038113925.1 Gammaproteobacteria bacterium | reverse complement strand
GACAGGCTCAGGGCGAGCGGAGTGTTGGCTAAATTATCCCCAAAGGGGCTTAACTTAGTGCCCTTCGTGCCACGGCCTGACCAGGTTGACGGGCCATTGCCGGAAAACAGCCGACAGACTCGATTATTAAAACTAAAGAAACCCAAACTGGAGCCGAAATTTCACCCTATGAATCGTCTAACTATCATCTCCTTTCTCCTCTTACTGTCGATCACCGGCAGCGGCTCCGCAGCACCGGTTAATCACTGCGAAGACCCCGCCGTCGGGCAGGCCTGGCAGCAACGGCTGAATAAATACCCCGGTGATCCGCTGGTGCAGAAACTGTTTGCCCTGCGCAAGGGTCTCTGCGAAATGGTGGCAGACGGCGCTCTGGAGCTTTCCGTCGCGGCGCAACTGTTTGCAAACGAACAGGGGCGCTCGGTCATGCAGCGGATGCAGGACGAAGCCCGGGAAAATCCCTACCGATCGCTCTAGGCGTGCTGTTTTAATTTTCCTGTAGGAGCGACTTCAGTCGCGACACCAGCGGCAACTTAAGATTGCAGATCACGACCGAAGTCGCCCCTGCAACAGCCGCTGAACGTGGTTGGTTCGGCCGTTTCTCCGCCGGCCGTCGACATCTTCTCAAAGATCAACAATCACTAAATTGTCTGGTACCGGGCCTGGCCAGATAAGCCGGGGATAAAGCGCTCGACTTACCTGAATATTGCCCTGGTCATCCACCAGCAGCGCCTGATCAAGTCCCATGCCCGTGGCGATACTCCGCCATTGCTGCGTCCCGGCTACGGTCAAAGCAGTGGCCGCTGCGTCGGCCACGCCGCCGTCATCGGCGATGACCGTCACTGAGGCGATATGGTCCACCGGCCAGCCGCTGCGCGGATCAATGATGTGGGCGTAGCGGCGGTCGTTGTGCTCTCGGAAGCGTTCGTAATTTCCGGAGGTCATCGCGCACTCACCATCCGTCCGGGCAATATCCGCCAACACGCCCCAGTCGACTGGGTGCCGAATAGCAACCCTCCAGGGCCGCTCTCCGTGTTGGCCGGTTACGCAGAGGTCGCCGCCGGCATTAATGATTGAATTTACTATTCCGGCTGCCTGCAATTTCTGCTGCGCCCGTTCAATGGCGTACCCCTTAGCAAAGCCACCAAAATCAAATTGAGTAGCCCTGTTGCTGCTGCGCAAAGTAACGCTGCCGGCGGCTGACAGACCCATGGCCAGATCCGCCATGCTCGGTGCCAACTCAACCAGTCGTGCTATCTGCGCGGCATCGGGGGGCGGTCCGGCCGGCGGATCATCGTTGTGAAATCCCCATAACGCAATCAGCTTGCCAATGGCGGGATTAAAAAGCCCTTCAGAGCGCCGTTCCAGGTCGATGGATTGTTCGAAAATCGGTACCAGTGAAGGGTCCAGCACGTGCGGTTGGCCATCGACCAGCTGGTTAGCCAGCCGCGTCAGCTTGCCCGGCTGCCAGGCGTGCCAGTGATGATGAAAGTCACGAAAATCCCTGCCGATTTCGGCGATGGTTGCCCGGGCAGTTTCAGCGTCACTACCGTAGACGGTAAATTCCACCAGCGTGCCAAAAACGAAATGGGTCGCCTTGTATTCGGGTGGAGCAGCATCGCACCCCCCCAGCAAAACCAGAGCGGCAAACAGCGCTGTGCGGAATTTAGGCATGAGTATGGAAATTGAGAATTAGACCGGGGGGTGACAGTGTACTAAAACCACTTCGGAGTGGTGGGCCCGGTAGGGCGAAGTGGATCAGGAAAAGCGCTGAAGCTTTTCCCCACGTAGCGACATTCATCGATAGATGAATGGCTGATAGTCCGTCGTGGTCTAGCGCGACCGAAGGGAGTGGTGGGCCCGGTAGGGCGAAGTGGATCAGGAAAAGCGTTTAAGCTTTTCCCCACGTAGCGACATTCATCGATAGATGAATGGCTGATAGTCCGTC
>JAYNPV010000291.1:0-1958 GCA_038113925.1 Gammaproteobacteria bacterium | reverse complement strand
GATTATCGGGAAATCTCATCCATCCTGTGGCACTAATTACTGGGGAAAGGTCAAACCGTCACCCTCATCTTCGATAAGAAAAGTCATGCTGGTCAGGGTCTTATGGTACGAAACCTTCACCCGGCGCTGGGCAAATTCGGGCATGGACAACCGCCGGTCTATCTCTGCTCGCCATGAATTATCAGCCAGTAATGCCGACTTCTCCGCGTAGGTGATGCCCAGGTTACCGTGTTCGACAGCATTGACCAGCAGTTCAGCAAGTCCGGAGACAATACTAGGTCCCGAAGTGCAGCCGTTGGCCAATAGAATGGCCAGGGCATGGGCCTCGTCGAGCGTGGAAAAACTGAATTCCCCGCTGTCAAGCATCGACAACGCCTGCTGAGTACTCTGCAGATCCTGGATAAGCTGGCGATGCTGCTTATAATCGTTAGCCGCTGCCGCCACTACGGAATGCAGTATGGAACGCTCGTAGGGCTTACCAAGGTAGTAGTAGGCACCCGCTTCAATCCCTGCGGTGACGTCCTCGTTACTGCTCAATGCAGTCTGCAACACGACAGGTAGCTGGCGCAGCCGGGCATCACTCTTCATTTTCTGCAGGACTTCCATCCCGGTTAGTTTCGGCATCATCCGGTCAAGCAGCACTACGTCATACTTCTCGGGACTCGCGGATATTTTTTCCCAGGCAACTGAACCGTCACCAGCAGTATCAACGAGATAGTTTTCTCGCTCCAGCATTAGCTGTAACAGTTCGAGGTTATGGGGTTCGTCGTCAGCAATCAGCAGCCGACTCGCTTCTGTCATCAACTCTGCTCAATCCCGATTGAAATTAATTATTGTGA
Source organism: Gammaproteobacteria bacterium (assembly GCA_038113925.1). GTDB lineage: Bacteria > Pseudomonadota > Gammaproteobacteria > Immundisolibacterales > Immundisolibacteraceae > QNFC01. Next base: position 1,119 of record JAYNPV010000291.1, on the reverse strand, counting down.
AATCAACTATCTACCTACCTGGTCAAAAAAGTATTCGGTCCAAAAACGGGCTTCTTTAATGGCTGCGCGAAATTTCTTTGGGCCGGGATTGTTATTTATTGCATAGAAGAGTTTACTGCCGCCAGATCTAGGCGGCTTCAACCGCTGATGTTGATGGCAGACAATCAAAACTGCGCAGCACCCTTCCGGGTAAGCCCCCGACATGCTCACCATCCCGATACAGCAACTGGCCGTTTACAAATGTTGCGAGAATGCCGTAGGCAGGGGTAACGAAACGTTTTCCCCCGCTAGGCAGGTCCTGAGCCACCTGCTTGTCTCCGCAGGCCACTTTCTGCAAGTCAAACAGTACCAGATCTGCTTTACAGCCAACGGCGATACGACCGCGATTACTGATGCCAAAAAAGTCCGCCGGTTCCGAGGTTAACTTACGCACACCCTCTTCCAGGGTTAAAGCTCCGGTGTCCCGCACCCAACGTTCCAGTAAATGGGTGGAATAGCCGGCATCACAAAGCATGTTCAGATGAGCTCCGCCATCAGACAGACCAATTAACAAGCGTTTATCCTGGACCAGCGGTATGGTGTCGCCTTCATCATAGTTCAGCGCAACAAGATCAAAAGTGGTTCGCAGCTCATCTTCCAGGGCGATTTCACAAAAGCAATCCATCGGATCCATTTCCCATTCGCTGGCAATTTCAGCGATAGTCATTTTCTCATCAGCGAATTTCCTCGCCTGATCACTGACGCCGTCGAGGACGTAGAAGCGACTCCAAACGTTCGACCCAAAAGCCGGGATATTAACCAGATCATCACGGAAAGACTGCCGAAAGACCGGATCCCGGTAACACGCCAGTTTTTCTTCCCGGGACATTCTCATCACCGGTTGCCAACTTGGAAATACGCCCAGAATATAAGGATTCGCCAAATCAAGCTGGAAGCGCAACGGCCGGCAGGTGGTCTGAGGAACAGCTTTATCCCAGCCGATCAGATCAGCCACATTGTCGAGCCGTTCAAGATAGGAATCGGGCTTCTCCGCTTGATTGACCACGGCCAACCAGGTCACTGGTCGCTCACTTTCGTTAACCAGAAGCGTCAATAATTCGCGCTCTTCCTCACCCACTT
>JAYNPV010000290.1:801-1996 GCA_038113925.1 Gammaproteobacteria bacterium | reverse complement strand
CTGAAAGGGTATGCCCATGTGCCGCAGCGGCTGAAGAATTTTTTCGCCACCCGTGATGAGCTGATGGTGAGTGAATCCGGCCTGAGCCCGCTGGAGCGGGAGATGATTGCGGTGGTGGTCTCCGCCCATAATAGTTGCTTTTACTGCCTGACTTCCCACGGCTCCAAGGTGAGGCAGCTCTCCGGCGATCCGACCTTGAGCGAGCGACTGGCGATGAATTACCGCCACGCCGGGCTCGATGACCGGGTAACGGCGATGCTCGATTTTGCGGTAGCGCTCACGGAAGCCCCTCAATATATTGGCGATGATCATCGCGAGTTGCTGCGCGAGGCCGGTTTTTCGGAGCAGGACATTTGGGACATTATCGAAGTGACCGCTTTTTTTAATATGACCAACCGCCTGGCGGCGGGGACCGAAATGGTACCCAACGAGGAGTATCACAGCCTGGCGCGTTAACCGGTGTTGCTGATCCGCAGGTAACCGGATTAAAAAAGGCCCCTGACCAGGAATGGTCAGGGGCCTTTTGCTATCTGCTTCCTGTTCTAAACAGGGGGCTGGCTGGGACCGACCCTTAATACTCGTAATCAAATGCCACGACAGTATCTTCGAAACTGCCATCGAGCATTCCGCCGAGGCCGACGGCCACATCCTGATGTTCTTTGGAGGGCAGGTAGGCGTCCCGGGCGGCTGCACTGCTGAACACCATGCTAAACCCGTGGGTATATCCGCGGTTGATGCCTTCAGGGCTGGAGTAGGGGCCCCCCGCAAAGGATTCGAGTCCTTCCATAACCGGCACCATGGCCTCGAACTGACCGAACAGGGCATCGATTTCTGCCGCCGAAACGGTGGGTTTTAGTTTCATAAATACCATAGGCATGATCATCAGGGTTGCTCCTCTGGATCTCTTATTGGGGAGATATATCTAACCGGCCGTCGAGCGACGCTGGCTAATTCTAGCAATATTTCCGCCGGTTAAATGTCCATAATAGCTTCCTCATCATGGTAGGGACGGGCGCTTTGGCATCACAGGATGTGCTGGCAAACCCGCCATTGCTCGCCGATTCAGATCAACTGATATTCATTTTTCCGGTTCAGGCAGGTCAGCCTGTAAATTGCATCCCCTCGGAGTAGGCACGATTTGCGGTGGTCAGGGCGCCGATCCGGAGGATCCGGCCAACTATTCAGACATCACGGA
>JAYNPV010000290.1:487-791 GCA_038113925.1 Gammaproteobacteria bacterium | reverse complement strand
GGCTATAGTCGGGACTGCCCATGCAGATCGACAATCTCATCCAGAGAGGGCCGACGCTTGATGCTGCCAATCGCCAGCATCATATCGATGGCGACCTCGATCCCGGGCAGGTCAAGTTCGCCGGTGACATTCCAGAGTGGCAGGGTGCGGGTCAGCGCCAGGTCAATCACCTCATCGCTGTAGTCCGGCATTTCCTGTTTGACCATCGCTTTGGTCTCTTCCGGGTGCTGCTGGCAATATCGGGCTCCGCGAGCATGGGCGCGCAGCAGCCGCTGCAGTCATTCCGGATGCTGTTCGATAAACT
>JAYNPV010000290.1:0-477 GCA_038113925.1 Gammaproteobacteria bacterium | reverse complement strand
CATCGCGGGCGACCAGCAGGCCCCATTGAAAATGGGGCTCCGCCACGCTGACCGCTTCTACCAGCCGCCAGGCCCCCGACAACTCACCCTGGGCGAGCATCGGTTCGGTGGTGAGTTTCGCCGCATATTCGCCGTTAGCCATGCCGTCGATCGATTCATAACGTTCGCGTAGTTCCAGATAGTTGACATCATTTTCCGGATCGAGTCCCGCGCGGCGCAGCTCCATCTTCATTAGATGACCATCGCAACTGCCCCGGGAGAGCACGCCGATGGTTTTACCCTTTAACTGCGATAACTATTCGATTTCAGGTCGCACCACCAGGAAAAAATGATCCAGGTTATGCATCACGTGGCTGGCGACCATTTTCCCACCCGGAAAAGAGCCGTTATCCACCGCCTGCAGAAACGGCGGTGTGCCCATACGGCCGATCTGAATTTCGCCACGACCCATGGCGGCGGCCAGGGCATCGCCACCGG
>JAYNPV010000289.1:0-2105 GCA_038113925.1 Gammaproteobacteria bacterium | reverse complement strand
CAGGTAGACAAATCGGGGTACCAGCAAGGCTAACTGCCGGTCATGGCGGCGGGTGGCTTCGCTTTCAAATTCACTGTAACGGCGAATCATCTCATCCAGTTGACCGGCAAACTCGCCAGTGGCGACCATCGCCAACGCCCGCTGATCTATCCCCTCTACCCTGCCTAGCGCCTCGACAAAAGTGGCACCATTCGCCAGCGCCTCGCTCATGGCACTGATACGTCGGCGCACTTCGGAATTCACCGCCGGTATCGCCTGCGCCACCGCTTGCGGGGTAGCAATTCCCGCGGTGAGCAACAGACCGAGGGTATTAAAAAACTCCCGCAACTGGCGTCGGTAATACCAGCCGCCCAGCAATGGCGCAGTCACCAGCAGGCGGTCTATTGCCACTGCGGAAGCGGGCCAGTGGCGCAATAACCGGGGCAATTGAACAAAGAGCCCAAGTAACGCCAGCGTAGAAATCACCACAAGGGCAAGATTAGCCAGGTAATCAGTAAGGCTTAATTCACCGTTGACCAGCGTGGGTAAGGGCGTAATCACCAGCGCGGCCATTAACAGCAATGTCGGTAGCATCATGCCACTGCGGATTCGTTGCAGATTCTCCCGCCGCTGTTGATGATGATCGGCCAACCGCTGAAATATTGCCACCAGCGTCCCACTGGCTTCGGCCGCTCTTACCGTTTCATAGTCGACACCTGCCCAGAGACCGCCCCGTCGCCCGGCGTCAGCCAGACTGGCCCCGGTGGCTATTCTGCGTCCGGTGATATCGGTGGCGGCAGCCACGGACGGGGCGATCTCGGCCGCTAACTTTAGCGTCTGCTCAATCGGCAATCCGGCCCTCTGACCCTGGGCGAGGGTCTGGAATAAATCTGGATAGAATTCTGGTTTAAGCGGCCGTTCTCGTCCCATCACTGCAGTACCTGGTTAGGAGCTGTTAACACTATATACAAACCAGCAACGGCGGCTATTTTTGTTCATCATCAGTGGGATAGGAGTAACCAGGGGTATCCCAATAGCATAAGAGATTTATTTCGGAGCACCTTCAGTCGCCAACCACCAGCATTTTCACCGCCCCGCGGTCGCGGCTGAAGGCGTTCCGACAATCCATTCTTGCGACCCTCGCAGGGTTCGTTTGACGTTAACAGGTCCCCTCTTAATGTTCGATTAACCCGCGTTTTTCCTGTGGCTGGCCAATATTTTTAGCCGTTCGCAGGTGCGATGATTTTGCTCGCGTATTAAGCTTTACCCTGAAGTCCCGCACCCCTTATCAATTAAATACCTGGAGTTAACCCACGCATGGCACTGGAATTTACCCGCAGCGAAGCTAAAACCTGGGCCCTGGATAATTTAAAGGGCTTTTATGAATGCCCGATCACTCCCCTCACGCCTGAGCTGCAGCTCGATGAGGCCGGCATCCGCGAGAACATCGAATCCTATGTGGAAATGGGCGTCCCGGCACTGGTGTTGGGCGGGAACGTTGCAGAGGGCTGGAACCTGAAACTGAGTGACTGGCTGCGCTATCACCAGATAATCGCCGATGCCAACCAGGGGCGGATGAAACTCTGGACCATCATTCTCGACCATAGTGTGCATCAGGCCCTGGAAAAGCTCGATCATCTGCAGTCGATCGGCTTTGAGGGGGCAGAGATCATGAATCCGCCATTTCAGCTCAAGTCGGACGACGAGATATACGACTATTTCCAATACCTCACCGACCATACCGACATGGCGGTAATGCTTTACCGCACCCCTGTGGCGGGCAAACTGATGGGCATTGACCTGCTCAAACGACTCTGCGACCTGGACACGGTGGTGGGGATGAAACAGGGTTCAATCATCCAGGGAGATACCGCGCGAGTACGTAATGCGCTGCGAAAAGATGTCGTGGTCTCTGAACCCATCGAGTATTTCTTTCTCGATGACCTGCGGGTGGGCGGCCAGGTGATGTGGGCCAACTTCTGTTACATCGCCTTTGGCAAGCAGCGGGCTAACATGAAAGCCTATTACGATCTGGCGATGGCCGGTGACATGGACGCCGCCCGCGAAAAATGGCTCAAGGTTCGACCCGCCGGTGCCCTGTTTGAAGATATCATGGTCACATGGAT
>JAYNPV010000288.1:0-2193 GCA_038113925.1 Gammaproteobacteria bacterium | reverse complement strand
GTTCCTGCACGATGAAATACAACCCGCGGGCCTGCAATACGCTGGCGTCGCTGCCCGGTTTTCTCGGCATGCACCCGCTGGCCCCCGTAGAAACCCGGCAGGGATTCCTGCACTGTATGTATGAATTGCAGCAGATGCTCGCTGAGGTCACCGGCATGGAAGGGTTTTCATTGACCCCGCTGGCCGGTGCCCAGGGCGAGTTTGCCGGTATCGCCATGATTCGCGCCTATCACCAGGCCAGAGACGATGGGGCCCGCAGTGAAATTCTGGTGCCCGATGCCGCCCACGGCACCAACCCCGCCAGTGCGGTGATGTGCGGCTATAAGGTGAAGGAGATTCCCACCGACAGCGACGGCAATGTCGACCTGGCAGCCCTGCGGGAACAGGTCGGTCCGCAAACCGCCGGACTGATGCTCACCAACCCCTCTACGCTCGGGGTGTTCGAGCAGCAGATCAGCGAAATGGCGCAGATAGTTCACGACGCCGGCGGCCTGCTCTACTACGACGGTGCCAACCTCAATGCCATATTGGGCAAGGTAAAACCCGGCGACATGGGGTTTGATGTGATTCACATCAACCTGCATAAAACCTTTTCCACCCCCCACGGCGGCGGTGGCCCCGGTGCCGGGCCGGTGGGGGTAAACAACCGGCTGCTGCCGCATCTGCCGATTCCTTACGTGGTTGAAGATAACGGCCATTTTCGGTTGGCCGATGAGACTGACTGCCCGGAGACCATGGGCCGGTTATCAGCCTTTGCCGGCAATGCCGGGGTGCTGTTGCGCGCTTATATCTACATGCGCCTGCTGGGTCGCGAAGGCATGGTGCGCGTGGCCGAGTTTGCCACGTTAAACGCTAATTACCTGCTCAAACGCCTGCAGGAAGCGGGGTTCGAGGCAGCCTTTCCCCACCGTCGCGCCAGTCATGAATTTATTATCACCCTGCGCCGTCAGGCCAAAGAGCTCAAGGTCACCGCTCGCGACTTTGCCAAGCGGTTGCTCGACTACGGCTACCACGCGCCCACCACCTACTTCCCCATGCTGGTGCCCGAATGCCTGCTCATCGAACCCACCGAGACCGAAGACAAGGCAGTGCTGGATAGTTTTATCGAGGCACTGGTCACTATCTGGGAAGAGGCGCAGCAAACCCCCGAGCTGGTGCAGACCGCCCCCCATACCCTGCCAGTCACCCGGCTTGATGAAACCCGCGCCGCCAAACAGCTCGACCTGATCTGGCAAGCCGGCGCCACCCAATCCACTCACTGAGAAACCCATGTCAGCACTCATCTGCGGTTCCTACGCCTACGACACCATCATGGTGTTTCAGGATCATTTCAAAAATCACATCCTGCCCGATCAGGTGCACATTCTTAATGTCTCTTTTCTGGTGCCGTCCATGCGCAGAGAGTTTGGCGGTTGCGCCGGCAATATCGCCTATAACCTCAAGCTCATCGGCGGTGATCCCCTGCCCATGGCCACCGTGGGCAATGATTTCCTGCCTTACCGGGAATGGATGGCCAATAACGGCATCAACGACCGCTACGTCACTCTGGTCGAAGGCACCCACACCGGCCAGGCCTTCATCACCACCGACCTCGATGACAACCAGATCACCGCCTTTCACCCCGGTGCCATGGGCGAGTCCCACCAAAACCGGGTAAGCGACGCCAGCGAAGCCACCATCGGCATAGTCTCCCCCGATGGCCGCGACGGCATGATCGAACACGCCGATCAGTTCGCCGCGGCGGGTATTCCTTTCATATTTGATCCCGGTCAGGGCATGCCCATGTTTGACGGAGAGGAGCTGCTCACCTTTGTCGAACAGGCCACCTGGGTCACCCTCAACGATTACGAGTCGAAGATGCTGCTCGAACGCACCGGCCTGACCGAGGCGCAGCTGGCAGATAAAGTCGAAGCCCTGATCATCACCCGTGGCGGCGAAGGCTCCACCATTCATGCCGAGGGGTCACAGGTCACCATCCCCGTCGTCCCGGCAAGCCAGACCGCAGACCCCACCGGCTGTGGCGATGCCTATCGGGCCGGTATTCTCTACGGAATCATGAACGATATGGACTGGGCCACTACCGGCCGCATCGCCTCCCTGCTTGGTAGTATTAAAATCGCCAGTGAAGGCACGCAGAACCACTCCTTCACCGCGGCAGAATTCGAGCAACGCTTCCTCGAGCAGTTCGAGTAC
>JAYNPV010000287.1:0-2290 GCA_038113925.1 Gammaproteobacteria bacterium | reverse complement strand
ACTCCATATCCAGATGGTTGGTGGGTTCGTCTAGCACCAGTATGTTGTTGCGCTGAAGGACAATGCTGGCAAACATCATCCGTGCCTGCTCGCCGCCAGAAAGCACATTGGCCCGCTTGTTCATGTCGTCGCCGGAAAACAGCATGCGACCGAGCTGGCTTCTGATCACCTGTTCGTCATCACCGGGCTGACGGTACTCTTCGAGCCATTCCATAAGCAGTTTATTATTATCGAAGGCATCGGCATGGTCCTGGGCAAAGTAGCCAATCCGGGCATTCTCCGGCCATTTAATCACGCCTTCGCGGGGCTCCATTTTGCCCATCAGGGTATTTAGCAAAGTGGATTTACCGATGCCGTTAGCGCCAATAATAGCCACCTTCTCGCCGGCCTCGATGTCCAGACTCAGGTCGGTGAACAGGTTCTCGTCATAACCATTGCTGAGTCCCTTCACATGCAGGGCGCGACGGTGAATTTTGTCGTCAAAGTCGAAGCGCAGGTAAGGGTTTTTACGGCTTGAAGGTTTGATGTCTTCAATGTTGATTTTTTCAATTTGTCGGGCGCGAGAGGTGGCCTGTTTAGACTTGGAGGCATTGGCAGAGAAACGGGCAACGAACGCCTTGAGCTGATCAACCTGGGCTTTTTTGCGGGCATTTTCCGCAATCTGACGGGCCCGCGCCTGGGTCGAGGCGAGCATGTACTCGTCGTAATTACCGGGATAGACCTTAAGGGTGCCGTAATCCAGGTCGGCCATGTGATCGCAGACCGAATTCAGGAAGTGGCGGTCATGGCTGATAACAATAATGGTGCAGTTGCGGGTTTCCAGTACGCTTTCGAGCCAGCGGATGGTGTTGATATCGAGGTTATTGGTGGGTTCATCCAGCAGCAGTATGTCCGGTTCCGAAAACAGCGCCTGGGCGAGCAACACCCGCAGCTTAAAGCCGGGGGCAATCTCGCTCATCAGGCCGTAATGCTGCTCGACCGGAATATCCACGCCGGAGAGCAGTTCACCGGCCCGTGACTCGGCGGAGTAGCCGTCCAGCTCGGCGTATTTTCCCTCCAGTTCTCCAGCGAGCATGCCCTCTTCTTCGCTCATTTCCGGCAGCGCATAGATGCGGTCACGCTCGCGTTTGATCTCCCAGAGTTCGGCGTGGCCCATGATCACCGTGTCGATCACCGAATACTCTTCGTAGGCAAACTGATCCTGTTTGAGCACGCCCAGCCGTTCACCGGGCGAGATAGAAACCGAGCCATGGGTCGGCGTCAGGTCACCGGCAAGGATTTTCATAAAGGTGGACTTGCCGGATCCATTGGCGCCGATAAGACCGTAACGGTTGCCGTCGCCAAATTTGATGGAGATGTTTTCGAACAGAGGTTTGGCACCAAACTGGATGGTTAAATTGCTTGTCGAGATCAAAACTTTACCTGTGACTAAGTGATGAATTGGATGGGGGAGGGGAGCCGGGACTATTTATCCGCAGGTTGTTTATCGGTCGGCTCGGAGGCCGAATCCTGACCCGCGTGAGCTTCAGAAGATTGGGAAATTTGATTATCGTCGACCTGCCCCGCATCCCCCGATTCCCAGGGACGAGGGGTGACAGAGGGGGCGTCACTGCCGTGACCTGATTCAGCCGCTTCAGACTGTTCGGTCAGCTGAGGGGCTGATTGACCGCCGGAAAAATCTGCCAAAAGCTGATCCGGCAGTTCGACTTCCAGAGCCCTGGCCCCGTCTGACATGTGTTCGAGCAGCTTGCGGTACTCTTCGGTGAGATTCTTAAACATCACTGCGCTGGTGGCGAAATGACCATCCACCTGACTGCGCAGGGTTTCAATTTCCGCCCGTAATGATTCGTTTTCCTCAGTCAATTCCGCGTTCTGCGGATGGCTACCGAACAGCCGTTGCAATAACACACCAAAAAGCACGCCCAGCAGGCAACCAATAATCAGAATACCCATAGTTAATCATTCCTGTTTATTGCCGTGTTTGCACAGCAGCCAGGCGCCGAATCGACCCCGATGGCCCAAAACCAGGGCATTGCGCCCCTGTTATCAGCATTGCCTCGCGCACAGCGGTAAAGTACCCATTGCCGTGCTGAACGCCGAAATCACTATTTTAACTGGCCGACGGCGGTAGCGGGAGAGCCGGACAGAATAATTGTTAATCCATCAGCAGCGGTTTGCCTGATAATCTGAAAACACCCTGTAGAAGTGGAGAGAGACAGAGTAATGGACTTTAGTTTTAGTGATGAGCAACTGGCGATTGTCGACCACGTAGGTCGGATCTGTGCAGGGT
>JAYNPV010000286.1:0-2308 GCA_038113925.1 Gammaproteobacteria bacterium | reverse complement strand
GATCATAATAACCCCGACCAATGCCGGACTGATTGGTGATCACCAGCATTCTGCAACCGGCCGCCTGGAGCCGCGCCATCGCCTCGATACTGCCCTCAAGCGGCTGCCACTGCCCGGCTGAACGCACATAATCGGCAGAATCACGATTAATCACGCCGTCACGATCCAGCAACACCCAGCTTACCGGTCGGTTCTGCCACTGCGGCAAACTCACCACCTGAGGTCAGCCCTGCAGAAAGGAAAAATCGGCCACCTGCAGGAACAGCTCCCGCATCTGCCGCAGCAGCGCCAGGCGGTTATTGCGTAACCGATCATCGTCGGCCATCACCATCACTGCGTCAAAAAAGCCATCCACTGCCTCTCGCAGACCCGCCAGTTGGGTGCATGCCCCCAGGTAATCCTGACTATCAATCGCCCGCGCGACAGTCTCGGTCTGGTCCTGCAACGCCTCGTAGAGGGCCAGTTCCTCGGGTTCGACCAGCTGCGCCTTATCCACCTGATCAACCCCTTCAAGCGCTGACTTACCGAGAATATTCGCCACCCGTTTATTGGCAGCAGCGAGGCTTCGCGCTGCCGGATTGCCCCGAAACTGCTGCAAGGCCGAAAGCCGGGTCTGGGCATCGCCAAGCTGCTGCGGATTGATCGCCAGTACCGCCTCAATTTCATCATGAGCATAGCCGCCGGCCTCGGCGTAACCGCGATAACGGTCGAGAATAAACGCTCGCACCTGATCCACCAGGGAGTCTGCCCTTAGCGCTTCCGGCAGCTCTGCCACCGCCTGCTCAAGCAGCGACTGCAGGGGCAAATCCAGGCCATATTCGAGCTGAATGCGCAGCACCCCCAGCGCCGCCCGGCGCAGGGCGAAGGGGTCCTTATCGCCACTGGGAATGGCGCCAATGGCAAATATGCCCACCAGCGTATCGACTCGATCCGCCAGCGCCAGCGCCGCACCCAGTTCGGTGGCGGGAAGTTCATCGCCGGCGAAACGGGGCAGGTAATGTTCCCTGATCGCTTCGCCGACATGCGGATCCAGTCCCTGAGCATCGGCATAGTATTGGCCCATCACGCCCTGCAGTTTCGGGAACTCACCAACCATGTCAGAGAGTAAATCGGCTTTACAAAGGGTCGCTGCCTGCACTCCCAAAGCCGCATCGAGGTCACTGGCAGATGCCGTCAGGATCGCAGCCGTGAGGCCAACCAGGCGCTCGGCTTTCTGCGCCATGGTTCCCAGTTTCTGCTGGAAGGTCACCGCCGACAGGCCCTCGGCCAGCTGAGTCAGGTCGCGCTTGAGATCGGTTTCCCAGAAAAATCGGGCATCGGCCAGGCGGGCGCGTAACACTCTTTCATTACCGGCGGCGATCAGGCTGCTATGGGCACAATCGAGATTGGAAACCGTAATGAAATGGGGCAGCAGTTTCCGATCAGCATCCAGCAGGTGAAAATACTTCTGATGATCGCCCATGGAGGCCACCAACGCCTCAGCCGGTACCTGCAAAAACTGCTGATCAAAACCGCCGATGACCGCCTGCGGCCATTCCACCAGGCTGGTGACTTCGTCCAGCAAGGCCGGTTCAAGCACCGCCGAACCACCGGCCTGTCGAGCCACCGCCTCGACCTGATCAACGATCAGTTGCTGCCGTTCAGCATAATCGGCGATTACGTGAGCATCCCTGAGCTGCGAGAGGTAGCTCTCGGCATTAGCGAGTGAAATCGGGTGATTGGCGTGAAAACGGTGACCACGGCTGCTATCGCCAGCCGCTACGCCAAACAGCTCAAACTCAATAATCTCACTGCCCAGCAGTGCCACCAGCCAATGCACCGGGCGCACGAACTCCCCCTCTCCCGCTCCCCAGCGCATGCGCCGGTCAATGGGCAGCTGACGCACCGATTCGAGGACCATCTCCGGTACCAGATCGGCGGTTAAACTGCCCGGTTGGAGATTACGATACACCAGCCACTCCCCCTTATCGGTGGAGAGTGTTTCCAGCTGCTGCGGCGCTACCCCGCAGGAGCGGGCAAACCCCTGAGTGGCTTTGGTGGGCTCACCCTGATCATCCCAGGCCGCTTTAATCGCCGGGCCGCGCTTTTCAATCTGCTGATCGGGTTGGCGACTGGCCACCTGGGCCACACTGACCGCCAGACGCCGCGGCGCCGCATACCAGCTCACCTGCTCCACGGACTCAATTACCTGAGCTTCCTGTAACCGCCGGCCGATACCGGCAGAGAGCGACTCTGCCAGTTTCTTTAATGATTTGGGCGGAAGTTCTTCGGTACCTATCTCGATCAGCAGCGTCGCAAGATCACTCAT
>JAYNPV010000285.1:0-2311 GCA_038113925.1 Gammaproteobacteria bacterium | reverse complement strand
CGGTAACACACTGCTGTTTTTTATTACCTTTCCTGGCTGGCTCTATTTCTTACTGCCTGTTTGAAGGGGCGATAAAAAAAGCCGGTGCAGTATCCTGCACCGGCTTTTTTTATCGGGAGTAGCCTTTTGTTAAGCCATCAGCTTAATGTGGCCAGGCGTGCTTTCCACTTGTCGATTGCTTCAGGGTTTTTGGTGTACAGGGGGGGCTCGCCCTTGAGTACGTTGCCTACGTTCGCCACGGCTGCGACGGGCAGGGATTCCATCACGTCCCGGGAGTGGCCGAGCATGTGCGGAGTGAGAATAACGTTATCGAGCTCACGGAAGGGGTGATCCACGGGCAGCGGCTCATCAACAAAGGCATCGAGTCCGGCACCGGCGATGGTGCCATTTTTGAGCGCGTTGTATACCGCGGTTTCATCAAGTGCAGCGCCACGGGCCGTATTTACCAGGTAGGCAGTCGGCTTGATAACAGGGTGTCCAGGTCGACCTTTTTAGTCCCTGCGGGGGCCTTATCCTGCTCGACGTAGGGGTCGAAATAGAGGATTTCGGTTTCCCATCCCTGTAGACGGTCAACCACCCCCCGGGCGATCCGGCCCATACCAATCAGGCCAATGGTGCGGTTGCGGACGCTGCAGGCGGTGAGCACTTTTGGCCGTGGTGCATTATCACGCAGTAGTTGTTCTTTGTAGGGCAACTGCATTGCCAGTGCGCTGATAAGCAGAACCGTCGCTTCTGACATACCCAGGAAATTCTCGGGCGTTGCGCCGTGGCCGACGATGATTCCCAGTTCGCTAGCTGCATCGACATCGATTGACTCGACACCGATGACCGGGGACATGATCGCTTTTAATTTCGGCGCGGCTTCCATCATTTCACGGTTAATAACCGTGATGGGACTGACCAGGGCAATGTCAGTGTTGCCAAACAGTTCGGGCCAGTCTTCCTTGGCGTAAATGGTTGGGCCGGGGGGGACGTTGGGCGTGCCGCGTATGATCTCGACATCAAGGTCATTTAGAGCATCGGCCAATATATCTGAGATCCAGTCGTTGGAGATCAGGACACGTTGTTTAGACATTAATAGTTCCTCTTATAAATGTTGGGTAGAGCCCGATGAAAATCATCCTGGTCGGCAGGGCGGCAATTTTTGACCGGGTAGTGACAGCCTGGATAAAGCCGTTTTATTTTCCTCAATTTTTATTATTTTTCAGTTACTCCGACCGGCGTCACGGTATTCTATACACAGCGTCGGTGGCAGCGATAGATTGACATCGTATTCGGCTTCTGACCGGTTTATTAAGGCGGTCAGTTGGGTCCCGCGCGCATCCCGCCTAGTGTATTTACCTTATATTCGAAACAGGAACCTGATCATGGCAGACCCCGTCAAAATCAAATTGTTTTACAACTTCCGTAGTCCCTATTGTTACCTTGCCACCCGTTCAATGTTCCGACTGGTTGATAACTATCACGCCGAATTTGAATGGCGGGTACTGGGGGGCTGGAGTGGGCGCTCTTCCCCGGAGCGGGCGGCAAAAAAAATCCATATTGCCCGCCAGGACGGTAAGCGTTGGGCAGAACGATTGGGAATCCCGTTTGTTCCCCCACCGAAAACCACGGATCCCACCCGCGCCGGTGCAGGCTCGTTACTCGCCGAGGAGCGCGATTGTCTGCGCCAGTACATTCTGCTGGTGATGCAGGCGGAGTGGAGTCAGGGGCAGGATATTGGTGATCTTGATGTCCTGTTGGCGGCCGGCACGCAAGCGGGTCTTGATCGCGACGAGTTGGCTGCCGCAGTAGATGACCCGGCCCGTCACCGGGTGATGGAAGAGAACTGGGCTCACGCCGAGGAACTCGGCGCCTACGGTGTGCCCATCTTCATGATCGGTGACGAGATATTCTGGGGAAATGATCGAATCGATTTTGCCGAAGAGTATCTGACCCAGCTGGGCGCGAATTTAAAAGAGCCACTGTAAAGGCGGCTCGGGACCAATCAGGAAAGAAAATGGCCAGACTGGCTGGAAAAGTTGCGTTAATAACCGGTGCGGCCTCCCGGATGGGCCGGGAACATTCTGTTTTGTTCGCTGAAGAGGGCGCGCTGAGCATGGCGACAGATATTGACGCCGAGGGGCTCGCGCAGACCTCATTAAATAATGGGGCTTTACTCATCGAGGGTAACGCACGAAGCGGGTAAAGATAACGTTTTGGTATTCAGTTCGTTAAAGCTTTGCCTGCCTGGGACGATTGTTAGAGAGGTCACCTCTTTTACCAGGATAAGCGCGAAACAAGATGGACTTAATCGACTCCGATGAACAGA
>JAYNPV010000284.1:0-2333 GCA_038113925.1 Gammaproteobacteria bacterium | reverse complement strand
GGGCATGGTGGTGCACGCTCATTTTGAGGCCTTTACCCAGCGGGTGGAAAAAGTGGTGAAGCTGCTGTCGGTGCTGTTTCTACTAGTGGCCATCGGCGGCATTATTGGCAAAGAAATTGATTCACTCGGGGAGATGATCCGTACCTCCGGGGTGCCGGTGCTGATTTATAACTGTACGGTGATGGTGCTGGGGTTTGCGGTGGCGCGGCTGAGTAATTTGCCACCGCGGCAGGTGATCACCATCGCCGTTGAGGTGGGAATCCAGAATGTGATTTTGAGTGCCACGCTGGCGGCCGCGCCGCAGTTTCTGGGCCGTACCGATATCGGGCTGGTGCCGAGTATTTACGGCTTTACCATGAGTATTATGGTGCTGACCTTTATCGGCCTGATTCGGCTTTTTCCCGGCCTGCTGGGTCAGTCCGCCGAGCCGGCGACCATCAGCACCAACCATTGATTTGCCGGAGGTACGTTTGGGACAGTTGCAGTGATGGCCGGGACCACGAGTGGGTAACGGCTTGATATCAACCATCTATATAGAACGTGAGGTAACCGAAACACCTCACCTGGCGGAGCGTCTGCAGGGACTGGCGCAGCGCTATCCCCAGGCCGAGCAGATCGGATGCGAGCGTTACGCAGAGGTGTTTAATCGCAAGGCGCAAAACTTTCGCCTGCAGAAACTCAATCCCTCACTTATCGTCGCGCGCAAACATCGGGGCCGGGTGTTGCCGTCGCCGCCGGAGTACCGCATTGGTGACGGCGAGGGGTACTATTTTTCCCATTTATTAAACTGTCTCTATGACTGCCGTTATTGCTTTTTACAGGGTATGTATCGCAGTGCTCACTATGTCTGGTTTCTCAATTACGAAGAGTTTGCAGAGGATATTCGCGCGTTGGCTGAGCAGGGTCCCAGCTGGTTTTATTCCGGCTATGACTGCGACAGCCTGGCGCTGGACCCGGTCACCGGATTTGCTAATTTTGCCCTGGATCTATTTGCCAGCCTGCCCGATCACGCCCACCTGGAATTGCGCACTAAAAGCACGCAGATTCGCCCGCTGCTGGCTCGCGAACCTTTAAGCAACGTGATCACCGCGTTTAGTTTTACCCCGGAACCGGTGAGTGAGCACCTGGAGGATAAGGTCCCCAGTGTCGACAAACGGCTGGCGGCGATGGTCAAATTGCAGCAGGCCGGCTGGCCGGTGGGATTACGGCTCGACCCGCTGATTTATACCCGCGATTACCTCAATCAGTACCGTCAGCTTTTTCAGACCCTGTTCAATCATCCCGACCATGAGCTCGATGCCGAGCGGCTGCACTCCGTCAGTCTCGGAGCGTTCCGGTTGCCCAAAGGTTATTTTGAAACCATGCGCAAGCTCTACCCTGAAGAGAAACTATTTGCCGGGCCGTTACAACAGCGCGGCGGCATGGTCAGTTACGAGCAGGCATTGGAGGAGCAAATGCTGGCCGAGGTCGAACAGGCGTTGCTGGAGCATATTCCGCAGCGTTGTTATTTTCCCTGTCCATTGCCGCAGCCGGCATGAGCGCACGCAAGGTACTGGTCACCGGCTGTAGTTCGGGCATTGGCCTGGCGATCACCGAGCAGTTGCTTGCCAGCGGTCATCAGGTCGTCGGCGTGGCGCGGCAACCGACCCGCAGCGGGGTTGATCACCCGGCCTTTCTGCCCGTTGCTATTGATTTAGCCGAACTATCCTCCCTGCCAAGCCGGTTATCTGAACTGGCAAACGACCACCCGGATATCGACGCCGTGGTGGCCAACGCCGGACGCGGCCAGTTCGGCGGGCTGGAAGAGTTTTCCTACGCCCAGATTGATGAATTGCTCGACCTGAACCTGCGCAGTCAGATTTATCTGGTGAGGGCATTGCTGCCGGGGCTGCGACAACATCCCCGCAGTGATTTGCTATTTATGGGTTCAGAAGCGGCATTGGCGGGAGGCCGCCGGGGCGCGGTTTACAGCGCCAGTAAGGCAGCGCTACGTGGGTTTTCCCAGGCACTGCGCGAAGAGTGTAGCCGCAGTGGCGTGAGGGTATCTCTGATCAACCCCGGCATGGTCAGAACCCCATTTTTTGATCAGCTTGATTTTGCCCCAGGCGACGAGCCCAGCCATGCGGTTAGTGCAAAAAGTGTGGCGGAAACCGTGCAGATGGTGCTGCAGGCCTCGGCAGAGACCGTGTTTGATGAAATTAACCTGTCGCCACTGAAAAAGGTGATTCAGAAGCAGTGAGCGGAGATTTGCAGTGGGCATGGCGTCTTTAGGTACAGCCGCTGCTTACCCGAGTCTGGGAGAACGATCGACCGGCTCTTGTAGGAGCGACTTC
>JAYNPV010000283.1:2109-2365 GCA_038113925.1 Gammaproteobacteria bacterium | reverse complement strand
GCAATCACCCGCAGCGAACGTGAGTCGTCGGCGGGCACATCAATCACCTCAGCGGCGGCCTGAATCAATGGAACAAATAGATCGGTATCAAAGTTATCGTGAACTCCCTGGAGGATCGCGGCGAGCCGTTCCAGCCCCATGCCGGTATCCACCGACGGCTTGGGTAGATCAACCAGTTGCCCGTCGGCCTGGCGGTCGTACTGCATGAACACCAGGTTCCAGATTTCGATATATCGGTCGCCGGCCTGTCCAGATA
>JAYNPV010000283.1:527-2065 GCA_038113925.1 Gammaproteobacteria bacterium | reverse complement strand
TGGCGCGCCGTTTAGC
Source organism: Gammaproteobacteria bacterium (assembly GCA_038113925.1). GTDB lineage: Bacteria > Pseudomonadota > Gammaproteobacteria > Immundisolibacterales > Immundisolibacteraceae > QNFC01. The sequence goes on along the minus strand of JAYNPV010000283.1, from coordinate 2,049 downwards.
AGACGTTTTCCAGGTCGTTGTGCTTGCCCCCGGCGCGCACGCAGCGTTGAGACGAAGTTGCCCGCTGGTAGCTGCGTTTTTCACTGCCCAGGAACAGCTCTTTAAAAGGCACCATGCCGGCGTTGGTGAATAGCAGGGTCGGGTCGTTGACCGGCACCAGCGAAGCACTCTCAACCCGTTGATGACCACGCTCCGCGAAATAGCTTAAAAACGCCTCGCGTAACGAGTGACTCGTTTTAATATCAGCCATTGAGTAACACCTTAAACGTCCTCACTGTTCTCTCGCAGCACTTTAGCCACCATCGACGCGGCAAACCCGCGCTGTTGCAGAAACCGGCTGCGTCGCAGCCGTTCCCGCTGGTCGGTCGCCGCCCTGTCGCCATATTTTCGCTGCATTGCCTGTCGGCACCCTTGTAACCAGTCATCGCTCTGTTCGTCCAGTAGTTCGCGCAGCAGGTCGCGACTGATCTGGTGTTGCTGGAGTTCGGCGGTTATCTTCAGCGGCCCAAATCCGCGGCGCTTTTTCGAAGCGATAAACTCTTCGGCAAAATTACTGTCATCCTGCAGATTGCGTTCCTGAAGCTGCCTCAGCACCGCCTCGCATATTTGCTCCGGGTAGCCCCGCGCAGAGAGCTTGCGGCGCAATTCAGCGGCAGAATGCTCGCGCCGGGCGATCAATCCCAGGGTGCGGTTATAGGCCTCGGCAAACTGCTCTTTGTTACTCTGCTCACTCACCTTCGGTTACGGCAGTCTCCACTCCCGCAGCGGCGGCATCGTCATCTTTTTTAGGGAGTTTCAGCTCGCGAATCTGATTCTCCAGATCGACCGCCAGCTCAACATGCTCCTTCAGGTAATTGCGGACATTGTCCTTACCCTGCCCCACCCGTTCGCCTTTGTAGCTGTACCAGGACCCCGATTTTTCCAGAATTCCGCACTCCACTGCCAGGTCGATAATTTCACCCTCGTGGGAAACCCCCTCACCGTAAAGAATTTCAAATTCCGCCGTCTTAAAGGGCGGTGCCACCTTGTTTTTTACGACTTTCACGCGGGTTTCGTTGCCGATGACTTCATCACCCTTTTTGATTGCGCCAATCCGCCGAATATCAAGGCGCACCGATGAGTAAAATTTCAGGGCATTACCGCCGGTGGTGGTCTCCGGACTGCCAAACATCACCCCTATTTTCATGCGAATCTGGTTGATAAAAATAACCATGGTGTTGGAGCGGCTGATACTGCCGGTGAGTTTCCGCAATGCCTGCGACATGAGGCGTGCCTGCAGGCCGACGTGGGTATCTCCCATATCGCCTTCGAGTTCGGCGCGGGGGGTGAGGGCGGCAACCGAGTCAACCACCACCACGTCGAGCGCGGCTGAACGCACCAGCATGTCGGTAATCTCCAGCGCCTGTTCACCGGTATCCGGCTGGGATACCAGCAAGTCATCGAGATCAACCCCGAGCTTGCCGGCGTACTCAGGGTCCAGCGCGTGCTCATCTTTCGAGTGGCCTGAGAAAAGAGGAAGTAT
>JAYNPV010000283.1:0-517 GCA_038113925.1 Gammaproteobacteria bacterium | reverse complement strand
TCCACAAATGCAGCGGCACCACCTGCGGCCTGCGCCTGGGCAATAACCTGCAGGGCAATGGTGGTCTTGCCGGAGGACTCCGGGCCGTAGATTTCTATGATCCGACCCTTGGGTAGGCCACCAATGCCCAGGGCGATGTCGAGATTAAGAGAACCGGAAGAGACAGCGGCAATGTCGCGCATACCGCCCTCTTCGCCGAGTCGCATCACCGAACCTTTGCCAAACTGTTTATCTATTTGCGATAACGCTGCTTCGAGGGCACGTTGTTTATTTTGGTCCATTGTCGACTCCAGCAGATAAACTAAATTAATGAAAAGCGCGCCCTGAATGGCATCGGGAAACTTTCAGAATACCCATTTGCAGCAACATTCATCAGGGGGCGATCGGGCCGTTACTTTTTGTTCAGGTAGCTCGGGCGATTATCCCATAGGGCCGATAGTTTCGGGAAGCCCGGAAAATTCACCCCCCAACCCAAATCCGGTGCCACAAGAGAGGTTGGGTTAAAACACACACACCC
>JAYNPV010000282.1:2036-2377 GCA_038113925.1 Gammaproteobacteria bacterium | reverse complement strand
CTCTGGCACAGCGCCATGAATACCTGTGTGGTCAACGGTATCTATAACCGCCAGGATGCCACCTACGTGGTACTGGACAACAAATGGACCGCCATGACCGGCGCCCATGAAAACCCCAATTCCGGACCTCAGCTGACTGGTGAAGCGGGTGGTGGCGACCTCAATATTGAGCGCACCTTTCGCGCCATGGGGGTTAAACAGATCGTCAAGGCCAACCCCTACAAATTCAAGGACTTTCAGAAAAAACTCCAGCAGATTCAGGCCCCCAAGGAGCCCCAGCTGCGGGTCATCATCTCCGAAGCAGAATGTCAGCTGCAAAAACAGCGTTCGGTAAAACCGGA
>JAYNPV010000282.1:0-2026 GCA_038113925.1 Gammaproteobacteria bacterium | reverse complement strand
AGACGCAGGTTACTCGCTGCTGGAGAACGGGTGGAGGTGGAACGCCTCGGTGTCGATAACGATGTCTGCGTCGGCGACCACAGCTGTATGCGGGTGAACGGCTGTCCTTCATTGTCGTTAGCCGATAGCAAAAACAAACTAAAAACAGCCCCGGTCGCCGCGATTGACAGCACCTGCGTCGGCTGTGGAGTCTGTGGGGAAATCGCCCATGCGGCACAGCTCTGCCCTTCATTTCATAAAGTGACCATGGTCCATAACATTGCCTGGTACGAAAAAGTCTGGCTATCGATGAAATCGCTATTTATGCCGGTGATTCAACCGGCAAAGGCTGGGCAGTAACCATGGCTGAACAAGTTAATGACCGCAGTATTCGGGTACTCATCGGCACCGTCGGTGGCCAGGGTGGTGGCGTCCTCAGTGACTGGCTGGTTCGCGGCCTGCTCAACGCCGGCTGGCAGCCCCAAAGTATCGGCCTGTTGGGACTCTCCCAACGGGCGGGTACCGTTATTTACTACCTGGAGGCTAATCCCGAAGGTGACTCCCCCCCCATTCTCTCTCCCTTTGCAGTGCCCGGTGATGTTGACCTGATTCTGGCACAGGAATTTCTGGAGCTGGGGCGGCTGCTGCAGGGCGGCTTCGCCGCCGAAAACTGCCACATCATTGCTAACACCTACCGCTATTTCGGCACCCTGGAAAAAATGCCCGCCGAAGGCGGCGTCTTCCCCAGTGAAGAAATCCATCAGGCCGCCGAGGCGCTTAGTGACAATACCTGGCTGTTTCACGCGCAGGACATGGTCACCGAAGCGGGACTCTCCTACCTTTCCAGTAATGCAATATTGCTCGGTGCGGTGGTGGCATCACCCACCTTTAACCTGCCGGCAGAGCCGTTTCATCAGGCGATCCGCGATTCGGGCTCCAACGTCGGCGACAACATCAAGGCCTTTGACCTGGGTTATCAGATGATGCGCGACGGCACCCTGCCCCGCGCTCACTTTAAACAGGCCGAGGTCCAGGACTGGCAGCAGATGGCTGATGAGCGAGCAGCCAGTCTCCCCGCCGGCAAAGCTAGACAATATCGAGAGGCTTTGCAGGAGGCCCGGCAGAACCTGCCCGACGCCCTGAACCAGACCCTGGCGGAAGCCCTCTACCAACTGATTGATTTCCAACATCTGCGCTATGCACAGGATTACCTGAAGATGGTCGGCGAATTCTCAAATGACCCGACCCTTCAGGCCGCCTATGCTCAGCACCTGGCCCTGTGGATGACCTACGAGGACTCACCGCGCGTGGCGCAGATAAAAACCAGAAGGTCCCGCTTCGTCGACCTGGCTAAAGAACACGGCTTGAAGCCGGGGCAAAAAATGGTGGTGGAAGACTTCCTCGCCCCCGATCCGCAACAGATCTACGGTATTTTCCCCACGGCATTGGCCGAGCTGATCCGCGCTATCGGTGGACGCCTGAACCCGAACTTCGAAAACATCAGCCTGGACATGACCATCAAAACCAGTTCACTGCCTGGTTACTACACCATGGCATCGCTGGCCTGGATGCGCCGGTTCCGCCTGAGCTCCTGGCGGCATAAACAGGAAATAGATCAGATCAACCACTGGCAACAGGCGATCCGTGACTGGCAACAGCAGGCCCCTGAATTGGCATTTCTGGCGGCGGATGCGGGCCGATTAATCAAAGGCTACGGGCGGGTGCGCGACCTCGCCATTGCAGACCTCAGACTGTTCCTCAGTGAGGCACTACCGTTATTGCAGAAATTGTCGGCGGCAGGAGAAGATGCCTTATCAGCCGGGGAAAAGGCCCTGGCGACCATCGCTGTTGAAGCCGGCAAAGGCCAGAATGGCATCACCCTGCTACAAACCCAGGTTGACGAACTGGACCAGTCATCGGCTGCCTGATTAATGGAATACCAGGTTGAGTTACACCACCCCGAACAGCCGGTGGCTATATTTAAATGTCGATCAGACCAGACTATTCTGAACGCGGCATACGAAGCGGGTTACCCACTTGCCAGCAC
>JAYNPV010000281.1:0-2431 GCA_038113925.1 Gammaproteobacteria bacterium | reverse complement strand
GTATTGATTTATCTCAAAATTTAATGGAAACGGGATAATCGAAACGGGCGAGCTGACGATCATGGGATTCAGATAACAGAAAAACGGTGATCAACGCGCCTAAAAGCGCCATGGCCATGTCCGACTGGGTGTCCCAAACGTATCCCTGGGTGCCCAGAAATGAGTCAGCGGCGGCATCACTGAGCAGGGCGACGCCCCACTCTATCAATTCGTAAAACGCGCTCACAGCCAGCGCAAAACTGACCAGAAACAGGTTTAGCCAGCCCCCTACCGGTAACACCTTAAGCCGGAGCACTATCTCACGAGCCACCAGTGCCGGTACCAGTCCCTGTAGCAAATGGCCAAGCTTGTCGTAATTATTGCGCGGCCAGTCAAATGCAGATTGAAGCCATTCACCGACGGGCACTTCTGCATAGGTGTAGTGGCCGCCCACCATGAGCACAATGCAATGCAACAAGACAAGTTGACCCGCCAGTGGAGAAAGCGGAAACCGCTGGCGGGTAACCGCCAGCACCAACAGCGCAACCAGTGCCGGCAGCACCTCCAGCGCCCAGATAAAATAATCGTGGGGCCGCCATGCCGACCAGATCAGTAGGCTGAAAAAAACGACCAGCCAGATCGCCTCGTTTCTGGTTAATTTCATCCTGGCGTTATCCCCGGCTGAGCCTGATCAGGCAACAATTATGGTCAAAAAAAGTAAAATTAACGAAACAGGCTGCGGGTATCATTGCTCGGTCACCCCAACATAGCAACTCAGGGAAAAAATCAGGGCTTCCATGTTTAGCATCGCTTCCACCCACCGGGAATGGGACCCGGCAGTCACTCCCGGGGCGATAATCCATGGCTAACCAATCATCAAGGCTGCTGGCGGCCCTGGACCTGGGTTCCAACAGCTTCCATATGATCGTGGCGCGTCATTCCGATGATGGCGGTCTGCAGATCGTCGACCGACTTCGTGAACCGGTACGACTTGGCCTCGGCCTGCAGGATGGAAGCCTCGATGAAGAAACCGAGAACCGGGCGCTGGACTGTCTACGGCGTTTTGGTCAACGCATTGAACCCCTATCCGCGCAAGCTGTTCGGGTGGTAGGCACTAACACCCTGCGCCAGTTGAATGGCCAAAACAATTTTCTCAAACGCGCGGGCAAGGCCCTTGGGCAGCCCATCGACGTGATTTCGGGCATCGAGGAAGCCCGGCTAATTTTTCTTGGTGTTGCCCATTCATTACAGAGTGACGAACGGCGCCTGGTGGTTGATATTGGCGGCGGCAGCACGGAGCTGATTGTGGGCCGGGGATTTAAACCTGACGCCATGGAGAGCGTTTACGCCGGTTGTATATCTGTTGGCCGCGGTCCCTTTGGCGACGGCCAGTTGACCAGCAATAAAATGCGCAAGGCTAAACTCGATGCGCAACGGCGCTTTGAGCCGGTGATCGAAACTTTTTCAGACCTGCGATGGCAGACGGTGGTCGGCGCTTCCGGCACGATTCGCTCAGTGCGCGACGTGGCGGCTGCCTGTCACCTCACCGAACGGGCCGACACCAGCGAACTGACCGGTGCGGCAGTGGCTGAAATAGTCGATCGGGTGGCCGCAGCAGGTAGCCTGGACCAGCTTGACCTACCGGGGTTAAAAGCAGACCGCAGAATGGTCTTCCCCGGCGGAATTGCCGTGCTTAGCACCGTCTTTGAAACTCTGAACATCGACCGTATGCGTGTCTCTGACGGTGCCTTGCGAGAAGGCTTGCTATTCGACCTGGTGGGTCGCAGTGGAGGGGATGATATTCGCGAACTGACCGTTAATGCCGTGGCGGATCGCTACCATGTCAATCAGCAACGCACTCAACGCATTGCCACAACGGCGGCTAACTTTCTGCCACAAGTCCGGAAAACCGCCCAGATAGATATTCCCGATGCCGATAAATTCCTGCGCTGGGCAGCAACCCTGCACACCATCGGGCTCGACATTGCCCATAGCGGTTACCACAAGCACGGCGGCTATATTCTGGCCAACGCCGACCTGCCCGGTTTCAGCCGCGACGAAAAACAGCTGCTGGCGCTGCTGGTCCGCGGCCATCGACGCAAATTGCCCCGCGAACTGGCATGCGCGGTAAGGGGTTCCTGGCAACGCAGCACCGCCTGGTTGCTGGCGATTATCCGGTTATCTGTCTTGCTGCACCGTGGAAAACGGCAACAGGCCGTGCCGCCTATGGAGCTGACCTGTAAAAAACAGACCTTGACCTTAATCCTGCCGAAAAACTGGCTGGAGGAGCACCCCTTAACCGCTGCCGACCTGGAAGATGAGCGCCACTATCTGCGCAGTTACGACATTGAACTGCTGTTCAAATCTGCCTAGCGGCGGCAGCGCGCGGGGTTTTGCGGAGCATTAAATCCCCTGAACCCGACAGGCTTCTAGCGTTCAGCCAGCAGGGTCT
>JAYNPV010000280.1:293-2443 GCA_038113925.1 Gammaproteobacteria bacterium | reverse complement strand
CCGTAAGTACCATCGTGACCCGAACAGCGCTCGATGCTGATAATTTCCGTATCGGGGATCAACTTCAGCAGTTCGCTGGTCTTGGGGCCGATTTTTTGTACCCGTTGATGACAGGCGGCGTGATAGGCGACTTTACCCAGGGAGTTAGGAAAATCTGTCTTCAGCAGCCCCTTTTTGTGGCGCAGCATCAGATATTCAAACGGATCAAAAATGGCGTCGCGCACCCGCGCCACGTCTTCGCGCTCCGGAAACATCAGTGGTAATTCCTGCTTGAACATGAGCACGCAGGAGGGAACCGGCGCGATGATGTCCCAACCGGCATCCACCATTTCCAGTAGGGGTGGCAAGTTTGCCTCCATGGCGTTGGCGACGGATTGCAGATCACCCAACTCCAGCTTGGGCATGCCGCAACATTTTTCCTTGGATACGGCGGTTACCGCGATGCCGTTGTGCTGCAACACCAGGGTGAGATCCTCGACCACCTGGGGGTCGTTGTAGTTGCCGTAACAGGTCGCGTAGAGAGCCACCTTGCCGGTGGTGCGATCAGTGGCCTCTACTGCCGATCCATCAAGGCCGGGATCCCGCACTTTAGCGAGCCGTTTACGGCCTTTATTACTGTGATATTCGGGGATTTTGGCGTCCGGGTGGACACCCATGACCTTATCCAGCCCCTTGCGCGCCAGGCCATTTTTGTTTACCGCGTTAACCACGGGTGCCACCACCGGAATACCCGCCAGCGATCCCACCAGGTCGGTGCTGGACATCAATTTGTTTTTCAGTGGCGCGCCGCTGGCTTTAAATTTAGCGGCCTTGGCACGCAGCATGAGATGGGGAAAATCCACATTCCATTCGTGGGGCGGCACGTAGGGGCATTTGGTCAGATAACAGAGGTCACAGAGGTAGCACTCGTCGACGACTTTCGAGTAATCGGCCTTGTCAACCCCGTCGACTTCCATGGTTTCCGATTCATCCACCAGGTCGAACAGGGTCGGAAACGACTTGCAGAGACTCACGCAGCGCCGACAACCGTGACAGATATCAAAAACCCGCTCGAGCTCTTCATTAATACTCTGCTGGTCATAAAATGACTCTTCGCGCCATGCCAGCGGGTGCCGGGTAGGGGCTTCGAGACTGCCCTCGCGGGCTCCTGTGTTAGACATAAGCTATCGATTCCCAGGTGACACTGAACATAAGCGGATTGTAGCAAGATGATGACGGAATTTTGGGCACTAATTGATCGGCCCCGCGCCAGCGTGAGGGTTAGCATCAATCAGCACTGGACTTTGTTGCCGGAGCCGAAAATAATCCCCGCAGTGGTGGTCAGGGATGAGATGATCACACCGACCGGGGAAGTCCCGGCTTAGCAAGCCAGTAGCCAAAATTGGAGGCCCAGATGTCAGTAGAAGCGGTTCGGGAAACTATTCTAAAACGTCGCACCATCAAACCCATGCAGTACAGCGACCGCTCCATCGATCAGGCCATCATTGATGACATCCTTGAAACTGCGCGCTGGGCGCCGACCCATAAACTTACCGACCCCTCGCGCCTTGCCCTGTTTGCCGGCGCAGGAAAACTAAAGCTGGGGGAGTACATGTCGGGGTGGTACCGAGACAACACCCCGGAAGAGAAATTTCAGCAGCAGAAGTTTGATCGCTTGTTAAACGTGCCCCAGCAGTCCGGTTGCGCGATCGGCATCGGCATGCACCGCGATGAGGCCGAACGGCTACCCGAAGATGAGGAGGTCATCACCGTCGCCTGTGCGGTGCAGAACATGCAATTAATGGCCACCGCCTATGGCCTGGGGACTTTTTGGTCGAGTGGTGCGATTGCCTTCGCCCGAGAGACCGCCGATTTTTTTGGTTTTGACGAACGCACCCGCGGACTGGGGGTGCTGTTTATGGGCTACCCAGTTTGCGACTGGCCCAGCAGCGAACGCCGACCGATAGATGACAAAATCACCTGGCATACCTGAACGACCCGTCCAACCTTAAAAGAAGACGGCACTGACCAACGCTGGAAAAGCCTCGTTCAGCGCCGCGTATGGGCTTTGATTTCAGTCAGGGCCGGTTAACCGGGTCGAGTTGACCCGCTTGAGATTTATTTCACTCGATCCATCAGCGATGAGGGCGCTTCGGGCTCGTTTTCCCCGC
>JAYNPV010000280.1:0-283 GCA_038113925.1 Gammaproteobacteria bacterium | reverse complement strand
TGGTGAAATTACCTCCGCCCACCACTTCCTTTTTACCCCAGCTCCACTTCACGTATTTGCCCGAATTGCGGTCGTAACGATGCTGAATAATTTCCATCAGCGAGTGACACCGTACCGCCAGCTCCACCGAGTCGTCAGTCAGGGGATAAAGCTCGTGGGCAATGCCGGGGGCGGAGTAATCGACGTCACCGGCGTGCATTATTTTCTCGTCCACCTTACGCACCACCAGATCCCCGGTCGCCTCATCCATTGAATCCCGGGCCCAGTGCACCATGCGCATATC
>JAYNPV010000279.1:0-2499 GCA_038113925.1 Gammaproteobacteria bacterium | reverse complement strand
TATGTCGCCCCCTTAACTGCCTTTACTCACTCCGGTGAGCTCGATGATCCTGCGCTGCGCGACAATATCGACCAGTTTGTCGATATGGGGCTCCACGGTATCGTCGTCGGTGGTTTTATCGCCGAGGCGTGGAACTTGACCCTCTCCGAGTGGTATCACTACCACGAGGTGATCGCCGAGGCAGTGGCCGGGCGCATTGATATATCTACCATTATTCTTGACCCCAGCGCTCGTCAGGCGCTGGAGAAAATGCGGGCGGTGGAAAAAATGGGTTACCGCAGTGCAGAGGTGATGAACCCGGCGGTGCAGCTCAAATCGGACGACGAGATCTATTCATTCTATAAATACCTCGCCGATCGTACCGATATGGCGATGATTCTTTATCGCACCGCTGTTTCCGGCACCGTGCTTAGTCTGGAGTTAATGCAGCGGCTGGCCGATATAGAGACCATCGTTGGGGTTAAGCAGGGCAGTCTTAAGCGTTCGGACACGGTCAAACTGCGTCGTGAAATTCGTGATGATTTTTTTATCAGCGAACCGATAGAGCAGTATTTTTATGATGACCTGCGGGCCGGGTATCCATTCATCCAGTGGGCCGCCTATCATTTCACCACCTACGGTAAAAAGCGTAGTGTCATTCTGGAATACAAATCCCTGGCCGAAGCCGGCAAGTGGGATCAGGCCTATCAGGTCTGGAGTTCATTGCGCGACGTTGCCGGGTTTGTCGAGGACATGACCATCTGGGAACTGGCCAAGACCGGTACCTACGCCTCGGCATTTGCGATTCTTAAACCCTGGTACGACGCCATCGGTTTGAATGGTGGCTATACCCTGGCACCGGTGGAAGATGTCTCCGCCGAAAGGCGCGAGTGGCTGGTGGATCAACTGCAGTCATTAGGGATTGCCTGACGCTCAGGTGTCTCAGTGGAATCCTGAGCGGTGAATCAACAACCGCCAGGGCAGGAGGAGTCACTGGTCAGCATTAACCGCCGGGTTGCCTGGCGGTTAATACCCCTGCTGGTGCTGATCTACGTGCTCGGTCAGCTTGATCGGGTAAATGTCAGTTTTGCCGCCCTGACCATGAATCAGGATCTCGGTTTTTCCGATGCGGTTTATGGCTTTGGTGCCAGCCTGTTCTTCCTGGGGTATCTACTGTTTCAGCTACCGGCCAATTCGCTGCTGGAGCGCTTTGGCGCTCGGCGGCTAATTGCCACCATTATGGTTATTTGGGGCCTGGTCTCAGCCTCCACCGCCTGGGTCACCAGTGCCGGTCAGTTTTATGGCGTACGGCTATTGCTGGGGGTTGCCGAATCGGGTCTCTACCCCGGCATCATGCTGTACATCACCTACTGGTTTGCCCGCCGCAATCGTGCCATGGCGGTCTCCCTGTTTACCTTGTCTATTCCCATTTCCGGGGTGCTGGGCAGTCCGCTGTCGGGGTGGATCATGCAGCGATTTGATAGCGCCCTGGGACTGGCCGGCTGGCAGTGGTTATTTCTGCTTGAAGGGCTGCCTTGTTCACTGTTTGGCCTGCTGGTTCTCTGGTGGCTAACGGATCGACCCGAGCAGGCATCCTGGCTCAGCGACCACCAGCGGAGTCAACTCGCCGCGCAACTGGAACAGGAACGGGCGGCAGCTACTCGGCAGCTGTCAGTGGTGCCGGCGGGCGTGCGCGCCACCTTAAGATCGGCCGCGGTCTGGTGGCTTTGCGGGATCAACTTTCTGTTTACCGGCGCGCTGGTAGGGGCTATCTACTGGTTACCCAAAGCGGTGGCGAGCAGTGCACCGACCCTTGCCGAAGCCGCGATCGGTTGGCATGTGGGTGTTGCTTACCTGGCGTTTATTGTTTCTGCCCTGTTGTGGGGCTGGCATTCCGACCGCCAGAATGAGCGCTTCTGGCACCCTTTATCAGGGATGGTTATTACTGCCATGGCCCTGTTCTGGTTGAGCGGCGAATTGACCCTGCTCTACACCGATCTGGCGATCACCCTGTTCATGTTCGGCATCGGTGCCGGCTTCGCCACATTCTGGGGATTAACCACAACGCTGATCCCGCCGCAGCAGGCCGCCGCCGGTATTGCTCTGGTTAATATCGGCGGCTCTCTGGGTTCGTTTGCGGGTATCTCGCTATCCGGTCAGGTGATATCGATAGCAGGCCATGTCAGCGCCGGGTTTCAGGTTTTGGCCATGGCTACCACGGTTGCTGTGGTGCTCATGCTGTTTTGCCGGACACGTTTTTCCCGGTGCTGAAAGCCGCTAAAGAGAATACCCAGTTTGGCGGGATAGATGAGATAAAGGCCCAACCGGCCCGTATCTGGATTATACATGGCCAATATCCGGCTTGACGGCTTCCGGCTTCTTTGTTGACAAAGTTGGCCTGGATCAATAACAGAAGGTTCCTGAGGCAGGAATCAACCCGCGCAAACTGGCAGAATGGGGTTCCATTGGATGGGTAGAACCCTCACCGGTTTAGGAGTGAAGTGTTGAACTTTACCAGGT
>JAYNPV010000278.1:0-2502 GCA_038113925.1 Gammaproteobacteria bacterium | reverse complement strand
CCCCATAGTGGCCCTTCTGACCATGAAAATGGGCCTGATAACCGAGCGCCTCCACCGCCTCCAGCGGAAACTGTTCATCATCCACTTTGGTCTCCTGCAGCCCGATCACGTCCGGATCATGGAGTTGAATGACCTGCTCCAGCTGATGCAGCCGAGCCCGCAGGCTATTAATGTTGAAAGAAACTATTTTCATAGAAGCGATTCACCGGAGAATTAAAACCATGCGCGTTGACTGACCTATTTTATCGGGCATCGGGCCAGACAACCGCTTTCCTGGTGGAAGATTGTCTGACATTCCCTGTAACCGGCGAATCCTGCATGCCCGTAGCGACTATGAAGATTACGCTGATGATGCCCGAGCGCGTCACCTGCTACGGCTCTGGTTAATGATGCCCCAGTGGCCAAAGCTGCCCGATTCCATGCGGTTTTTACAAAACACCGATCGTGCCGGCGGCGGAATTCCCGAAGGGGGAAGCGTAATCGCTGCAGATTGATGGTCCTGTTAACCCTATTGACGATACAACGCTGAAACCCCGCCCAAAATGTAAAAGGGCCGATGACACTGGTGTCATCGGCCCTTGTTGGTGTAGACCTTTCTGTAGAAACCGTATCAGACGTCGTTCACCAGTTTGTAAGCCTGGGTGCCGGGTTTAAATTCCCGACGTTTAAACGAGGCCAGGGCGGTATTGATCCAGTCATCATTGGTTTCACGGGATAACTCCCAGGATTTCGCCATTTCGTAATCGATGGCCTCTTCGAAATCCATATTGAGTACTTTTTCGTAGACCTCTTTGACCTTACCCAATACTGCACGGCCCTTGTTGGTCAGCTTACCGACCACCTCTTCGGTTTTTGCATCCAGTTCAGCCAGTGGCACCGAGAAGGTGGCATACCCCATCTCTTCTGCCTGCTTACCGTTAAAGGTTTCCGCGCTGACCGAATAATGGATACCTTTTTTACGATTCATATTATTAGCCACGGTCCAGCTGGTGCCGCCGCCGGGGAATATGCCGAAGTTAACCTCCGACAAACCCCAGAGCGATTCGTCGGCCGCGATCACCAGGTCGAGCACCCCGGCCAGCGCCATGCCACCGCCAAAGCAGTAGCCGTTTACTTTGCCAATGGTGACTGCCTTGGATTTTTTAATGCGGGTAAACCAACCAAAGGCGTAATGGTTGATTTCGTTCATCGCCTCGGGGTCGTCAAATGGCTCCAGAAAGCACTGTTCGAGGTCCATTCCCGCGCAGAAGCTGGGGCCGTTGCCGGTGATGACGATCACCTTGACTTTAGCCGCCTCGATTTCGTCAAGCGCCTCGTACATATTGCGATGCAATTCCGGGCTCATGCAGTTGCGTTTCTCCGGGCGATTAAAATTGACCCGGGCAACATCATTTTCGATTGTAAGTTCTATGGCGTTGTAATTTCCCACTCTTTTCTCCTCTTTATGAATGTCATTGTTGTTTTTACGGCCGCTGAAACGGCCACTCTTATGGTTGCGCTTACTTAACTATCAGGCGGTTGCCTCCTCGGCGAGCTGTTCAACCAGATTATCCACAAACTCAGCCAGAACGGCGGCGGTTTTTTTGCGGATCACCGATTGCCCGAACTCCCCCAGTTTACCCATTATGGTGGCGTGGGTGTGAATCACCAGGTCGGTGCCCTCGTCGCCGGATTCGGGAGGCTCAAGAGACATGGAGGTTTCGGTCTTGATGGAGCCGGGAATCTTGCGATCCTTGCCCTCACAAATCAACTCCATCGCATAGCCGCTGTCATCAATCCGGGTGATCAGCACCTGGCCTTTCATCTGCAATCCCACCGGGCCAACACGAATTTTCAGCGTGCCCTCATATTCGACCGGCGGTCCCTGATCGAGTTTTTCTATACCGGTCACCCCCGGCACACAGAAGGCAACAGTCTCAATATCGATGACTTTTTGCCACAGGGTCTGCTGCTCAGCAGGAATGGTGAAACGAAAATCGAAATCCATGGGAAGCTTCTCGGTAAATTATTTGGCGGCGGCGTTGGTTAATGCCTGCTGCATTGTCCGCCGGGCAAAAACCACCGCCATGTCTGTTTTATAGGCAGCGCTGCCGCGGACATCGTCAAGCGGATCGACCAATTCCCTGACACTCTCGGCCACCTGACCTATCAGGGGACTATCGGCGGGTTGGCCAATGAGTGATTCCGTCGCCACACAGACGGGAGCCGGGGCGACCGAACCGAGGGTTAATCGAACGCCGGTTATATTACCGCCACTATCGGTAGTAGCCAGTGCCGCAGCGGAGACAGCAGCATAATCATCTTCGCTTCGGGGCAGGAATTTACTGTAGGCAAATCCGGCATCGGCGGGCGGCAGCGCAAAGCGGATTTCCGTCAAAACTTCGTTGGGCTCAATGACAGTGGTGAAGTAATCATCAATAAACTCGGCCATGGGAACCTGCCGATCGCCGTCACTGCTGGACAGTACCACTCGGGCCTCCAGCAGTAGCCACAACCCGGGCC
>JAYNPV010000277.1:0-2543 GCA_038113925.1 Gammaproteobacteria bacterium | reverse complement strand
CGATCAATGACGATGGTTTTCTGGACGTAACGGTGCAGTCCGTATGGGGAGACTTCTATGTAGGTGATTCCATACTAACTGTTGTCACGGCAGATGTTCCAGAGCCCGCTGGTATCGCCCTTTTGGGACTTGGCCTGGTCGGTCTTGGACTGCGGCGCAAGCGGGTCTGAATTATCGATTCTGTGTAAAGAGTCAAAAAGGTAAAAGCCCCCGCTGGTGAACCGGCAGGGGCTTTTTTTTTATGGTCGCGTTATGGATATCCCGGACGATTCCGTATTTGCATCTTCCAGCAGTCGGATCGGGGAAAAGCGCACCGGCCTCATAATGTTTCGCAAACGGCAGAATAAACCCTGGTCCGTTTCCTATTGTTACCGTTTGGCTACGTCACGGCCGGGTTAGCTCGCGGTATGTCATCGGTTGGGGAAAAAGCAGTCTATACTTCCTCTGGTTTTCTGAACCCGCGCAATCTCGCAACCCGAGGACTCAAGCAATGGCCAACGATATTACCCTCTATTCTTTCGTCAACCGCGACCGTAGCTGCCGACCTCGGTGGCTGCTGCACGAATTGGGACTCGACTACCAGGAACAGCGCGTCGACCCGGAAGCAGGTGAACACAAGAGTGCGGCGTTCCGGGAGATCAACCCCTATGGCTTTATCCCCGCTCTGACCATCGATGGTCAGGCAATGGGGGAGTCGGGGGCCATCTGTCTGTATCTTGCTGACCGATTCGGTTACGGCACCCTGGCACCGAAGGCGGACGATCCACTACGCGCTGACTATCTGCAGTGGTGCTTTTTCGGCAGCTGCACCCTGGACGAGGCCTTTCTGCCCATCGTGCAGCCGGGCCGCACTCCCCAGGATGACCTAATTGCCAACCGTGCCGGCATGTTCGGTGCCTTAACGGATCAGCTGGCTGGGGGACCCTATCTACTTGGCGAGATGTTCTCGGTTGCCGACATCCTGGTTGCCCAACCGCTGCTCTGCGCGGGCGTTCGGGATCTGCTTGCCGATCAGCCGGAGATTCAGGACTACCTAGGCCGATTGGCAGAGCGGCCCGCCGCGCAGGCGGCGGAATTCTTTGTCCGTTAGCCGCAGAACCGCCGGTCGGCGCAGAAACCTCAGTCACCTCGCCCGTAACCCCGCCTGTACCATTAACGGCATCACCCGCTCGCCGAAAAAGGTGAGTTCTTCGCTGTAATCGAGCGAGGAGAGCAGCAGCACATCTACGCCCATACTTTTTGTATAACGGATGCTTACCATCCGGCAGGGTGATCGGGGCTGCATTCACCATGGAAACTTCTGCGATTGAGTGGATATATGACTTCCCGGTAATGCAAACAATCTGTCACGCAAAAGTCGCCGCGAATATTTGCAGGAAAGTGAGTCTACCGAGACCACCTGGATTTGGGCATAGGCAAGGCGAATCCAATGAAGATTTTTTAACGCAAAAAGCATACCGCGATATGTGTGTCTCTTTTACTTCTCTTCGCGGGCCTACCATCCAGGCAGGCTAACCCGAAAGGTACGCGATTCTTAACACTTCATTTCAACCCTTAACTTTATTCTCAGGCAAAACTTACCGTTAGTATTTTAGGGTGGCATGCTTCTATTACCCCTCCATAGCTAGATCGGACATGCCCTGCGACCAAGGAAAAGTGTCCGCTAAACTATAGGAGTTCCGCATAGCGTTCTGTCGATAAAGCCCGGCGCTGGTTCAGCGGCCGTTTGATCGCTCTGGTTCAACTGGATATTGAGCGGTTAGGCACCGCGCAAATACCACCCACAGGACAAAAGTTTCATGTCACTCCACCTGAACATCCGCCGTTTTTCTTTACTGAGCACGGCTGCTTTGGGGGCGTTCGCCTCGGCGGGTCAGGCAGTCATGATCGAGGAATTACTGGTCACCAGTACGCCGCTGCAGTTTGAGGACGGGCTGCCGCCGGAGAAGATTCCCGCGAATGTGCAGTCACTGGATACCGTTGATGTCGACGACAGCCAGGCGCTGGGTCTGGCGGATATGTTGAACACCGCTTTGGGTAGCGTGCACCTGAATGCTGCCCAGGGCAATCCACTGCAGCCGGATCTGCAGTACCGGGGCGCAGCGGCTTCGCCGTTGCTCGGTCTGCCGCAGGGCCTGTCGGTCTATCAGAACGGCGTGCGCATCAATGAGCCGCTCGGCGATGCCGTGAACTGGGATCTGCTGCCGGAAACCGCTATTCATCGGATCCAGTTGCGTGGCGGTTCCGATCCGGTTTTCGGCCTCAACACCCTGGGCGGTGCCCTGTCGGTGGAGATGAAGAACGGCTTTAATTTCCAGGGGCATGCCGCCGAGGCGACAGCCGGCTCCTTCGGCCGTCGCATCGGTTCCATCGAAAGCGGCGCAAACGACGGCCGGTTCGGGTACTACGTCAACGGCTATTATTTTGAAGAAGAGGGTTGGCGTGACCTGTCGGATTCTGATTTGTACAGTTTTTACGGGGCGCTGAACTGGCGCGGCGCGCGTGGTGACCTGGAGCTGAGTCACCAATTCGGCGACAGTTTC
>JAYNPV010000276.1:0-2575 GCA_038113925.1 Gammaproteobacteria bacterium | reverse complement strand
CTGCAACCATTTGGCGCCATGATGATGGTGGGTAAACTGGCGGCGAAATCCGCTCGACCCGGTTTTCAACCGATCAGCATGACCCCCGGTAAATCCGCTTTGCCACCCACGGGCGAGCAGTACCTGGAGAAAATAGGCGATCTGTTAACCGACCGACCGGGGCTATCGCTAACCCTCTGTGGCGTTGTCGATGAAACGGATCGACAGGCCATGGCGCAAACGGTCACCATCCCATCCTCGGAAAAAACAGACCAGGCGGCCCCCCCGACAACCACCGAAAACGCCGCGGCACCGCCACCCGCCCCGGCTATTAGCGATGCCCAACTGCTGGAACTTGCTGCCAGTCGTACCCGGATAGTGACCCGCTACCTGACGGAAAAACAGGGTATTGCAGCGGACCGACTGTTCACCTGTCGGGAACATATTGATGCGTCGCAAGACGCCAGTCCGCGGGTGGATATCACGCTTTAAACCGCCCGCAGTTCCCTGCCAACCCCGGAACCTTGGGTGCAACACGCCAACCAAAGGCCAAAAGCAGGAATAATAGACGCTCATGCAGGAGCGGCCGAACCGGGTACGAATTTGCCCGGTGCGGCCTTAACCCAACCCGACCACAGGAATACCCAGATGAACAGCGAACCCTCGGCCCGGTCATTGGAATTAAAGGCCCGCCTGCAGGATTTTATGGATGAACAGATCTACCCGGCGGAACAGATTTTTAACGACTACATGCGCACCACCGACAACCCGTGGGCGCCGCCACCGCTGCTAACGGAGCTGAAAGCCAAAGCCAAAGCCGCCGGACTTTGGAATCTGTTCCTGCCCGTCGACCACTACGAGGAGGGATTGAGCAACGTCGATTACGCCCCCCTGGCCGAAATCATGGGCCGGGTGCTCTGGGCACCGCAGGTGTTTAACTGCAACGCACCCGACACGGGGAACATGGAGGTGCTGATCAAGTACGGCACCGAGGCCCAAAAAAAACAGTGGTTAACGCCGCTACTGGCCGGCGAGATTCGCTCTGCCTTTGCCATGACCGAGCCAGACGTGGCCAGCTCGGACGCCACCAACGTGCAGTGCTCAATCGTCCGCGACGGCGACGATTATGTGATTAATGGCCGCAAATGGTTTATCAGCGGTATCAAGCACGAAATCTGCAAAATCATGATTGTCATGGGCAAAACCGACCCGGATAACCCCGACCGCCACCTGCAACAATCACAGATTCTGGTGCCCAGAGACACGCCCGGCGTCACCATTGTTCGGCCACTCACCACCTTGGGTTATCACGGCGCGCCCCTGGGTGAGGGAGAGATTACTTTTGAAAATGTGCGCGTGCCGGCGGCAAATTTACTACTCGGCGAGGGCCGTGGTTTTGAAATCGCCCAGGGCCGACTGGGGCCGGGTCGGATTCACCACTGCATGCGCCTGATCGGTTGCGCCCAGAGAGCCCTTGAGCTGATGAGCAAACGGGCCGAAGAGCGCTCTCCCTTTGGTCAGAAACTAAGCAAAAACCAGTCAGTACGTGAAGATATTGCCCAGTCCTACTGCGACGTGGAGCAGGCCAGGCTGCTCACCCTGATGGCGGCAGAGAAAATTGACCGGGTCGGGGCCAAAGAGGCCCGCGACCTGATTGCCGCTATTAAGATAGTCACGCCCTCGATGGCAGCCACGGTCATCGACCGGGCCATCCAGATTCATGGTGCCGGCGGGCTGACCGAAGATTATTTTCTTGCCGAGGCCTATAACTACGCCCGCCAGATTCGCTTTGCCGATGGCCCGGACCAGGTCCATAAAATGGCCCTGGGGCGGTCGTTGATCCGCCAGTATGGCGGGCCGAACGTCTAGTTATTAACCCCAGTTATTAGTGAAACCCTTATGAGTGATACCGACACCGCGCTGCCGATTGACAAGCTCGGCAGTTATCTTGCCGACCATATCGAAGACTTCGGCACACTGCAAAGCGCCGAGAAATTCAGCGAGGGGCAATCCAACCCCACCTACCTGCTGGTGACCGACCGCGAAAAGTACGTGTTACGTAAAAAACCGGGGGGGCCCATATTGCCGTCGGCCCACGCGGTGGACCGGGAGTTTCGCGTCATGTCAGCCCTGGCCAGCACCGCTGTACCGGTACCGACCATGCATCTGCTATGCGAAGACGAGGAGGTCATCGGCACCATTTTTTATGTGATGGAGTTTATCGATGGCGACCTTCATCTGGATGCCCGGCTGCAATCGGTTGCCGAACCGGCCCGGCGCGGGGCCATCTATGACCAGATGAACCTTGTGCTGGCTGACCTGCACAAGGTCGATGTCGCCGCCGTGGGGCTCGACGATTATGGCCGCCCCGGCAATTATTTCGAGCGTCAGCTGAACCGCTGGTCAAAACAGTACAGTGCCTCAGAAACCGAGCAGATCGACGCCATGAACCAGCTAATGGAATGGCTGCCGGCGCAAATGCCCGAGGACGATGGCCGGGTGAGCCTGATCCACGGCGATTACCGGCTCGATAATATGATGTTCAGCCGTGGCGGTTCCAAGATAATCGCCCTGCTCGACTGGGAACTCTCCACCC
>JAYNPV010000275.1:0-2614 GCA_038113925.1 Gammaproteobacteria bacterium | reverse complement strand
AGGTTACCCGGGTCCACCGCAGCTGATACATCCTGCCAGTCGTCTTGCCCGCCTGTTAGTGGTGGTTCAGGGATTGAAGCACGGCCGAACAGGCGTCCCAGGCCTCGAAAAACAGTTTTGATACCGCGCCACAGTTTGGGGATAAACCAGACGGCAAGCAGCAAAAAGCCGATTAACAACACCAGGAATAACCAGGGATTGGTCAGTGCCGCCCAGAGCCCTGCCAGTACCAGAACATCCTCGCCAATCGATGCCACCCAGTTAGTAACCGGTTCAGGGGAAGTGTTAATGAGTACGCGTGAGCCTGCCTTGGTCAGATGGCTGGTGGTCGCCACGCCGCCGCCGACAATCGCCGCAGCCAGTTCAACGCCAGGGGACAATTCGCCCACCGCGCCGGCGGCCAGCATGGCTCCTGCAGGAATGCGAATAAAGGTGTGCAGGCTATCCCAGCCGGTATCAACGCCGGGCATTTTGTCAGCGACAAACTCCACCATATACATGAAACCGGCTGCACCAATGACCAATGGGTTGGTCAGTACCTCAAGCTGCTCCGGCACCACCAGATTGCCGGTGGCCCCCATCAGACCAATCATCACCAGGGCAGCGTAGAGGTTAATGCCACTTGCCCAGGCCGCCCCCATGCTTAAAGACAAAATAGCGGCGATCTGTTGATACTCTTCCATACGCGGGTTCCTCGGTATTTCAGGTCGGAGACCACTGAAGGGACTGGAAGGACCTGTTCAATTCCCGCATGATACCGCGAAAGAGCTATACGGTTGATTCAGGATTACTTTTAGTACGTCGAGGTTTATCAATGCGCGACAGGCGTGACCCGGAAGAGATAAGACAGGAACTAAACGCCACTGCCGCAGGGGGGCAATCGGTGGGTCGCTCCCCGGCTGAGGTCAACAGTGCCCGCAGACACGGGGGGAACCGGATCGCGCCGGAGACTGGATCGAATTTTGACTCTGCGGGCAATCGGCCGGTTACCGGGGATTCAATCGAACGAATGCAGGCTGCGCAGGCCGGATTAGACAGCCGTGCGGCAAAATTCTTCTCCTGGTTGGGCAACCACTTTCTGGCGGTGACACTGGTGATTACCGGCGTATTTCTATTCTGGGCGCTACGATAGGATAAACAGGCAAACGGTTGCTGCAGCCGTTATTCTTTCCAGATTCCTATCCACTCAATCTGCTTCATGGTCTCTTATCAGCTCCATTATCAGCCTGAATCCGGGCAATGGCTCGCCTTTTCCGCACCGGTGGCAAGGGTGGTTGCTGATCGTCCCGACCAGGTGTTGGCAGCATTACAGAAGATTGAGCGCAGCGTAGAACAGGATGGGCTATTTGCCGCCGGTTGGGTGGGGTATGGCGCCGCTCCTGGCTTTGATCAGTCACTGCCGGCGAAGGCCGAACCGGGCCAGCCCCTGCTCGGGTTTACGCTCTACCAAAACCTGCAATTTCTGCCTTCGCTGCCGGAAGACTTTCCCGGTACCCGGTCGACCGATAAGCAGCGGCAATCGCCTCGGCTAGACGGATTTGATGCGATGGGCCATAAACAGGCAGTCGGGCGAATCAAAAAGTACCTACAGGAAGGGGACAGTTACCAGGTTAACTACACCCAACAGATACTCGGTAAATGGTCGTCAGGCAGTGAAGCGCTTTTTCGCGAGCTTTATGCTGTTCAGCCTCAGGCTTACGCTGCCTATTTGCTGGAAGAACACCGGGCGATCTGCTCGGTTTCTCCGGAGCTCTTTTTTGCGCTCCAGGGCGAGCATATCCGCTGTAAGCCGATGAAAGGCACCGCCCGCCGAGGTCGTACTTTTGTCGAAGACCAGCTGGCCGCCGCTGCGCTGAGTGCTTCCGTTAAAGACCAGGCCGAAAATCTGATGATCGTCGATATGGTTCGTAATGACCTGGGGCGGGTGGCGCGCACCGGCAGCGTCGTCGTCGATCGCCTTTTCGAGTTGGAAAAATACCCCACGGTCTGGCAACTCACTTCGACTATCCGCGCGCAAACCGAGGCTTCGGTAACGCAGATATTCTCCGCCCTGTTTCCTTGTGCCTCGATTGTCGGCGCACCCAAAGGCCGCACCATGGAGATCATCGATGAACTGGAATCCCGGCCCCGGGGCCTGTACACCGGGGCAATCGGCTGGCTAATGCCGGGCCGTCAGGCGCAGTTTAATGTGGCTATACGGACAGCGATTGTCGATGATCAGGGTCAGTTGAGTTACGGCGTCGGCGGGGGCATCGTCTGGGATTCCGATCCCGACCTGGAGGCCAGAGAGTGTCTTGACAAGGCGAGGATTTTGGCGGCGCCCCCGATTCAACGGCTTAAGCTTCTGGAAACCTTGCGCTGGTCCCGCGCAGAAGGTTACTGGCTGTTGGAGGAGCATTTAAAGCGCCTTGGGGAATCTGCCCGATATCATGATTATCCCTTTGATCGGGCCGGTTTCTGCGCCCAACTGCTGGCGGCCGCAACGTCGTTTTCTATGACCGTTGCCAGGGTACGCCTGACCCTGGCTGTCGATGGCGAACTGCACATTACTCACCAACCGCTGGAAGCGGTCTCGCGGCCGGTGAAGGTGAGAGTCTATGACCGCCCCCTGAGC
>JAYNPV010000274.1:0-2626 GCA_038113925.1 Gammaproteobacteria bacterium | reverse complement strand
GCACTGATCTTCTCCAGGAGTCTCCCCTCCGCAACCTTCTCTGCCACGCTGCGCCCGAGTATCAGCTCCAGGAGATCTTCGTCACTCTTGCGCAGCAGACCGTCGAGTAACTGTCTATCATTTTCGTCCATTTGCTCAAGAGGATAGCGCGCTACGAATCGCTGCAAGATCACATCCAGTTCCAATTTACCTCGCCGCAACTGCCACTTCAGATATCCGCAATCAACCATTATGATAATGTTCCTTCAATCGTATGATCCCCGGTTAACCATCGATCTTCAGCCACCCCTATCGACCCATGTCAGCGCGCAATTCTAATCCAGGCAAATTCAAATGACCGCCAGTCCAACAGATGACTTTTACCAGCAACCGGAATCGAGGGAGCCGCCTGCCCTTAACCTGGCCCGGTTAAACAGCCTGGGTATTATCCGTATCGGCGGTGAGGATGCGTTTGAATTTCTCCAGGGTCAATTTACCAATGACGTCAACCAGGTGAATGGAGCGCAAACTCAGCTAACCGGTTATTGCAACCCGAAAGGTCGACTGATCGGACTGATGCATCTGATGGCCGATGGCGGCGATTATCTGGCACTGACCGACCGGGAGTTAATTCCGGCGTTGATCAAGCGGCTAAAGATGTTCGTCATGCGCTCGGCGGTAACCATCGAGCAGGTCGGTGATGACTGGGCGGTCGCCGGCTTATGGGGGCAGCAGATCGATCCTTTTTTAGCCAGCCTCGGCCAGCACTCCTCAGAGCAACCATTGCTCGCCTTTGCTCACCACGGCTTTGCTCACCCGGCGACTTTATTGATCGGCCCCGCCGCTGAATTAGCCCAACTTACCGAAGCGCCAACGCCAATCCTGACCGACGAGCAGCATTGGAAATGGCTTTCAATCACCGCCGGCCAGCCATGGTTATTGTCCGATACGGTCGACGCTTTTCTGCCACAGATGATTAACCTTGACCTGATCGACGGGGTGAGTTTTCAGAAAGGCTGCTATCCGGGTCAGGAAATTGTTGCCCGCACTCGTTACCTGGGCAAACTAAAACGCCGCATGTTCTTGTTTGAAGCCGCCAGCAGCAGCGTTCAGGTGGGTGAGACCCTTCACGCAAGTGGTGAAGAACAGAACATAGGTACAGTGGTCAATGTCGTCGGCAACGCCAATGCCCCCTGCCGACTGCTTGCCGTAATTCGTCTGCAAGCAATGGAGGGACCACTGGTCACCTCCAGTGGAATCGAATTGACCCAACTGCCGTTGCCCTACTCGATCACCACGGACGACGCGGCCGAAAACTGATTTTCCCGCCGACGCAGAGTCCGACGCCTGACTACACCCAGCCTGACTATTGCCCCCGGTGAGGGCTGACACCCGCGCCAACCCGAAACACTCCCTGCACCGGGATACCAATGCAATTTTCACGCATACCTGGTTACAACAGCAGCGAGTCGCGGATGGTTGATTTGACTCGCGCCGCCCGCTCACGCAGAGATCGGGCTTTAGCGGGCAGACAGTGTCGCTCGCTGAAGTCAGCCATCTGTTCAAGTAACTTGACCGTTACCGGTGAGGCGGGGCCGATGTCACGTCCCATTATTTTGAGCGCATCTTCAAACTGTTCACGCGCCGCATCCGTTTGACCCATGTCGTCTAACAGCCGGGCCAGATTACCGCGATAGAGCGCGACATTCGGATGGCTGGTACCCATTAGCCGCCCTTCCAGCTCCAAGGCCTGTTCAAATAACATCCGCGCCCGCGGGTACTGACCCCGCGACTGACACATTAGCGCCATATTATTTAGCGCAGTGGAGACCGCCGGATGGTCATCGCCGTGATGAAGTCGCACTATTTCCAGGGCACGTGTGTGGCACGCTTCCGCGGCATCGTAGTTGCCCTGGGCGGTACGCAATAACCCCATATTATTAAGTATCATCGCCATTTCGACGTGGTCGATTCCAAGTGAACGCTCGACAATTTCCAGCGCCCATTCGTAGAGTGCTTCCGCCTCATCAAGGCAGTGCTGCTCACGATAGTATTCCGCAAGATTATTTAACGACACCGCGACCTCAGGGTGGTCTGCGCCCATGGTCTCCAGACGGATACGCAGAGATTGCTGACAAAGCAGTTCTGTTTCCAGCGTTCTACCCTGCTTTCGATAAATTTCGGCAAGATTATTCAGGCAGGTGGCGGTCGCCGGATGACTGTTACCAAACTCCTGCTCGATGAGTTTTAGCGACCGTTGCTGCTCGTGCAGGGCTTCCGCGTAGCGCCCGGTGGTGGTGTAGAGCACCGAAAGATTATTCAGCAGAGTCGCCAGAACCCCTCCGCTGAGGCCGTTCTCATCAACAAAAGCAGTAATCAGTTTTTGGTAGCGCGCTTCTGCCTGGCCAAAGCACCCGGATTCGCGGTGAAATTCTGCCAACCGATTCTGCAGCCGGAAATAATCTTCCTGGTGGTCCTGAAGCGCCAGATTTCCACTCATTGCCGAGCGGCCCAACGCCCCGCCAACTTCACCCGGCGTGGAACAACTGGCCACCACCGAAACCTGTTCGGTCAGGGGCCTGGCCGGCAGCAGTGCTGCTCGCTCCGACGCGGTCAGTTTAGTGGGATTTTCCTTCCGGTTCTGTTC
>JAYNPV010000273.1:680-2653 GCA_038113925.1 Gammaproteobacteria bacterium | reverse complement strand
TTATAGATATCCTGGGGAGTCGGCAGTTTGCTGAGCGGTTCCTGTTCCTCGCTACTGTTAACTTCATCACGAATGATGTCATTGCACAGCTCGACGCATTCATCGCACACAAATACAGAGGGACCGGCGATAAGTTTACGAACTTCATGCTGGCTTTTGCCGCAGAAGGAGCAGTAAAGCAGCTTTTCGCCGTCGTCCTGATTTTTGTCGTCGCTCATATAGCCATTACCCTGTTGTTACAAATGCCGCAGTCTGTAGCAGTTATCGGCGCAACCAGAAGGGGCTTTATTTGGAATTTGCGCTAGCCTTTACGTGTTTCCAGTACTTCGTCAATCAGCCCATACTCGACAGACTCCGCCGCACTCATAAAGTTGTCGCGATCCGTGTCATTTTTTAACTGATCGAGAGAGCGATCGCAATGTTTGGCGAGGATCTTGTTCAGTCGTTCGCGGACGTTGAGAATCTCCGCTGCGTGAATTTCAAAATCGGCGGCCTGGCCCTGAAAACCGCCCAGTGGCTGGTGAATCATCACTCTTGAATGGGGCAACGCAAAACGCTTACCCGCAGTGCCAGCAGCGAGTAATACCGCCCCCATGCTCGCCGCCTGTCCAATGCACAGTGTGCTGACATTGGGTTTGATGAATTGCATGGTGTCATAAATAGCCAGGCCCGCGGTGACTGAGCCACCGGGAGAGTTGATATAAAAATGGATATCTTTATCCGGGTTTTCGGATTCCAGAAACAGTAACTGGGCCACTACCAGATTGGCGACGTGGTCTTCCACGGGACCCACCAGGAAAATCACCCGCTCTTTGAGTAATCGCGAATATATATCGTAGGCACGTTCGCCGCGTGAAGTTTGCTCAACCACCATGGGCACCAGACCCTGGTTAACAATCGGCGAAGCGGAGGAGTCTGTCAATGTCATTAGATTGGTTTCCTTGAGCAGGTTTTTTTGCAAGGGCAATATTGCTAGCTGCCACCGGGATTCATTACCGCGTCAAAGTCTTTTTCTTCCTCAACGACTGTGACCTGATTGTAAATCCACTCGACAATTTCGTTTTCAAGAACCACATTTTCTATTTCGGCGAGCCGTTCGGGCTGGGAGTAGTACCAGTTCGCAAAAGCTTCCTTATCGTCAAAGGGTTCAGACATGCGGTCGATGTTTTCGCGCACCTTGTCCGCATCGGCCTTGAGTTCGTGAACCTGAACTATTTCCGATAACAACAGCCCCAGTGCCACCCGTCTGCGTGCCTCCTCCATGTGAGGTTCCAGGTCATGGTGATGATCATCGTCATCATGATCGTGACCGGTATGGGCTTTATGGGCAAGTTGATTGGCTTCCGAATCAACCAGAGTCTGTGGCAGTTCGATCTGGTTTTTTTCCAGCAGCAGATCAAAGGCCGCCGCCTTGGCCTGGGCTTCAAGACGCTGTTCAAGTTCGCGGCTCATGTTTTCCCGGACCTTGTTACGCAAGCCCTCTTCGGTGCCTTCCTCAACCGCCAGGGAAACGATGAACTCCTGATCTAACTCTGGCAGGGTGGCTTCGCTCACCGAGATCGCCTTGACCTTGAATTGGGCTTCCTTGCCGGCCAGATTTTCCGCGCCGTAATCATCGGGAAAGGTCACCGGAAAACTTTTTTCATCACCGGCGCTCAAACCCAGAAGACCTTCCTCGAAACCGGGGATCATTTGGCCGCTGCCCAGAGTAATGTCAGCGCCTTCAGCGCTTCCACCTTCAAAAACCTCTCCGTCAATGCTGCCTTCGAAATCAATCTTGATCTGATCATCCTTGGCAGCTGGCCGTTCTACCGGGTTCCACTGCGCACGCTGTTTGCGCAGGTTCAGGATCATCTTGTCGATATCACCATCAGCGACAGTCGCTTTGTGGCGCGTGAGCTCCGCGTTGCTCAGGTCAGC
Organism: Gammaproteobacteria bacterium; assembly: GCA_038113925.1. GTDB lineage: Bacteria > Pseudomonadota > Gammaproteobacteria > Immundisolibacterales > Immundisolibacteraceae > QNFC01. The sequence continues at coordinate 733 of JAYNPV010000273.1, read as the reverse complement.
CAGCTCAATTTCGGGGAAAACTTCAAAGTTGGCGGTAAATTTAAAACTGTTGC
>JAYNPV010000273.1:0-670 GCA_038113925.1 Gammaproteobacteria bacterium | reverse complement strand
TTCCTGAGCTGTTATGATTAACTTTTGATAGTCTCTACCCGATATTTCAATATTTACAGGGTAACCGACAGCTGGTCCTTTAGCATCTTTCTCTACAGAAATAAAAACGCCTGGATATTTGCCACTGAGGTGTTGTTGTATTTCACTCCTCAAGTTTTCACTGGACAATCCATTTCTGTATTTAAACTCCCGCATGGTCAGAGAAATTTTGGCTTTATGGGGCATCTCGTTGGTTACGCCACCATCGATCTCAGGGTTTCCTGCCGGTTTGAGTTCCTTATCCATCACCACCCGGTAAAAATTGTTCTGGATAAGTTCGCCCGCGACCTCTGCTTCGACTTGTGACAAAAATCGGTTGCGTATCACTTTCAGCGGGATTTTCCCGGGGCGAAAACCATTGATTTTGGCGCTTTTAGTCAGGGACTGCAGACGGTTATTAATCTGTTCGTCGACGGTTTCAACAGGGATGGTGATACTCAGGCTGCGATTCAGGCCGCCTTTATCTTCCAGCGTGCTTTCTAGCTCGGTTTGTAAGTCCAAAGGGTAGTGTTTCCAGTTAACAGGTTGGGAAAAGGATGGTGGTGCGAAAGGAGAGACTCGAACTCTCACGGGTTACCCCACCGGCACCTAAAGCCGGCGCGTCTACCAATTCCGCCACTCTCGCGATGGC
>JAYNPV010000272.1:0-2660 GCA_038113925.1 Gammaproteobacteria bacterium | reverse complement strand
TGTAATTATCGACGCCACCGAAGATAGCCTGCAGCTGGAAGTGGACGGAAGGGTGGTTATCCTGCCGCTGCAGAGTATTCGCCGTGCTCGATTAGTGCCGTCATTTTCTGATGCGGGGGTTCATTGATTGGATAATAAAGAAGTATTGATGGTTGTTGATGTGGTCTCAGCCGAGAAAGGGCTTGAGGCGGCAACCATTTTTGAAGCCATAGAGCTGGCACTTGCTGCTGCCCGTAAGAAAATCAGTACTGAAGAGGCTGAGTTTCGCGTACAGATCGACAAGGCCACTGGTGACTACGATACCTTTCGCATCTGGCAGGTGGTGTCTGACGAAGAGAGTGATAGCGACGAGTTCACTTTTGATCCGGCAACGATGATTCGGCTCAGTGATGCGAAACAAAAACAGCCTTCGTTAGCGGTAGGTGAGTGGCTCGAAGCGCCGGTTGAAAAAGTTGATTTTGGTCGCATTGCTTCGCAACAGGCGAAGCAGGTAATTGTGCAAAAGGTCCGCGAGGCCGAGCGCCTGAAAATTGCCCAACAGTTTGAGCCACGCATTGGCCAGATGTTATCGGGTCAGGTGAAACGGGTGGATCGCGGCAACGTAATCATTGACCTGGGCGGTGGGGCCGAGGGGATGGTTGCTCGCGATAAATTAATCCCACGGGAAAACCTGCGCGTGGGTGACCGGGCGGTGGCCTTCTTGAGCGGTATTAGCGAAGAAACCCGTGGTCCCCAGTTGGTGCTGGTACGCACCGCGCCCGAACTGCTGATCGAACTATTCCGCCGTGAAGTGCCCGAAGTCAGTGAAGGTATGGTGGAGATAATCGGCGCTGCTCGAGACCCAGGCGTAAGAGCGAAAATTGCGGTACGAAGTCACGAGGCGCGGATTGATCCGATTGGCGCCTGCGTGGGCATGCATGGCACCCGGGTGCAGAGCGTATCAAATGAATTAGGCGGTGAGCGTGTCGATATCGTACTCGCCGATGACAATCCGGGACAGTTCGTCATTAACGCGCTGTCACCGGCAAAAATCGTCTCCATCACGGTGGATGAGGAGAGCCACAGTATGGATATCGCTGTGGATGAAGAGCAGCTTTCGCTGGCGATCGGTCGGGGAGGCCAGAACGTTCGGCTAGCCAGTGAGCTCACCGGCTGGTCATTAAATATGATGTCAGCTCAGGAGATTGAACAGAAGCAGGAAGCCGAAGTGCTCGAGGTTTCCGCCCGCCTGGTAGAGCAACTTGATGTTGACCAGAATATTGCCGAGATACTCGCCATGGAAGGCTTTAACAGCCTCGAAGAGATCGCCTTTGTGCCCGTAGCCGAGCTGCTGGATATAGAAGAGTTTGATGAGGAGCTGGTTGAGGAGCTTCGCAGCCGCGCGCAGGATGCCCTGCTTACGCAGGAAATATCCATGGAAGAAAATGTCGACGAGGCCCGGCCCGACGATGACTTGCTGGAGGTCGAAGGGGTCACCCAGCGACTCGCCTTGCTGTTTGCGGCCAACGGTATTATCAGTCGCGAAGACCTCGCCGAACAGGCGGTGGATGATTTGCTTGATATTGAAGATATGACCCAGGAGCTGGCTGGCCAGCTAATTATGGCAGCCAGGGCTGTTTGGTTTGAGTGAACGCGGACAAGCAATGAAAACAGTTTCGGTCAAAGAGTTTGCCAAGAGTGTCAATATACCCGTAGACAAGCTGCTGTCTCAGTTTGCCGATGCCGGTGTGGAAGTAGAGGACGCTGATGCTGAAATTTCCAGCGAGCAGAAGACCCAGTTATTACTATTTTTGCGCAAGTCTCACGGCGTCGATTCCAGCGCAGCGGACGCCAAACCCCGCAAGGTAACCCTGCGTCGTAACGTAACCAGCGAGCTACGCCAAAGCAGCGGAGGCGGTGGTCGCAGCCGCATCAGTTCACCGCAAAACGAAAAAGTGACGGTGACCGTACGTAAAAAACGGACCTTTGTTAAGCGGGAAGAACCGGAAAACGTCGAAGAACCAGAGGCCATCGAAACGCCGGAAATCATCGAAACCCCTGAGGTGGACGCGGAATCGGCAGACACCGGGTCGAGGGTTGAACAGCTTGATGACGGCGACAAGCAGGCGGGGTCAGGTGAACTGGCTGAATCAGAAACCGGCGAGGCCGCGGCCCAGGACGACGGGCAGCAAGCTGACACCGATGAGTTAGTAGAGCCCGACGCTAAAAAATCCGCTGAAGAAGCCTCTGACAAGAGTGCGGACACCCCATCCGCGACTGATGCCAGGCCCGAACCGGAAACCACGCCCAAAGCGTCTGAAGACATTAATGCTGCCATTCCGCCCCCGGTGAAAGAAGGCGATCGTGGGGCACGTAAAAAGGCAAAACAATCTGCCAAAGGCAAACCGCAGAAGGCAGCGGTGCTGGGTGGCCTGGCGAGCAAACGGCGGCGCAGCAAAACTCATAGACCAGCGAGTAAGTCGACTGAACACGCCTTTGAAATGCCCACCGGAGTGCAGGTTAAAACTATCGAGGTGGGAGAAACCATCACCGTCGCCGAGCTTGCCAGTCGCTTGTCGGTTAAAGCAGGTGAAGTAATCAAGGCGCTCATGCAGATGGGGCAGATGGTCACCATCAATCAGGTCATTGACCAGGATATGGCTATTCTGGTAACCGAAGAG
>JAYNPV010000271.1:0-2730 GCA_038113925.1 Gammaproteobacteria bacterium | reverse complement strand
TCCAGGCTTACGAAATCCATGCCGGCATCAGCCGGGGTGAGGCGCTAAGGCAACCCCTGATCAACAGCGCCGGCGGTGCTGATGGCGCGATTTCGGCGGATGGGCAGATCGCCGCCAGTTACTGGCATGGCCTGCTGGATCAACCGGAAAGTTGCCTCAGCCTGTTGGACTGGGCAGGGTTACCTGCCGGGCAACAGCACAGGGTAATGGGCAGCGACCAAAGTCGAGAAACGGCGCTGAACCGGCTGACGGATTGCCTGGAACAGACCCTCAACTGGCCGCTGTTAGATGAGATACTGGGGATAACAGAGAATCCAGGCGTTGAGAACTAACCCTCCACCTGCAACCAATCCGCTACCAGATCCGAAGGCCCTCCCGATGCAACCCCCGCATAAAGCCAGGAGAACAGGGCTGCAAACAACCAGAGCTACAGGCCGATAATCAGCCCCACTGCAGGCTACCAGACCATGGAGGCGGCCAGCGCCCGCAGCCGATCAGTCGTCACCTCCCTGACCGGAGGGCGGGTTAGCAACTAAAGGGCAATTCTTAACGGCGGCGGTAACATCAACGCACACCGGCGTGAAAAACCAGGGAACTGCTGCGGCCGTGCTCCGGGGATTCAATTACTCGAACCCGACTCAAACCGGCGTAGGGGGTTTCCAGATTAAATAGCGACCCCAGCGGCATATTCAGCACATCGCCCACAATGACCCGCTGTACCCCGCTGTGACAGACCATCAGCGCATGCTGCCCCTGACACTCGTCGAGCATCGCCTGCCAGGCCGTCAACACGCGGGCTTGAAAATCGACCAGCGGTTCGCCCCCCGGCGGCGTGTTATTTACCGGATCCCGCCAGAAAGCCTGTAACGCAGCATCATCTTCGAGCATTAACTCTTCGACTTCCCTGCCCTCCCAGTCACCGAAATCTATTTCCCGCAGTTCATCGATGATCTCCACCGGTGCCCGATAATCCCGCGCCAGTTTTTCGGCAAACTCGCGGCAACGCTGCATCGGGGAGGTGATCACCTTTTGCCAGGGGGCAACGGTGCGCACCGCGCCGCGCATCTGTCGCCAGCCAATGGCGCTGAGGGGGTCATTCAGACTACCGGCATATCGGTGCCCGGGGTCGGGTTTACCATGGCGTAAAAGATCTACGAGGGTTTCGTCAATAATCATGGTCACGCACTTCGGCCAACGACTGATGCGTCCACCCGGCATGGTCACGAAATCGCCGCCTTAGCGGGTCGGCCGGCACAATACCCGGACCCGCTTCGTTGCATACCAGATTCAGGTCACAAGGGGCCAGCCCCAGTGGCTTCTCGATCAGGCTCCATCCGGCAGGTCGTTCGGCGCGGTGTCGCCCGATTCGCCCGACCTTCTCCCGGTCACCGGTGGTCGCGGTTGCCAAATAGGTCACCCGCCGGCCTGGCGACCGCTGCATTGGGTCGGCCAGCTGCGCTGCCAACTGGCTTTTGCCGGAGCGGGCACCGCCTAACAATAGCTGCTTCACATTGACTCCAGAGAGATAATTTTTACGACCCCAGAGTGTACTGCCTGGCTGAGTCGGATTTCTCCCGCATAGCCGTGAATTTCGCTGCCATTTTTTCCCTGCGCGCTTTTACCTTGTCGGGGCCGGGGGTTTCCATTATGCTAGCGCCCGCCTCAGGTGCCTGGTGGGTATTCAACCCAACAGGTGAAACGGGAAATCGGTGATTTTTTCAGGGAGCTATTCCGGCCCCTCAGCAAATATTCCGATGCTGCCCCCGCAACGGTGATTGAGTAAAGCGCGAGTCCTCCAGCCACTTCGCTTTGAATTATTGAAGAGTAATTCAATCGTGGGAAGGCGATTCGCACGGCCAGCCTCTGGTTGGCACTCATAAGCCCGGAGACCGGCCTGAAGCAAACGCTATCAGGTATCGCGGAGGGCGATGAGGTGCGTGTCGATCCCGCTTTTTGGGTGAGGCATCCATCACTTAGGTCATCTGATTCTGAGATACCTGCTGAAAATTAACGGCGCGGGGAGCGCCCCCTGAATCAGAGGTATTAACAGTGAAACATCTTTCTCGCCTGAGCGGTCTGGCTTTATTGGCTCTCGCCCAGACCCCCTATGCGCAAACGCCTAACCATCCTACTGCTGGCGCGCCACTCAACCCCATAGTAGTCACCGCGACTCGAACGGCGCAGGCCGCTGATCGGGCACTCGCTTCGGTCACAGTTATCTCCAGAGAACAGCTGGAGCAGCGCCAGAGCCACACCCTGGCTGAAGCACTCGATGGCCAGGCAGGGTTGCAATTCTCCAACACAGGCGGTGCGGGAAAAGTGACGACCCTGTTCATGCGCGGCACAGAATCTGACCAGGTGCTGGTGATGATTGACGGCGTCAAAGTAGGCTCAGCGACTCATGGTCTAGCTGCTTTCGAACATATTCCGGTCGACCAGATAGAGCGTGTTGAAGTTGTTCGTGGACCCCGCGCCAGTCTTTACGGTTCAGAAGCGATTGGCGGGGTAATCCAGATATTCACCCGCAATGGAAAACAGGGTGGCCAGCAAAGCGCCAGCCTCTCGGTGGGGGCTCACGATTTTCTGGGCGGCAGCGTCTATATGAGTGAACGATTCGAAAACAGCTGGGTAAGCCTGGGCGCAGACTATCAACGCACCGCTGGCATCGACTCCTGTCAGGGACCAATAGGTGGCTGCTTTAATACTGAACCCGATCGAGATGGCTATAAG
>JAYNPV010000270.1:0-2748 GCA_038113925.1 Gammaproteobacteria bacterium | reverse complement strand
GATTTATCCTGACCTTATCGGGGAAAATTATTTCACGGTTATATGATTCGGGATCAGCCTGCTCTGCAAGCTGGCGTTCTTCATCCCGGTATTTTAACGTTGCCGGCCCGGTAATCCCTGGGCGCACCAGAAGGAGGTCTCGATCACCAGCACTGAGCTGATCAGCAAACCCGTATACGTCTGGGCGGGGACCGACAAAACTCATCTGACCAATTAATACATTAACTAATTGCGGTAGTTCATCAATTTTAAAGCGTCGAAAAAATCGGCCCAGCCGGGTGATTCTGGGATCTGCCGCTGTCGTCACCGTGGTTTCATTTACCTTGACGTCAGACTGGGGCTGGTCTCTCATCGTGCGAATCTTAATTACTTTAAATGGCCGCCCTAGCCTGCCGACCCTTTCCTGTAAAAAAAACCCGTTACGCCCTGTATCCACAGTGGCGGCCAAAAAGGCCAACAAGATAACTCCACCAACTAACATCAGACCAAACGCGGAAAACACGATATCGAAAGCTCGCTTGATAAAAGCATCTATGGGACTGATCATTGATTGTTGTTTATTCCATATCCATATCGATCAAGTGGTGCACCAAGAAAAGGAAGTAAGTCCTCCACTGTTGCTGACCCGAGCTGTGCTGACCCTTTGCCCACACTCTCTGCATTTATGTTCTTTGTCGCCGACTCCAGCTGCTGTCGATCCGATGCAATGTTAAGAAATTGGAGTACGTTCTCCAGCTGATCCACGGGTGATCTAACAAATTCCTCATAAGAGAGCTCGAGGTATTTCTCCGTTGGCATTTTTTCAAAGGCTTGATCGGCGGCATCGACGCAGCGTTGCCACTGAATCGCGCACACCTGTAGCAGCGAATGCCTGGCCAGCAGGTCACTCATTCCATTGATCTGCGGACCCCATGCGCCCAGGCGTCTCTCTGCTGAAGTCAGGCGGTGCAACTGATGACCCAGGTAACGCCAGGCATAAAACGGCAGGTCGCTCAACGGAACAAAGCGCGATTTCTTATACAGGTACGGAATATCCACAGGCGCCTTCCACCTGATCTGGGCAGAAGCAACAACGTCTATACCTGAGCGACGGATATAGATGTAGCGCGCGTCCTCCACCACCCTGTCTACGAAATCCACTCGTAAGGAGTTGGCACATGTTTTTTCGATTAAGGCTTTAGCCGCCGTTACACGGGCAATATCATCAAATCGGCGGCCGATATAGTTAACCACCTTGGGAGTAGCCAGGTCAGCGGGAAACTCGTCGGAGGGGTATCTGAGATTTCCGTGGCGCCAAATGTAATTGATCTCGTCACATGGCCATGTAGCTACTCCGGGGAAACTGGTGAGGGTATCGCGAAGCATATTAGTGCCAGACCTGGGCGCACCTATGATGATGACCTTTTGGGTCAAGGTCTTCCTCCGCTGTTGCCAATTTCTTTTGCCAATGCTGACCATTTGGGCATTAACGCCGCAGGGGAAAATTCACTGTCGGCCTGACGAGCCGCATTGATTGCCATTCGTTTCAGATCGGCTGTAGACGATGCGAGTTCGGCGATTATCCGAGCCATCCCCGCGCTATCTCCTGGTGTTACTACCACCCCAACGTCCTTGCCACGAACAAATTTTGCAAGCGAACTTTCTTCCTCCACAGATACCAACAAGGGGCACCCCTGGGCGAGGTATGTCATGGTTTTACTGGGGAAAGCGTAACGGTATATATCTTCAGCCAGTGTAACCAGTGCCAGATCAGCAGTTGCAATCATTTGTCGGGCGAGTTCCAGGGGTTGATGCGGAAAAAATCTGACACTTCCTGCCAGCAGGTCACCGGCCCGTTCTTTTAAACCTTCCAACGCCCGACCTTCGCCGAGGAAAACCAGTTCTATGTGGGCAAAAGCTTTTAGTTCATGCATTGCATCAATTACCGACTCCAGCCCCTGAAATCGGCCGATGTTTCCGGCAAACAATATCCTGAATTTTCCCTTACCCTTTTCCATTTCTGCCGGTAATCCTGATGCCGTTACAGCATCCCCAAAAGTAGGTAAATTAAAATTATTTATCACCCGTGCTGTTACCTTGTCTGCACACCCTGATCGCCCCTTTAATTCCTGTCGCATGTCATCTGACAGCACGACGACGACAGATGCGTAACTACAAGTAGCGATATCAAGTTTTTGCAGAAGATTAAACACTAACGGATTGCGAAACTCCCCCGATATTCGGCCTATTTCAGGATGGATATCCATGCAGTGATAGACGAGCTGAGCACCGGTTTTAGATGCGGCTCGCATTGCTGCCCAGGCCAAAAACACTGGTGGTGCGGTGGATACCATCACTAAATCATAGGGGCCATTTCGTTCTATGTGCCGTTTAACCGCAAATGCAAAGCGGAATATATTGGTTAATCTGATCAACGGCCGGTTGTGCTCTGAAGGCAAATTAACCCTGTTCACGAAAACGCCATCCAACGTCTCTGTTGAAGCTGCCGGCCGTAATGCATGATTCTGTTTATAGGAGGGTTGAGATGAAAAAACCTCTACCTCATGGCCGTCAGCCGCCCATTGGGCAGCGATTGTCCGAAGCATGGAGGCGTAAGGCGGTGAATCAGGCCAGAAATAACGATGAACTGCGAGTATTCGTAACCTTCCAGGGGAGTCGGGGTCAGACATAATCGTGTATACGCACGCTATCCCAGGAATGACTCAGTCGGGCAGTGCCCAAGATTAATCGGACCACACGCTGGGAGAC
>JAYNPV010000269.1:0-2753 GCA_038113925.1 Gammaproteobacteria bacterium | reverse complement strand
CTCCTGTTCACCGAAGAGCATTGATTCGGTAATGATTGCCAGGCCTCACTTCGGGTCGTAATAGCCTTCAATCAGCGCTGATACCGTGACCCCCAGGTTGCTTTCGCTGGCCAGGAAATTCGCCAGGTCGGGATGAAAAGTGGGCGTTAATCCGCTTCCTCTGAGAGTCGATAACAGCGCTTCACGACGACCATTGGACTCGGCCACCAGTAGTGTCCGACCCGGATGTTCGTTGATAAAACCACGCAACCGTTGAATGGGCTGGGGGTGGTGGGCATCTGCCCTTACATCGGGCAGGCCGACGCCAGCGGGGACCTTGCCAAACTTGATTGCAGAATAATTTTTAAATCCGTTGAAGACTTCATTGGCCTGCTGATAAAGCAGGCCAGCGGGCAGGGGCGGGTGATCAATATCGACCTGCCGATGGCTGCGACGCTCATGGATCAGATCCCAGAAATCCTCCGCGTGCTGATAACAGTCATCCGAATAGGCCAGCACTGCGTTAGCGGGGAGATAGTCAAACAGGGTGGCGGTCTGGTTGAAAAACAGCGGCAGATAGAACTCAATTCCCGCAGGGATGCGTCCCGCCTTAAGCTCGCGGTAAAGGAAGGACTGACCAGCGTTGGCCTCCAGGTGGGTCTGGAAATTGTTAAAAAAACGGGTGATTGACGCATCGTTTACCGGAAATTCACGACCCGGTAGCAGGTGAATCTGTTCGAGTGATTCGATGGAGCGCTGACTTTCCGGATCAAAGGTACGTATGGATTCAATCTGGTCATCAAATAATTCAATACGGAAGGGTGTTTCACTGCCCATGGGAAAAAGGTCGAGCATTCCGCCGCGAATCGTGAAATCGCCGTGGGCGATGACCTGATTTACAAAGGTATAGCCCGCTTGCTGGAGGCGGTTTCTGAAGTTATCCAGATCAACCGTTTGGCCACTATCCAGCCAGAGGCTGTAACGGTCCAGATAGTCCACCGGGGGTAATTTCTGTAACAGGGTGGGTATTGCCACTACCAGCGCCCCGGATTTCATCGCCCGCAGTCGGTGGAGGACGGATAGGCGTTCCGAAATCAGTTCCTGGTCGGGAGAAAATTGATCATATGGCAGCATTTCCCAATCGTGGAAGACCATGGGCGCCGGTTGGTCAGAACCGTTAAAAAACGCGATCGCATCGGCTAAAGGTTGAACCTGGGTAACCGAATCGGTAATAGCAATTACGGGCCGATTACCGGCTACCGTCAGCTGGCTGAGCAGGCGGGCTTTGTCGGCACCAGGTTCGGGCTGCCATGTGTGGATTCCAGGTGGACTGTTGGTGCAGAGGGGTTCGAGTTCTTGGGGAAGTGTCCTGATCATGTCGCTGTGTCGGTTTGTGCAGGGCTGCAGTTTTCTCTGGCCCGGTTCGGCCGGAGTATGAGAGGAATCGCGAATGCCAATTATAAGGCTGAACGCGGTGATTTCCGCTGGCGTAAAAATTGCTTGCTTAATTCGGCGCCGATCGGGGTGATTAAAATTGTTCAGGTGGTTAACGCTTAGCGGATTAGTATCGCGCTCGATGGGGAGTTTCCAGTCTGTTCAATTCAAGCCATCTTTAGTCGATTAAAGGGGCTTGAACCGGGCCTTTTATGGTACCTTTTGAACATAACCATAACGATTTACAAAGGATCACTGGACGTGTCCTACAAAGATGAACGGTGGCGGCTGTTATCAATGTTTCCTCTGGTCGCTGCTTCCGGGGTGAATGTGACGAAATATCGACATGGTTGCCATGATTTCGACAGGAGTGGGGTTAACCGTTAGCGAATGATTTTCCTCAACAAACCCCGTTCTCATATTCATTAACGCACGTCAGTTCAAATTCAATGTATTACGAAGTAGGCGCAACGCAGATTCAGGGGGGCAGGGATTATCAGGAAGACTGTTATCAGGTCTTTTTCCCTGAATCCAGTGGCCTGGATAAAGAACAGACATTAATCGTGCTGGCTGACGGTATGGGGGGCCATGCCGGAGGCGCCGTTGCCAGTGAAATCGTGGTCGAAAAAGTCGTCCGCGTCATTTCCAAAAATTACCCCGCTGAGAATTTTCCTGCCGCGTTCATGGAGGCGGCGGATCAGGCCAATCGAGCCGTTCAGGAACGGGCGCGCGAACGCCCCGAACTCCAGGGGATGGGCTGTACGCTGGTGGCCTTTAACCTCGATCAGAAAGCGCTGCACTGGATCAGCATTGGCGACAGTTTGCTTTATCTGGTGCGCGGCGGTGAAGTAATCCGCAAGAACGATGACCACAGCTATGGCGGTTATATGGACCGACTGATTGCCGCCGGCGAGGAAATTCCGGATACACCGGGATTCACACCGCGCCGCAATATGCTGATGAGTTATATCAATGGTGAGGAAATCGCCATGATCGATTGTCCGGAACAGGCCGACGAAGTCCGACCGGGGGATCGCCTAATTGTTGCCAGTGATGGGCTGGATACCATCAGTATTGATGATTTTCCGGCGCTGTCAAAAAATGCCCACACGGCTCAGGAGTTCGCGGATTCCCTGGTCGAAGCGGTAACTGCTGCGGGCAAAAAAAATCAGGATAACACCACCGTGGTGGTGGTCGATGTGATCGGCAGCCCCGGAGACGATACCACTCAGGACACGCCGGGTGACTGGGTGGGCGATACCTTCCTGCCCAGCCTGGATGATAGTGAGCCCAACGATGACACCGAGCCGGAGCTGGAAGTCCCGCCGACTGCGCAGGAT
>JAYNPV010000268.1:0-2770 GCA_038113925.1 Gammaproteobacteria bacterium | reverse complement strand
CCGCGTGCTGGCCGCCGGGCTGATGAATCTGGATACCAGTCGTGAACTGATGAAAGAGAGTATCGAGGAGACCGGTCGCCACGTGGTGTTGGAGTTGGAGCGATTTCTCAATACCCTAGGTACGATCGCCTCAATCACGCCGCTGATGGGACTGTTGGGCACGGTCATCGGCATGATTAAGGTTTTTGCCGTCATAACAGAGCAGGGCGTCGGTGATCCCACGGTGCTCTCCGGGGGCATTTCAGAGGCGCTGGTGTCAACTGCGGCCGGACTCACCGTGGCGATTCCGTCGGTATTTTTCCATCGCTATTTCCGCGGCCGGGTCAACGAACTGGTGCTTGATATGGAACAGGAGGCCATCACCATGGTTGAGGTGATCCACGGCGAGCGTCGCGCTGCGGAATAATGAATTTTCGTTCTCATTCAGCGGATGAATCCGATCTGGGAGTGGAGCTTACGCCACTGATCGATGTGGTGTTTCTGCTACTGATTTTCTTTATGGTGTCGAGCTCGTTTAAGGACGAGACCCAGTTGGCGCTCGATCTGCCCGAGTCCTCCGCCGAGGCTGCTTCTGTGCCGAAATCGTTGCAGGTGGTGATCAGTGCCGACGGTAATTACCACGTAAACGGGACACTGGTGGAACATCCCGATATCGACTCCCTGAAGTCCGCATTGAGTAATGCCGCTTCGGGGCGCACCGATCCGACCGTCGTTATCAGCGCGGATCGTCACGCCAGCCATGGCGATGTGGTTGCCATGCTGGAGGCGGCGCGTCAGCTCAATTATCTGAACATCAGTTTTACCGCTGAGCGAAATAATGTCGTCGAGTAAAACCGAACCTGCCGAAGTAGCGGAAGCCGTCGGCGGGCCGGATACCGCGCCGGTAAAAGAGGTAGTAGTCACTGACTACAGGGTGACTTACCGGCGGTTATTGCAGTATGCGCTTCCCCACTGGCGTGTGTTTCTGGTGGCAATTGTCTGCCTGGTGGGTATGGGGGCAACCAACACTTCTTTTGCGGCCTTGATGAAGCCACTGATAGACGGCAGTTTTGTCGATCGGGACCCGAAGATCATCAGTCTGATTCCGTTTGCCATTATGGGTTTGGCCTTGATCAGGCTGGTGGTTGATTTCGGTTCCAAATACGCCATGGCCTGGATTGCCCGCAAGGTGATCCGCCAGCTGCGCACAGAGATGTTTGATCACCTGTTGCGCTTACCGGCCGGTTTTTTTGATCGGCAGGCATCGGGCAAGTTAATGTCCAAGGTCACCTATGATGTCGAGCAGGTGGCGACGGCCGCGACCGAAGCGGTGAGTGTGCTGACGCGGGAGTCGATTACCGTGATCGGTCTGCTCGGCTGGATGGTTTACCTGAACTGGAAACTGGCGGTGGGATTCGTGGTGGTTGGCCCCACTATCGCCCTGGTGATTTTAAAGCTGAACCGCCGCTATCGCGGCCTGAGTAAACGACTGCAAGAGTCGATGGGCGAAATCACCCAGGCCACCGACGAAATCATCACCGGCCAGCTGATCACCAAAATTTTTAACAGCCAGCCACGCGAATCGGCTGCCTTTGAAAAGATCAGCGACAGCAACCGCAATCTGCACATGAAATGGATATCCGTGGATACCATTGGTAGCAATCTGGTGCAGATAATCCTGGCCGTTGCCCTGGCCGGTTCCGTCTATGCCGCGGCCACCTTTGCCAGCACCGATCAGATGACTGCCGGTGGCTTCATGTCTTTCATTATGGCGATGATGATGCTGCAGGGGCCGATTAAAAAACTCACTAAAATGAACTCTCTGGTGCAACGGGGACTCACCGCTGCCATCAGTGTGTTCGGTCTGCTTGACCAGTTTCCCGAAGAGGATGAGGGCAGCGAGCAGTTCAGTGAACCCCCTGGTACGGTCGCCTTTGAGAACGTCAGTTTTGCCTACGGCAGCGAAGATCGGTCGGTTCTACGATCGATTAGTTTTGAGGTGGAAAGCGGTCAGACGGTGGCCATTGTCGGTCGTTCCGGCGGCGGAAAATCAACCCTGGTGAGTCTGCTGCCACGCTTTTATAACCCGCAGCAGGGGGTGATCAGGGTGGGCGGAATTGATCACCGCCTGGTGAGCCTGCAGGCACTGCGCGAGCAGATATCGCTGGTTGGCCAGAGCGTGATTCTTTTTAACGATACCGTTGCCAACAATATTGCCTACGGCGGCGGCCCCGATGTCACTGCCGAGCAGATTGAAGCGGCGGCGCGCATGGCCAACGCCTGGGAATTTATCAGCCAGCTCCCCGACGGGCTCGACTCGCTGGTGGGGGACAATGGCGTGCTGCTCTCCGGCGGTCAGCGCCAGCGCATTGCCATCGCTCGCGCCCTGTTAAAAGATGCGCCCATTTTAATTCTTGACGAGGCCACTTCGAGTCTGGATACGGAGTCCGAACGGGCCATTCAGGCGGCGCTGGAAGGACTAATGGCGAACCGAACCACCCTGGTGATTGCCCACCGGTTATCCACCATCGAAAATGCTGACCTGATTCTGGTGGTCAGGGATGGCGAGATCGCCGAGCGCGGCACTCACGCGGAGCTGATTCAAAAACAGGGTTTTTACGCTGAACTGCACCGTATGCAGTTTAATGAACCAAAACTCGCGGTTTGATCGGGTGGCGCGGATGGACAGGTCAGGGTTGAGAAACTGGCTGGAACGTTTTTTTAAGCGGGTCTGGTATGACTCACTGCAACCCTGGCAGATACTGTTTATTCCATTGAGTCTGGTTTACGG
>JAYNPV010000267.1:0-2795 GCA_038113925.1 Gammaproteobacteria bacterium | reverse complement strand
ATTGAAAGTGCCGATATAACCTTGATGGGCGGTTCATTGCATGGGTTGGCCGACGCGATAGCGGTGAGCCGGGCTACATTGCGTAATATCCGTCAGAACCTGTTTGGTGCCTTTATTTATAACAGCGCTGGTGTGCCCATCGCTGCAGGAGTGCTCTATCCGTTTCTGGGCCTGTTACTCAATCCGGTGATCGCCGGGGCGGCGATGGCGTTCTCTTCGGTTACCGTGGTCAGTAATGCCAACCGACTGAGGTTATTTAAAGTGAGCCAGGTCCAGGCTGATTAGCGGCGATGATCTGGCTGATTAATCTGTCCGGGCTGGGGCTGGTCGCGCTGATTGTCTGGTGGTTCTGGCTTTATCGGCCGTCGCCGATAGCCGCCACTTCGTTTATGACGGGGGACCAGGGGTTAACCGTGCTAGTAAGAGATGGAACCTATCAGCCTGCACAAATCCAGTTGCCCGCAGGCAAACCGACCACCCTGACTTTTATCCGCGAAGACGCCACCCCCTGTGCAGAAATGGTGCTGTTCGGTACCCTCAATATCAGCCAGGAGCTACCGCTGGGTGAGCGTATCGAAGTGACCTTGCCGGCGTTATCTGCGGGCCGTTACCCCTTCACCTGTCAGATGCAGATGTACCGCGGGGAAGTGGTGGCAGTATCGGAGGCTGATCCCTGATAACCCATTCAGGCGGGATGAAACGAGCGACCCTCGCTGGCCATGTCGACCAGCAGGGCCGGTGGCTCAAAGCGTGCACCATGCTCGGCAGCAAGTGCCTGGCACTCTGTGACGAAGGTTTCAATCCCCACCGTCTCGATCAGCGAAATCACGCCGCCCGCCCAGGGGGGGAACCCCCAGCCCAGAATCGAGCCGATATCAGCATCGGTGACGTTGGTGACCACGTTATCCTCAAGACAGCGCGCTGCATCGATGGCCTGGGCGTAGAGCAGACGTTTTTTTAGCGATTCCACGTCTGGCTGCTGGTCAGCGACGGGATAATGTTGCTCCAGGCCGTTCCAGAGCCGCTTGCCGTCGCTGTAATCATAAAAACCCTTGCCGGAGCCTTTGCCGGTTCGGTCGAACTTTTCAACCATCTCTTTGACCAGTGGCCAGCCGATGGTGGGTTCAAATGCATCGCCCAGGTCGGCCTCCCACTGCTTGCGCACTTTATATAGCAGGCCGATCTGAACTTCATCGGCCAGCGACAACGGCCCTAGGGGCATGCCGGCCATGACGCCGGCATTTTCGATCAACGCGGGTTTAACTCCCTCGGTGAGCATGGCCATCCCTTCTTCGCAGTAGGTGCAGACCACCCGACTGGTGTAAAAACCGCGGGCGTCGTTAACCACGATGGGAGTTTTACCGATCGCTTTAACAAAATCGAGGGTAGCGGCCAGGGTCTGTTCGGAGGTTTTTTCGCCGAGGATGACTTCGACCAGGGCCATGCGATGCACCGGCGAGAAGAAATGAATACCGATAAAATTTTCCGGTTTGCGCCAGGTCTCCGCCAGTCCGGTGATCGGCAGGGTCGAAGTGTTAGAGCCAAAGACAATATCGTCCCCCAGTTGCTCAGCCACCTTAGCGGTCACTTCGGCTTTTACTTCACGGCTTTCGAACACGGCTTCGACCACCAGATCGGTGCCGGCCAGATCACTGTAGTCGGCCGTGGCGGTTACCAGCGCTAATACGCCGTCGCGTTTCTCCTCACTGAGCCGACCCTTGTCGACTTCGCGATCAAGCAATTTTTTTATGCCCGCCTTGCCGCGCTCTGCCTGCTCCTGGGTGGCGTCGAGCAGTATGGTTTTCAGCCCCCGCGTCGCACAGGCGTGGGCAATGCCGCTGCCCATCAATCCGGCACCGAGTACCGCCACCTGTGTCGGCGGCCGGGGGTCAAACCCTTTGGGGCGACCCTTGAGTTTGTTTGCCGCTTGCATACCGAAAAACAGGGTGCGAATCATGTTTTGCGCCACCTTGCCGGTGGCGGTGCGGCCAAAATATTTGGCCTCGATTTCAAGGCCCACGTCGATGGGCGAATTGATACTGTCATGGACAGCAGCCAGCACGGCTAGCGGGGCAGGGTAGTTGCCTTTACTCTGCTCGCGCAGCATGGCATTGGCCACGGCCATGAAATCCTGGTTGCCGGGATCGGTGAGGTCGCCACCGGGGGGGGTAAATCCTTTTTGGTCCCACGGGTTACCGGCTTTGCCGCCATCGAGTATCCACTGTTTGGCAGTGTCCAGCAGCTGCTCGGGCGGAACCACCTGATCAACAATACCCAGCTTCACGGCCTGGCTGACTTTGATGCGTTTACCTTCAGCCATTAGTGGAACAGCGTTTTTAATGCCAATCAGCCTGGGCAGGCGTTGCGTGCCACCGGCACCGGGAATAACGCCAATGGTGACCTCCACCAGACCAATACGGGTTTTCGGATTGTCAGCGGCGACGCGGTGATGACAACCTAGACAAAGTTCCAGGCCGCCGCCCAGCGCGGTGCCATGAATTGCAGCGACCACCGGTTTGCCGCAGGTTTCGAGGTCACGAATCATCGCTTGCGCACCGCCGGCCATGCGCGCCATTTCGCTGGCGTTGTCGATCTCGGTAAACATGGAGATATCGGCCCCGGCGAGAAAATCCTTGCGCGCGGAGGTGATCACCAGACCGATCACTGTTTCGTCAGCCACTGCCCTGTCCACGGCCGCCGAGAAAGCGGTCATGGATGCCTGGCTGAGGATATTGGTGCCGGCATCGACCATGTTCCAGGTGAGGGTGGCGATGCCATTAGAGTCTCATTCATAA
>JAYNPV010000266.1:356-2799 GCA_038113925.1 Gammaproteobacteria bacterium | reverse complement strand
GCGCAATATCGCTATCGTGGCCCATGTAGACCACGGCAAGACGACGCTGGTGGACCAGTTGCTACGCCAGTCGGGCACGCTGGGAACGCGCGGCGCCGACGCCGAGCGCGAACGTGTCATGGACTCCAATGATCTCGAACGTGAGCGTGGCATCACCATCCTGTCCAAGAACACCTCCATCGAGTGGGAGGGCTGGCGGATCAACATTGTCGATACCCCGGGCCACGCCGATTTCGGCGGCGAGGTCGAGCGCGTGCTGTCGATGGTGGATTCGGTGCTGCTGCTCGTCGATGCGGTCGAGGGGCCGATGCCCCAGACGACTTTCGTCACCCGTAAGGCGCTGGAGGCAGGGTTAAAACCGGTAGTGGTGGTCAACAAGGTGGACCGCCAGGGCGCGCGGCCCGACTGGGTTGTGGATCAGACCGTCGATTTGTTTGACCGTCTGGGGGCGAGCGAGGAACAGCTCGACTTCACGACTGTTTTCGCGTCTGCCATCCAGGGCTGGGCGGCGGAGACGTCTGACACGCGTGGTGAAAATCTTAATGTACTGTTTCGCGCCATCGTCGATCAGGTACCGTCGCCCGACGTTGACCGGGCGGGGCCGTTCCAGATGCAGGTCTCGGCGCTGGACTATTCCTCCTTTGTGGGCGTGATCGGGATTGGCCGAATTGCGCGGGGTCTGGTACGCCGCAATGATCAGGTGACGGTTGTCGGCGCCGACGGGAAGAAGCGCCAGGGCAAGATAGCCCAGCTCCTCGGCTTCGAAGGGCTGGAGCGAGTGGAACGGGCGGAGGCCCAAGCAGGCGATATCATCGCGTTCGCGGGTTTGGAAGAACTCCATATTTCTGACACGCTTTGCAACCCGGAACATGTCGAGGCGCTGCCACCGCTTTCAGTGGATCAGCCGACCATCACCATGATGTTCCAAGTGAACGACTCCCCGTTCGCGGGCCGTGAGGGCAAGTACATCACAAGTCGCAACCTGCGCGACCGGTTGCAGGAAGAGCTGCTGCACAACGTGGCGCTGCGTGTCGAGGATACGGACTCGGCTGACCGCTTCCAAGTCTCCGGCCGCGGCGAACTGCATTTGTCGATCTTAATCGAGAACATGCGCCGCGAAGGCTACGAGCTTGCGATTTCGCGACCTGAGGTCATCACCCGCGAAGTCCAAGGCGCGATCCATGAGCCTTGGGAAACACTGACCGTGGATGTCGAGGAAGAGCATCAGGGCGCGATAATGGAACTACTCGGCACGCGTCGGGCGGAACTAAAGAACATGCAGCCTGACGGGCAGGGTCGGGTGCGTCTCGACTATCTGGTACCAACGCGCGGGCTGATCGGCATCCGCTCGGTTTTCCTCACCCAGACCTCCGGTAGCGGGCTAATGTACCATGCGTTTGATCATTACGGTCCGCGCGTATCGGGTGAACTGGCTCAGCGTCAACGTGGCGTACTTATCTCGGGCGAGACCGGCTCGGCCAAGGCCTATGCGCTTTTCAACCTCCAGGAGCGCGGCGAGCTGATGGTCGGCCACGGCACCGATGTCTTTGAGGGGATGGTGATCGGCATTCACAGCCGGTCGAATGACCTGACGGTCAACCCTCTGAAGGCCAAGCAACTCACGAACTTTCGGGCGGCGGGGTCTGATGAGAACCTGCTGCTGACCCCGCCAGTGCGGGTCACCTTAGAATACGCGCTAGAATTCATTGACGACGATGAGCTCGTCGAGGTGACACCTAAGTCTATTCGCATCCGCAAGAAATGGCTCAAGGAGCATGAGCGGAAGAAAGCAAGCCGGGCCGCCTGATCCAGAGACCTACTAATGAAACTGCCACTTGCCTGGTGTTCTGGACTAGCGATTGCGCACACGTGAAGACCCGCTTTCATGCGGGGGGGGCGGACACTGTGATGATTTCGAAAACAGCGATAGCATCACATCAACCACGATCGACCTTAGCTCGCTGCTTAGCGATCATTTTGTCTGCTAAAAAGCACCTGCCTTTGAATTCCGTTGGGCCGCATTAACCCTGTTACCCCTCCAATCGATCACCAAAAAGGCAAAGAAAATTTAGCCGTTTCCCGGATTGTATGCTTGCAACGGCGCGCGACCCACTCCATCATGAGGCGACTGGGTCAAGTTCTGGGTAAGGTCCTTTCCCACATTTGAATGTGATGAAAAGACATTTGCCAAAAATGCTTAACGCCGGTTAGCAAGCGCAGACATGGTGTCCGCGTAAACAGTTTATGAATGGAAAGTCCCAATGCCTACTGGTACCGTAAAATTTTTCAATACCACCCGTGGTTTCGGCTTCATCGCGCCAGACGATGGTGGTAAAGACGTGTTTGTCCATGTCACCGCTGTTGAGCAGGCTGGAATGGGCTCGCTAACTGAGGGGCAGAAGGTGAACTTTCAGGTTGAAGATGATCGTCGTGGCCCAAAGGC
>JAYNPV010000266.1:0-346 GCA_038113925.1 Gammaproteobacteria bacterium | reverse complement strand
CTTTTTCACTCAATGGAGGGTCAATTTTTTACCAATCGATTTCAGGCTGCATTTACCATAAATATTTTAAGCGGAATAAATTGTATTGATCGTGGGAGTTGTCATTGAACAAAAATAATTTGAAAATGGCAACTATAGGTAGATTATATACCGTGATGATGGTGGTGGCTGTTTTCGCTGCCTCGTCCGCAGTATCTTATGCCCAGGAAGGTGCTTCGGACGAGAAAAAGTATGATTTTGGATTAGCCATACGTGATTTGGTCAGCTCTGACCGCCGAGTGCTCTCCCTCGAAAATCAGCTCTTGGCCGCTG
This sequence comes from Gammaproteobacteria bacterium, assembly GCA_038113925.1. Lineage (GTDB taxonomy): Bacteria > Pseudomonadota > Gammaproteobacteria > Immundisolibacterales > Immundisolibacteraceae > QNFC01. The sequence continues at coordinate 34 of JAYNPV010000266.1, read as the reverse complement.
AAGAAGATTTGAGGGCGGCCAAATTTAAATTATT
>JAYNPV010000265.1:351-2807 GCA_038113925.1 Gammaproteobacteria bacterium | reverse complement strand
GGGCGAAGTTCACTGGTGCGGCGAAAAAATAGCGCGTTGTCGCGAGCAGTTCCATCGGCAGCTTAACTTTTCCGGTCATCAGTATGGACTCCGGGGCGACCTCACCGCCCTGGAAAATCTGCGTTACCTGATCGTTGATCCGGTGAGCGATAGCGCCCTGATCGAATCCATGGCCCGGGTGGGGTTGGGGCACTGTGCGGATTTACCGGCCCGTTACCTGTCTCAGGGGCAGCGCCGCCGCCTGTTGCTAGCGCGCCTGCAAGCCACCCGATCGACTTGCTGGATCCTCGATGAACCCCTGGCGGCACTCGACCATGAAGGCATCGTACTGGTGGAAAAGTTTTGCGCAGAGCACCTGGAGGCTGGCGGCATACTGATAATCACCTCCCACCAGGAGCTATCCGTTTCCCTGCGCGATAGCAGTGAGTTACACCTCGGCGGCCATAACCATGCTTAGTGCCCTCAAAAAACAGTTTGCCCGTGAAATGCTCGGTGCCTTGCGCCAGCCGGGCGACACCCTGGCACCGGTGGTCTTCTACCTGATTGTGGGCACCCTGTTTCCCCTCGCCCTCGGCTCGGATCCCCAACTGCTGGCAAAAATTGGCCCTGGAGCCATCTGGATAGCCGCCCTGCTGGCGGTGCTGCTGTCACTGCAAAACCTGTTTCGCCAGGACATGGAGAACGGTTATCTGGATCAGCTAATGCTAGTACCCTGCCCGCTGTTTCTGCTGGTTGGTGCCCGGCTGCTGGCTCACTGGCTACAGACCGGTGTGCCCATGTTGCTGGTAACCCCTCTGCTGGCGGAGAGCTTTGGGTTAAACTACAGCCTGTTAACGGTATTACTGGTTTCAATGGCGCTGGGCACGCCGATACTGCTCCTGCTCGGAGCGATTAACGAGGCCCTGACCCTGGCCAGCCGGGGCGGTGCCCTGTTAGCCCTGCTGGTGTTACCGCTTTACGTGCCCACCCTGGTGTTTGGCAGCGGCGCTGCTTACGCTGTTCAGTATGGTGAAAACCCGGCCGCTCATCTGTCACTGTTAGCCGCCCTGGCCCTGATCAGTCTGATGTTTGCACCCTGGGCGGTGGCCACGGCACTGCGCATCTCCAACGATTAAAATGATGTTCCTGACCCCATGTCCCTGATAACAGAAACCTGGCACAAACTTTCCTCGGCGAAACACTTCTACCCCATGGCGGGTGTATTGTTACCCTGGTTATTGATTCCGGCGCTATTAATGCTCGCCTGGGCCAGTTGGCAGGGACTGGTGGTAGCACCGAGCGATTACCAGCAGGGTGACAGCTACCGAATTATCTATGTGCATGTCCCCTCGGCCTGGTTGTCGATGATGGCTTACATGGTGATGGCCATAAACGGTGCCGTTTACCTGATCTGGAAAATCAAACTGGCGGATATTGTGGCCGCCGCAGCCGCTCCAATCGGCGCTTCGTTTACTTTTCTGGCCCTGGCGACCGGCTCTCTCTGGGGCAAACCCATGTGGGGAGCTTGGTGGGTCTGGGACGCTCGACTCACTTCCGAACTGGTGCTGCTGTTTCTCTACCTGGGTACGATTGCACTACGTGCTGCGATCGACGACCGGCAACAGGCGGGACGCGCCGCTGGTCTGCTTGGGCTAATTGGCGTGATCAATGTGCCTATCATCCATTTTTCTGTGGAATGGTGGGAAACCCTGCATCAACCCGCCACCGTGAGCAAGTTTGCTGCCCCCTCCATGCACCCGAGTATGCTGGTGCCGCTACTGGTGATGGCGGCCGGCTTCACGCTCTATTTTTTTGCCGTGTTGCTGATAAAAATTCGTGCCGGCATTCTTGAACAGGAGCGTCATAGCCGCTGGCTGGCAACACTCTATGCCGACGGTGAGGCTTCCGGTGCCCGATTGACGCCTGCACAACCCCCCGCAAAGCAAAACAATGAGGAAGCGCGCGATGAGTGAGTTTTTTGCCATGGGTGGTTACGCTGTCTATGTATGGAGCGCCTGGGGTTTGACCGTCATTGTCATGACGCTGAATCTGATATTACCGCTGCGCCAATTTCGCAAACTGCGCAGAGAGCAGGAGAAATAACCCGTGAAGAAGCGCCACCGCACCCTACTACTGATTACTCTGGGCATGCTCGGCCTGGCTGCGGCCACGGCCCTGGTGTTGAATGCCTTTTCTAGTAATCTGGTCTATTTTCGCAGCCCCACAGACGTTGCCGCCGGTGAGATCAACCCCAGCAATGCGTTTCGTTTGGGTGGCATGGTCCGCGAGGGCTCGCTGCAGCGCACTCCCGATTCGCTGAAAATCAGCTTTGTGGTGACCGATTACGCTCATGATGTTCCGGTCCATTACGACGGCGTACTTCCGGACCTTTTCCGCGAAGGTCAGGGAGTGGTCACAGAAGGTAAGTTAAATAACCAGGGGGAGTTTGTCGCCCACACGGTGCTGGCCAAACACGA
>JAYNPV010000265.1:0-341 GCA_038113925.1 Gammaproteobacteria bacterium | reverse complement strand
GGGTATGATGCTCATCGTTCCTGTCAATATTCGGGCAAATCACCTGACGGCACACCCTTGAAAAAGCCCATGGTGCCCGACCCGAAGATTGCAAAACCAGCCATCTCTGCCAATTACCAGTAAACAGGAAATCACCATGATCCTGATCTTGGATAGCCAGATCACCAGCGAAGATCCACGCCTCGAAGCCCTGCTTACCCACTTGCAGCAATTTGCCGGTATCGAAGCCCGTCTGCACCAGGTCACCGGCAGCCAGCAGACGGTCACTGAAATCTACCTGATCGGCGACACCCACCGTCTGGATGAAAATGACATTGGCGCACTGGAGGGAGTCGAACGGG
>JAYNPV010000264.1:0-2830 GCA_038113925.1 Gammaproteobacteria bacterium | reverse complement strand
GTATTAACGGATCGAATCACCCGCCGGGTGTCGGCTGAAGTATCGACCAGCTATTGCTCTTTCTGCTCTTTCACTGCGGCGAAGGTTCGCACCATTTTGCCGTGGGGGGCCGCCAAAGTCTGAACCAGTCGGGTAACCGGGGCTTTCATCACACCCATCAATCTAGCCAGGGCTTCGTCGCGGGTGGGTAATTTCGCCACTGTATCAATGGCACTAGCGTCGAGCAGCTCTCCGCCCACCGCAACCAGACGAACCTGCATGGCTTCATTCTGTTTGCAGAATTCCTTGACCACGCGCGCAGCGGAACCCGGCTCTTCGGCCGAAAAGGCAACGATCAGCGGTCCTTTTATTGAGTCGGTGATACACTCGAATTCGGTGTCCTTAACCGCCAGTTTTAGCAAGTTGTTTTTAATAACCTTGACGTAAACATCCGCTTTACGCGCATCGGCACGAAACCGGGTCATCTCCTCAACAGTCACGCCGGAAAAATCGGCGCCGATCAGCGAGGTCGCGTTTCCGGCAACGGCCGCAATTTCTGCTACCTTGCTCTGCTTACGCTCTAAATTAGTACTCATAAGTTTTTACCGTCTGGTCTTTATAAACGCGGGAAAAGGGCTGCAATCACCTGCTAAAGAGTCGCCACATCAACCGGGACACCCGGCCCCATGGTCGAACTGACGGTCAAGCGATTCAGGTAAATTCCCTTAGCTGCCGCAGGTTTTAGTTTTTGCACCTCGGCGACCACCGCCTGGATATTTTCACTAAGGGCATCTGCGGTAAAGGATGCTTTACCCACTGCACAGTGGATAATGCCGCCTTTGTCGACGCGGAACCTGACCTGTCCCTTCTTCGCATTTCCGACGGCACCGGCCACATCAGGGGTCACCGTACCCACCTTCGGGTTAGGCATCAGACCACGGGGGCCCAGGACCTGACCCAGCGCACCCACAACTCGCATGGCATCGGGGGAAGCAATAACGACGTCTAAATCGAGGTCGCCGCCCTTCATTTTCTCGGCAAGGTCTTCCATGCCGACTTCATCGGCACCGGCTTCGCTGGCCTTGGCAGCGGCTTCGCCCTGAGCAAACACAGCGATTCGAACGGTTTTGCCCGCTCCGTTGGGCAGCACGGTGGCACCGCGTACCACCTGGTCTGACTTGCGCGCATCGATACCCAGGTTCAGGCTCATGTCAATCGACTCGTCAAATTTAGCGGTGGCGGTCTGCTTCACCAGTTCGAGTGCTTCATTCAGGGGTAACGAACTACGCTCTCCCATAACTTCGAGTTGAGCTGCGCGCCTCTTGCTTATTTTAGCCATCAGCTGACCCCCTCCACTTCCAGACCCATGCTGCGAGCACTGCCAGCGATGGTGCGTACGGCGGCGTCCATGTCTGCGGCGGTCAGATCAGGGTCCTTGGCGCGGGCAATTTCTTCGAGCTGTTCCCGGCTCACTTTACCCACTTTGTTGGTATTGGGCGTGCCGCTACCACTTTTAATGCCGGCGGCTTTTTTGAGCAGCACCGCTGCAGGAACGGTCTTTTTTACAAAGGTAAAACTACGGTCTTCATAGACCGTTATGACCACTGGCACCGGCAGACCTGGCTCAATATCACCGGTTTCGGCGTTAAACGCCTTGCAAAACTCCATGATATTGACACCGTGCTGACCCAGCGCCGGACCTACCGGCGGACTTGGGTTGGCCTGACCCGCAGGCACTTGAAGCTTGATATAAGCTTGGACTTTCTTAGCCATTCGGCTCTCCTGGTTCCGGGTACAAACGCTGGTTAAAGCTCCCCGTTAACTGCATTACGCTAAAACTATAACTATCCGATGGTCGACCTTCCCGGTCAGGATTTCTCCACCTGGGAAAATTCAAGCTCTACCGGTGTAGAGCGACCAAATATCGTTACCGATACGTCAAGCTTGCTCTTCTCGTAATTGACCCCTTCCACAACGCCATTGAAATCGTTAAACGGACCATCGATGACCCGCACCGTTTCACCCACCTCAAAGAGCACTTTCGGCCGGGGCTTTTCCTGACCTTCCTGGATGCGATTCAGTATCTGATCCGCCTCACTATCTGAAATGGGCGCCGGCTTGTCGCCGCTGCCCCCCAGAAATCCCATCACTTTCGGCACCGCTTTGACCAGATGCCAGCTTTCATCGGTTAATTCCATATTAACGAGCACATAGCCGGGAAAAAATTTCCGTTCACTGCTACGCTTCTGGCCACCTTTCATTTCCACCACTTCCTCAGTGGGGACCAGAATCTCGCCAAAATAATGCTCCATCCCAGCGCGCTCTATGCGCTCGGTCAGGGCACGCATTACACTTTTTTCGTAACCGGAGTAGGCGTGCACCACGTACCAGCGCTTCTGTCCCTCTACCACCGTCAACCTCCGATGCCTAGTAATTGCTCAACCGCTGTACTCGACATCCAGTCAAAAAACCAGAGCATCAGACTGGTAAGCACGGTAATCACGAACACAAAAAATGTCATTTGCGTCGTTTCCTTAGGAGCAGGCCATATAACCTTGCGAACTTCTGTGCGGGCATCGGTCAAAAACTTCCAGAGTTGCGCTCCTGGTTGCGTCTGGATTCCGATAACAATCGCCACCACCAGGGCCGCCACCAGCGACCCATAGGCATACAGCTTTTCAGCCTCCGAAAAATAGAAAAAGCCGCCAAACCCCGCCCCTAGGGCTACTACGACCAATATCTGTTTAATAACTTCTAACACTGCCAGCCCTAAGTTGCCAGGATCCACACCCTGACTTGGCAGGCCAGGAGGGAATCGAACCCCCAACCTGCGGTTTTGGAGACCGCTGCT
>JAYNPV010000263.1:2583-2843 GCA_038113925.1 Gammaproteobacteria bacterium | reverse complement strand
GAGCCGGTCGGCGGCGATTTCCAGCGTCACCTCGCCCACTCGGTTAACACCCGCGCCGGCTAGCTTGCCCTGGAACCTGGTCGTAACCCGCTCCAGCAATTGGCTTACATCGTTATTCATTAATTAAATCAAAAAGAGGTTATCGGGCGATGGTCGTCGTACGCTTGATTTTATCCTGCAACTGGATCAGCCCGTATATCAATGCTTCGGCGGTCGGCGGACATCCGGGAACATAAACGTCCACCGGCACGATTCGATCA
>JAYNPV010000263.1:0-2573 GCA_038113925.1 Gammaproteobacteria bacterium | reverse complement strand
AACCACGGAATAAGAGTAATGGTAATAGCCGCCGCCATTGGCGCAGGAGCCCATGGACAGCACCCAGCGGGGCTCTGGCATCTGGTCATAAACCTTGCGCAGCGCCGGTGCCATTTTGTTAACCAGCGTTCCGGCGACAATCATCAGGTCAGCCTGTCGGGGACTCGGGCGAAAAATAATGCCAAAACGATCGAGGTCGTAGCGAGCTGACGCCGACTCCATCATCTCCACCGCGCAGCAGGCGAGGCCGAAAGAAACCGGCCAGAGTGACCCAGTGCGCATATAGTTGATCACCTTGTCTGCCGTGGTAGTGACCACTCCTTCCTTAAGCAGCCCTTCTATTCCCATTCGAGCGCCCCTTTGCACCATTCGTAGATAAAACCAACCACCAGCACGGCAAGAAACACCATCATGGTCAGATAACCCACCCAGCCGATGCCGTGTTCTGCGCCGAGAACCACCGCCCAGGGAAAGAAAAACGCAATTTCGAGATCAAAAATAATAAACAGTATGGCCACCAGGTAGTAGCGCACGTCAAACCGCATACTGGTCTCTTCATAGGCGGGAAACCCACACTCGTAGGCCTCATTTTTTTCTGCATAGGGGGCATGAGGAGCAACCAGTCGGCCCATCACAATGGGGGCGATGCCAATGATCGCGCCGACAAGAATAAACAGGCCAATGGGCAGGTACTGTTCTAACATCTGGGTATCTCAATCCCTTTACTAAAACTGTGACCTTAACGGAGGCCACTTATTCAACTTGTTTTTATTACGACTCTATTGGGTCGCTATTTATACCGCACCCGACACCGGGTCGGGGTTTAAATTGGTGCCGATGGCCGGACTCGAACCGGCACGACTTACGTCACTACCCCCTCAAGATAGCGTGTCTACCAATTCCACCACATCGGCATGACACCCGATAATACTAATCGGGAATCACGGGTAAATCCTTATCTACTACTTCCTCTTGAGTCTCTGCTGCCGAGGGTACTGCCGGCATCTCCAGCTCGTTTAACACCTCTGATCCGACCCGATCAAGCACACTTTCCTGGCTCGCCTGCTGAGCGGATAACCAGGCCAGGGAAATGCTGGTCAGAAAAAAAACGATGGCCAGAATAGTCGTGGTCCGGGTAAAAAACGAACCGGCCCCGCGACTGCCAAACAACGTCTGGGATGCACCACTGCCAAAAGCGGCACCGGCATCCGCGCCCTGACCCTGCTGAATCAATACCAGGCCAATCAGGGCTGCCGCCGCAAGCACGTGTACCGTGAGTATGACTGTTTCCATTTATTCCGCCGCCCGGCAAATTGCCGCAAAAGAATTCTCATCAAGACTGGCACCGCCAATCAATCCACCATCCACCTGATCTAACGCAAAGAGCGCTTGCGCGTTATCAGGCTTGACACTTCCGCCGTATAAAATTCGGCTGCCGTCGCCCTCTGTGCCCAGCGATTGGCGTATAAACCCGTGCACCTCTGCCACCTGCGCCGGCTCGGCAGTCAATCCGGTTCCAATTGCCCAAACCGGTTCATAAGCGATGACCAGCTGCGCCATTGATCCGGCGGGCACTTTCTCAAATACAACATCGAGCTGACGCTCAACCACCTCGCGGGTACTGTTATCCCGCCGCTGATCAAGCGTCTCACCCACACAAACAATGGGTAAAAGACCGGCTCTTAAAACGGCAACCGCTTTATCAGCGACTGTCTCCGCAGACTCGCCATACAGCGTTCGCCGTTCTGAATGACCAACGATCACATAACGACAGCCCACATCGGCGACCATTTCCGCCGCCACTTCACCGGTGAAAGCGCCCTCGGGTTCAACGGCCACATTCTGAGCCGCCAGTTCGATCCCGGACCCCGTCAGCACGCGTTCTACGTCAGTCAAAAAAGGGAAGGGTGGCGCCAGTGCAACCTCTGTGGGACTGCTAGCGACCAATTTAATAATCTGCTTTGCCAACCGCACCACTTCGGTACGATTACCGTGCATTTTCCAGTTTCCAACCACCAATGACTGACGCATTCTAATCTTCCATTTTCAGGTTGCGTGCAGTACTTTCACAGCGGCCGCGATGTTACCGATGAAGGCGACGAAAATCAATTGAGATTGACAGGAAAAGAGTCGCGAAATCAGCCGCCGGCAGCAAAACCGGAAACCCCGCTCCGGACCACATCCGCCAATTGGTTGGCAACCCCGCGGATAACCCCGGTATCCTCTCCCTCTACCATTACTCGAACCACCGGCTCGGTGCCGGATGGTCGTAGCAATATCCTGCCTGCCTCCCCTAATTGTTGCTCAAGATCGGCAGCGGCCTGGCTAACCGCTGCGTCTTCTCCCACCTGATAGCCGCGCACGGTCTCCACGTTTACCAGCACCTGGGGGTAACGGGTCATCTGCCCTTTTAATTCGTGCAGCGTTTTGCCACTCTGAAGCATGGCCGAGACCACCTGAAGCGCTGCCACGATGCCATCACCCGTGGTGGTTTGATCCAGACTGATAATGTGTCCGGAATTTTCCCCCCCCAGTCTCCAGTTACGCTCTTTGAGCGCCTCCATCACATAGCG
>JAYNPV010000262.1:0-2879 GCA_038113925.1 Gammaproteobacteria bacterium | reverse complement strand
CATCAACGTCGTCAACAATACCGCCGCGTTCGGCTAGCACCGAGGTCCCCGAATCGCGGGCGACCATGCGTTCCATACCGGTACCTACCAACGGCTTTTCGACACGCAGGGTGGGCACTGCCTGACGTTGCATGTTTGATCCCATCAACGCACGGTTTGCATCATCGTGCTCGAGAAAGGGAATCAGCGACGCCGCGATGGAGACTACTTGCTGCGGCGAGACATCCATGTAGTCGACCTCATCGGCAGCTTTCAGGGTGAATTCATTCAGGTGCCTTGAGGAAACCAGTTCATCGGTAAGCTTTTTCTGTTTATCAGTCGCCGCACTGGCCTGCGCGATAACATGCTCCGGTTCGTCCAGCGCGGACATGTAGACGATCTCATTGCTGACCTTGCCATCTTTAACCACCCGGTAAGGCGTTTCCAGAAAGCCGTAGGAGTTAGTGCGAGCAAACACCGCCAGCGAGTTAATCAGACCGATATTGGGCCCTTCAGGGGTTTCGATGGGGCAGACACGACCATAATGGGTAGGATGGACGTCGCGTACTTCAAATCCGGCTCGTTCGCGGGTGAGGCCGCCCGGTCCCAGCGCAGAGATGCGCCGTTTATGGGTGATCTCCGATAACGGATTAACCTGATCCATAAACTGGGAGAGCTGACTGGAACCAAAGAATTCTTTAACCACCGCTGATACCGGCTTGGCATTGATTAAGTCCTGAGGCATCAAATCCTCGGACTCGGCAAAACTTAGGCGGTCACGCACTGCCCGGTCAACACGCACCAGACCGATGCGAAACTGATTCTCGACCATTTCCCCGACACAGCGCACGCGTCGGTTACCCAGGTGGTCGCCATCGTCGACCAGTCCTTTACCATTTTTTATGGCAACCAATTTGCGTACCACATCGACAATATCTTCCCGCGTGAGTACCCCTTCCCCCTTGGTCTCTTCGCGACCGATACCGCGGTTTAGCTTCATTCGCCCCACTGCTGAGAGGTCATATTGTTCATGGCTGAAGAACAAGCCATTGAAGAGTTTCTCGGCCGCTTCCTTGGTCGGCGGCTCGCCGGGGCGCATGATGTGATAGATATCAACCAGGGCTTCGAGAACGCTGGTGCTGTTATCGACCCGCAGGGTCTCGGAAATAAAGGGACCCGCATCCACATCATTGGTAAACAGCAGCTCGATTTTCTTAATACCACCGGCCCGGATCGCTGCCAGAATCTCTTCGTCAAGCAAGGCGTTGGCCGGCGCAAGCACTTCGCCGGTCTCACCGTCGATCAGGTCTTTTGCCAGCGTACGCCCAAATAGAAAGTCATCCGGCACCGCCAGCTCTTTAATACCGGCTTTATCGAGCTCACGCACGTTGCGGGCGGTGACTCGCTTACCGGCCGGCACCAGCACCTTGCCATCTTTACCTTTTAGGTCGAATCCAAGCGCCTGACCGCGCAGTCTATCGGGCACCAGCTCCAGTTTGGCCTGCGTCTTCGTCAGTTTGACCACGTCGGTGTCGAAGAACAGTTCAAGCATCTCTTCGTTGCTGTATCCCAGCGCCCTCAGCAGCACGGTCACCGGTAATTTGCGGCGCCGGTCGATTCGAACATGGAGCAGGTCTTTGGGGTCGAATTCGAAATCGATCCAGGAACCACGATAAGGAATTATTCTTGCGGAAAACAGCAGCTTACCCGACGAATGGGTTTTGCCCTTATCGTGGGTAAAAAACACGCCAGGAGAACGATGCAACTGGGAAACAATCACCCGCTCGGTGCCATTGGTGATAAAGGTCCCGTTGGCGGTCATCAGGGGTATTTCACCCATGTAGACCTTCTGCTCACGAACTTCCTTGACCACCCGATTTTTGGTACTGGCTTTATCGTAAAACACCAGCTTGACCCGGGCATGCAGCGGAGCGGAGTAAGTTAACCCGCGGATCTGACACTCTTTTACGTCAAAGGCGGGTTTGCCCAGCTCATAATCTTCATATTCCAGGGCCGCTGTACGCGTATAACCTTCGATAGGAAACACCGAGCGAAATGCCGCTTCCAGGCCTATTTCACCCTCTTCCCAACCTTCTGCCTTGCTGGTTAGAAATCGTTTGTAAGAGTCCAGCTGAATGGCCAGCAGGTTAGGCACTTCCAGCACCTGTTCACGCACACCAAAGTCTTTGCGGATACGTTTTTTTTCGGCGTAGGAATAGGTCATGAGTGGTCCCTTCGATTAAACGGAATAGCGGCGGAGCTACCGGGCAGGCAAGTGCGCGACCACTGGGTCAGCGCCTCGCTCTGCTGGTCACCCTTTTTCACAGGCAAAGAATCCCCTACTGCATGCGACGTCGTCTGTCGCCAGCTGAGGGGATTCTTCAAAACCGACATCAGCAACTAAACTGACGCCGTTGTAAAGCGGGCCTTGCGACCCGGACAAGACAGTTTCAAGCTTTATTTGAGCTCTGCTGTCCCGCCGGCTTCGGTGATCTCTGCCACCAGTGCTTCGGCTTCTTCTTTGGTGGCACCTTCCTTAATCGGGGTCGGCGCGCCTTCGACAGCGGCTTTCGCTTCTTTCAAGCCCAGACCGGTGATACCACGAACCGCTTTGATCACTGCAACTTTGGCATCACCAAAGCCGGTCAGAATGACGTCAAAATCGGTCTTTTCTTCGGCAGCTGCACCACCGGCGTCACCGCCTGCGGCGGCGGCAACAGGCGCGGCCATCGCAGCGGCACTCACGCCGAATTTCTCTTCCATCGCTTCGATAAGGGAAACCACCTCAACAACGGTCATGTTGGAAATAGTTTCGAGTAGTTCTTCCTGATTTACTGCCATGATTTACTCCGGAGTTACAATAATCTCAAAAAAATAGTTTTCAGTAGTCTGTATTAACG
>JAYNPV010000261.1:0-2881 GCA_038113925.1 Gammaproteobacteria bacterium | reverse complement strand
CAACTGGCTATCGACCAGGCGGAGCAGGGCGACTACTCCCTGTTTGCTGAGCTATTTGAGGTCATCAAACACCCTTATGACGATCAGCCGGAGTTTGACCACCATGCGGCAAAAAGGCCTGACTGGGCGCGCCAGCGGGCCGGCTGCTCGATGCTCTCCTGTAGTTCCTGATGTGGCCGGACGCTTCTCAATCGCGATAGTTCGCCGTTCGCCCTGAGTTAGTCAACAGAATCGTCTTATCTTTCCCCCGTTTGCCCTGAGCCTGTCGAAGGGCCTTAACCCGTTTCTAAAGACTGTCATTCCTGCGCACGAGCGCATGGTTTTAAAGGGATGCCCGAACCAGTGAGGTAACGCCGAGGCGGGAACCCATAACCGCAGTGACCACAGCACCTTGGATAACATTTGGCCAAAAACCGAGCCTGGTTACCTTCCGTCCAATGACGAGCGGCGGGCTAATGCAATTATTGAGTTCAGACGGTCGGAGGAATATCCGCCGACCGATCCGCATCAATCCCCGGTCTGGGTCCCTGCCAGTTGCCGGGCCAGATGCCGGATTTACCGGGGGCGAGAATGCCCACCGGGTCAACCGCGTCTTTAATGGTTTGTAGAGTTTTGGCAAGACCATGGTCCTGGGCGCTGTAGGTGCCGGCCACCAGGTCCATAAATTCCACATGGGCCTTTAACTCGCCAAAGCCGATGCTGGCGGCGGCGAGAATGATCTCCTCTGAGCACTGGTAGGCCCGCCGGCGTTCTTCTTCGTCACGGGGGTCAAACATGATCATCAGCAGTTTGATCACGCCGCGAAATGCGGCCACGTATTCGGTGATGTAATCAAAACCGTGACGATTCATGATTTCGCGCATCATGTTGGTGGCGCGCACGCAGATGTCGCCGTAGAGCGGGGCGATGGGGGTGAAATTGATGTGACCGCCGCCGCGCCAGTTGACGATGTTGAATTCGGTCATGTTAGGTTCGCCGCGCATCAGCCGGGCCCGGTAGTTCCAGCCCACATCGTCGGCGGGGCGGTCGCCTTCTTCAAAAAACTGAACACCGGGAATATCGGCGAAGCTGCTGCGAATCGCATCCCACTGCATGTCGATGTTAGCCGGTATGCCGTAGAGACCACCCCACATATTCCACCAGCCCAGCTCAAGATCGCTACGGGCCTGCTCCCAGACTTCATTGGGCATGGGCGATTTTTCGGTCCAGTAATCGGAGCGGGGCCGCTGCACGCCGACGCTATAACTCAGGTGCTCCAGGATGACCGCATTCTGGTAAACCATGGAAACTTTCAACGGCCGAATGCGCTCGATAATAGTGTGCAGGTCCGCTTCTTTATCAAAGGAGATCATGAAGGGTTTATGGGCCGGGGGCCGGGGCATCAGCCAGATACCCATTTTGGTTACAATGCCAAAATTGCCCTGAGTGAACATGCCATCCAGGTAGGGCCCGTAACCGTATTTAAACAGGGCGCTGGCGTTGCTTTTCGGCAGGGCGCCCATGCCGGTTCTTACTAAGCTGCCGTCGGCGAGCATCACCTCCATGCCGCATTGAAAGACGGCATGGTCTCCGTAAGGCGTATAGCCGGCGCCGTGTTCCATGGCGTTGCCAATCACGCCGCCCCAGGCGGGCGCTGCGCAATCTATCCAGAGATCGGAGCCGATCTCCTGCAGGTGCTGATAGAGCTGGATATAGGAGACCCCGGGTTCGACGATGGCATAACCATGTTTTTCATTGACCTCCAGTACCCGGTTCATGCGCTTCATATCGACCACCAGGTAGCCATTCATCAGCGGTACCGGGCCGCCATAACCGAAGTTTTTGCCGGTGCCGTAGTACCAGAGGGGAATACCGGCGCGGTTAGCCAACCGGAGGACAGCCTGGGCCTGCTCCACGGTTGCGGGTGCGACGGCGGCGGAGGGAATGCGCAGTTCCGGCGGGGTAGGGGACATCCGGTCGAGATAGGGGCTTAGCTTGCCCTGAGGGTCGGTAAATACCCATTCTTCACCGACCAGGCTGCGCAATTCCGTCAGTGCCTGCTGAAAAACAGCCGGTTCAACAGTGGGTGGCGTGATAGTGGCCATTGATGACTCCTCTCTGAAGATCTGCGATCGCCCCATGGCTTGGCTCGAGTGCTTCCGCCCTGCACGCAGATTTTAGCAATAGATGATGTTTGCGAAATTTACTCCAGGGTCCGCCAGTGAGGGGGGCGGCCGTGTCAACAGGCATATTTATCCTGTAATCGGATAATTCGGTAAGCGTACTCTGAAAGCGGAAGGGGAATGCCCAGCTCCCGCGCTTTATTGATGTAAGGGCCGAGTATGTACTCTATCTCGGTCTTGCGGCCGTTGAGTACATCCAGATGCATGGAGGAGCGAATCTGCTGACCAGCGTCGAGCATGGCCCGGCCTACCTGTTGAAAAAAGCCGATAGCTTCTTCCCGGTCCATGGTGCAGGTCTGGCGGTTCCACGAGAGCGGGGCGAAGAAGTTCTGCGGTTCATAACCCATGCTCGTGTAGATTCCCAGTATTTCTTTTGCCAGGTCGACATAATTCTCCGCACCTTGCCGGTCTGCAAAGCCGTGCCCCAACGTGAGTTCGGGGTTGATCGCCAGGTTGGTCACCGACCAGGCAGATGCGGCGCCGATTTGGGCGGCTTTCTCCCACTCAACCTGGCCAATATTGGTGACCGCTTGAGTACTGAAATTGGCCCGATTAAGTGCTGCCGTGATCGCTTCCACCCGCGGGCTGATGGAGTTATCCAGCTCGCCCATGTAGGCGGTGGTGTCTGCAGTGACCGTGTTGCGAACAATGCCAGGGGCGACCATCTCTGCCCCTTCAACGGTGACAGCGCCGATGACCTTATCCATTCCGCACCAGTC
>JAYNPV010000260.1:0-2900 GCA_038113925.1 Gammaproteobacteria bacterium | reverse complement strand
CCACCACTTCCCGTCCCCCTACTTTTCGGGAAACGAAATCGTTGTTGTTGGGTATCTCTGAGGCATGTGCGGCATACAGCCAGCATTTGCTAAAGATTCTTTCGCGCTCTTCAGCCAGCACCTCATCACTGGTGAATGCCCGTCGCTGTACCAGGAACTCACTGTTCTGATGATCATCGCGAATAAACCCGTCGGGCCCACGTTCCAAAGGTATATTCATCGCTCACGCCCCCATTCAAGTGTTCTATCCAATGGCCTAAAAACCGGAGGGGGCAGCCTTGCTCTCTGCCAGAGCAGTTGAAACCAGATTCACCAGAATTCCCTCTCTCCAGAATGTCCGGTATTAGACCCTAGATCAGCTGCCCGTTAAACCCTTAGTCTTTAACCTGGGGTCAATTTACAGCTAACCGATCACAGCATGGCGGTCAGTCGATCCCACTCGGCTACCCAGGCGGCGAGATGGCTGGTCAACTGCTCAATGGGTCGATTGGCAATCAACTCATTAATCATCTGCCGCAGCCGCTCCTGCTCCTGCGCATAGCCATCCTCGCTGAAATGACCGGCAAAAAAAGCCAGCCGCAACCAGACGGCATAGGTGGTCAGGGCATCGGTCTCGTTGTAAGCGACAATTTTATCGAGGTCACCGTTTAGCCAGAGCGCGGCAACCTGCTGGCCGTCAGTCTCCATTTTGCCGGGGATACCCGATACCACCGCCAGTTCGTGCAGCGACGGCGTGGATTTACCCCAGCCGCCCACGACCTCCTTGATATCAACGTGGGCGTCGGTGCCGCGGGCAAAGTAATCAATACCTTCCCAGGGTTTATCGGGGCGACGACAAAAATCAGCCGCCTGAACGCCATTGCGCACCCCGCGCTGAATCAGAATTTTCAGGTCGGCTGCATTGGAGTTATAGCCCACCAGTTGTGGCTTATGTTCACCAATCGCCTGTAGAAAAGTAGCAATAATATGGCGCTCATCAGCCTGTTCCGGGTCACCCACATCACGGGGCAGTGAGAGCAAATTCAGGTTTACGTCGCTGCCGCGGCAGGTGCGCACCACGGCGGAAATGGATACCAGCCGACAAACCATGGTCTTCAGGTAGGGCATAGGGTCATCGTCAGAGGCCCCACCTTCGGCCCACATGCGTTCCATCACCGCGTGATCATCCGGCTCCTCTGCCAACCCGTAGAGCATTCGCCCTGCCGTCGGATCAGGAATCCACTCCGCATCAAACGCCCAGACTTTACTGCCGACCTGTTTAAACATCTTTCAATCTGCCTCTGATAATCGGGGCCCTACCCGAGTGGCACCAAGTTAAGCCCCTTTGCGGATAAATTAGCCAACACTCCGTTCTCCACCTGGGCAGGTTGATAAGCGCCTTAAACGACCGAATTGGCAGTTACCCGGCGTTCTGTGAAACCACGCAAACCGCCCTTAACTTTAATGCCATTCGGGCCCTACCCCGGTAGTTAACACGGCTATTGTCGCCACAGGTCCGGCATTAATCGAACCTATTGCGGCGGCTTGCGCTATCAACAAAGCCAGAAAACCAAGTATTATCCCTGCCTGATCAATATTCGTTCAGCACTCGATCAATACTGGCAATGTTACTGGCTTCATCTTCACCATAACATTTCAAATTCCGATCCCAACCTATTAAGGAGTCTTAAATGGCCGTACAAAAGGATTTACTCACCGTCGATGATGTGCATGGTGCCTGGTGCATCATTCCCACCCCGGCAAAACCCGAAGCCTCTGACTGGCGTTGTGAAGACTCGGTAGATTATGACGAGGTCGCCCGATCCGTTAACGGCCTGATAGAAGCCGGTGCCGACGCCATCATGGCGCTGGGCACGTTTGGCGAAGGTGCCACCCTGACCTGGGCGGAAAAAAGCAAAATGATGGAAGTAATGGTGGAAACCGCCGCCGGCCGCATTCCGATTTTTGTCGGCGTCACCACCATGAACACCCGCGACACCATCACCCAGCTAAAATTCGCCCGCGATATCGGGGCTGACGGCACCATGCTCGGCGTTCCCAAGTGGCAGCAGATCGACGTGCCCAGCGCCGTGCGTTTCTATCACGATGTGGCCGAAGCCGTGCCGGAAATGAACATCGCCATTTACGCCAACCCCGAAGCCTTCAAGTTCAACTTCCCCACCCCTTTCTGGGCCGGTGTCGCTGACATTCCGCAGGTCATAACCACCAAATACATCAACATCGCCCAGCTACACCTGCACACCATGGTGTCACGCAAAAAGATCCGTTTTTTGCCAATTGAGTTTGACCATTACGACGCGGCCCGGCTTGATCCCGAATTCCACACCGCCTTCTGGTCCCCCTGCGCCAACGGCGGCCCGGAACTGACCATGCATATTCGCGACACCGTTAAAGCCGCCATTGCCAGCGGAGACTGGGGGCCAGCTGAGAAAGTATGGGCCAGCATTGGACCGGTGATCGGCAGCCTGATGCCACCCGGCGGCTTTCCGGAATTCTCCCGCTACAACATCCAGCTGGATAAAGCGCGAATCAACGCCTCCGGGTGGATGAACGCCGGACCCTGCCGCCCCCCCTACATTGACGCCCCCGAGCATTATCTGGAAGGCGCCCGCAAAGCCGGCACCGGCTGGGCTGAACTCAATGAAAAACTCAAAGCCGGACAGCTCTGAGAGCAAATTGGTGAGCTAAGCGGTGGGACAGTATTCCCACCGCTTGGCTCCACTGACGTCTCAACCTGGTTTTACCCAGGTGTCCCAAAACTGACCCGGCCTGCCCGTTAATTAAAGGTTATGGATTGCCTTGTCGCCCAGGGGATCGAACAGAGCTTACCTTCCGGAACGAAACTAAACCGGACCCAGACCAATACAGGAGGGCAAATAACCATGCGCGAACGAATCAGC
>JAYNPV010000259.1:0-2918 GCA_038113925.1 Gammaproteobacteria bacterium | reverse complement strand
TCCTGTAGCTGCGCGCCATCCACCGAATTTACCAGTTTTGGCGCTTCCCGTTCCAGTGATTGCTGGTATTTCGCCCCCTCGTCGACCATTTCCTGGGCGATGTTCTGGGTGGCACCCAGAATTTCACCCACTTTCTGGTTTGCCTCGGAAGAGCGGTCCGCATCACCGCCTTGCACATGGGTATCGAAAAGCTGCTGGCTCTGCTGCGCCGTTAACGACGCGCCATCTGCGGTTAACCTCGCCAGAGCCTGTTTCAGCTCTTCATTAATTCCAGAAACAACCTCAAACGCCAGCGTGTAGTTCAGCGGATGGGCGGGCATGCTGTTCTGGGTGAGAAAAGGAACGGTCATCCGCAGATACTCACCGCACTGGGGAATGGAATCAGGGTAACGCATCAGATGTTCTTCCTCTGGGGTCTCTTAATCAAGTCAGTGAAAGGCCTAACCTGGGTCCGCGGTTGTTCAGGCAACACGGATTGGATAATCATTTATCAAACCGCAGAAACGATTAGAGCCCACCTGACAAATTAAATCGGCCAAACGGGAAAAACTTGAGCGATATTTCGGTTTAAATAAAGACAGAGACAGAGGGACCCACGGTTAATCCCTTCCCGGGCGGTTGTTAATGCCGCTATCGGGGTCAGGAGGAACGGCCGTCTTTACCGCTTGCCCGGTAGACAGGCGCACCCTATCCATCACTTTTGAATCGGCTGAAAAGGCCAGGAAACTACCGGGGTTCAATTTCCCGCAGATGACGACCCACGGCTAACCAGGCTCCTGCATAGCCCAACAGAGCCCCCAGCAGCGGCAACACCAGCAGCTCCAGCCAGCTCAAAACCTGCAAGCTGAATTCACTTTGGTAGAACCCCGCCAGCCGGTTGACCGGCGGAGCCAGGGTCACCAGCGCGGCATAGACCATCAACAACGCCAGCAATCCACCCAGGGCGCCCTGCTGCAATCCTGAATAGAGAAACGGTCGGCGGATAAACGCCTCGGTGGCCCCGATCAGCTTGCTGATTTCGATCTCATCGCGGCGATTAAAAATCGCCAGGCGAATAGTATTGCCGATGATCAGCACGACCCCGCCACCGAGTAGCAAGGTGAATATCATTGCCAGCCGTCGGCCGATCTCCACCATGCCCTGAAATCGCTGCACCCAGGCGAAATCAAATTCCGCCGATTCAACGGCGGGCATTGCCCTGAACTCCGCCAGCCAGCGCGCCACCTGTTCGGGGGATGCCCCGTCTGCCCGTGGGGTTACTCGTAGCAGCGGTGGCAGCGGGTTTTCGTCGAGTAGATCAAGGGCCATTCCAAATCCGGATTGGGCCCGAAATTCCGCCAGTGCGGCGGCGGCGGAAACATAGTCCACCGCCGCCACCTCGGGGCGCTGACGAATCGAGTCGGCCAGTGTCTTAGCCTCCTGCTCACTCACCTCTGGCGCTAAAAACAGCGACACTTCCGCCCCGTTTTGTAATCCACTGCTTAGCTGATCAGTGAGTTGCAGCAATAGATAAAAGGCAGCAGGCAAAGTCAAACTGATGGCAATCACCGCAACAGACATGAGCGTGCCCCAACGCGTGCGCCAGAGTTGACCCAGGCTATAAAAAAAGACCTGCAGATGGCGAATTGCCCAGGCTCTCACGAAGATTCACCCCCGGCCACCAGCTCGCCCCGATCAAGCACCAGCTGCCGAAAACCCAACTGCCCGACCAGATCAAGGTCGTGAGTGGCAATGAGCACTGCCACACCGACCCGATTAAACTCGGCAAACAGCTCCATAATTTCCCGTGACAATCCAGGATCCAGGTTACCGGTGGGCTCATCGGCTAACAGCAGCGGCGGTTTACCCGCTACCGCCCGGGCGATGCCGACACGCTGCTGTTCACCGCCAGAGAGGGCGACCGGATAGACGCGCTCTTTGTTGAGTAGCCCCACCTTATCCAGCGCCGCCCGGACTCGGCGCCGAACTTCGCCATGGTTAAGGCCCGCGACTACCAGCGGCAGGGCGATATTGTCAAAAACGGTACGGTCGTAGAGCAGTTTATGATCCTGAAAAATCACTCCGATTCGGCGCCGCAGATAGGGCACGTTACGACGCGATAGCCGGGCAATATTCTCCCCACCCACCCAGACCTGGCCACGACTGGGACGCTCGATCGCCGTTACCAGCTTTAACAGGGTGCTTTTGCCGGCCCCGGAATGGCCGGTGAGAAAAGCCATCTCGCCAGGAGCGAGTCGAAAGTCAATATTCTTCAGCGCCTCTCCCCGGTCGGGGTAACGCTTATAAACTTCGCTGAAACGTATCAAGAAATTTTTACCTTGCAGCGCAAAGCATCCACCGCATCACCTCGCCAGCAGGGCATCCACGTAATCCGAACTGGAAAAGGGCCGTAAATCGTCAACCCCTTCACCGATACCAATATATTTTATCGGCAGCTCCATCTGCGCAGCGATGGCAAAAACCACCCCGCCTTTGGCTGTGCCATCCAGCTTGGTTAACACCAGCCCCGACACCCCGACGGCTTCGGTAAAAGCTCGGGCCTGGGAAACCGCATTCTGGCCATTGCCCGCATCCAGCACCAGCAGGGTTTCATGAGGCGCGCTCTGATCAAACTTGCCGATCACCCGACGTATCTTCTTCAGCTCATCCATTAACCCACCCTGGGTATGCAGACGTCCCGAAGTATCCGCCAGCACCACGTCAATCCCCCTTGACTCGGCCGCTTGCAGGGCATCAAAGATCACCGCAGCAGGGTCCGCGCCTGGCCGCTGAGCAATCACCGGCACGCCGGTGCGCTCACCCCACGCCTGCAGCTGCTCCGAGGCGGCGGCACGAAAGGTATCCCCGGCGGCTAACAGCACACTCTGACCCTGACTCAGGAATTGCTGCGCCAGTTTACCGATGGTGGTGGTCTTACC
>JAYNPV010000258.1:0-2968 GCA_038113925.1 Gammaproteobacteria bacterium | reverse complement strand
ATGACGTACGCTATATCCTGCTCACTCTTTTTGGATAAACCGTGGAGGAGTTGAATTTTCCGGGCTGGCCGGCAGTCTCTGCCGAAGAGGCGGACCGAGTTCGTCAGGTATTGTTGTCCAACCGGGTAAATTACTGGACCGGTGAAGAAGGGCAGCACTTTGAAAAGGAGTTCGCTAATTTTTGTGAATCCAAGTACGCGATTGCAGTCGCAAATGGCACTCTGGCGCTGGATTTAGCTTTACGGAGTTTGGGTATTGGTCCCGGGGATCAGGTGATCGTCACTTCCCGGACCTTCATTGCTTCAGTTAGTTCCATCATACTGGTCGGGGCGGAACCGATTTTTGCCGATGTCGATCCGGATTCGCAAAATATCACCTCGAAGAGTATCGCAGAGGCAATAACTCCTGAAACAAGGGCAATTATCGCAGTTCACCTGGCCGGTTGGCCATGTGATATGGATGCCATCATGAAGCTGGCGAAACAGCATGATTTGAAGGTGATAGAAGATTGTGCACAGGCGCATGGCGCAAGATTTCGCGGACGTTCGGTAGGATCATTGGCCGATGTTGGTGTCTGGTCATTCTGCCAGGACAAAATCATGACTACCGGTGGTGAAGGAGGCATGGTGACAACCAACGACGAGGCCCTCTGGTCGGCAATGTGGTCATACAAAGACCATGGTAAAAGTTGGTCCTCGGTGTACGAACGCCAACACCCCCCCGGATTTCGCTGGCTGCATGATTCATTTGGTACCAATGCCAGACTGACGGAGATGCAATCGGCGATCGGTCGTATACAACTCGGAAAAATGCCTGTCTGGAGTGAAACACGGCGACGCAATGCGGAGATGGTCTGGACGACGGCCAGAGAACTACCCGGACTGCGCGTCCCGGAGATACCGGACGAAGTTCAACATGGTGCATACAAATGTTACGTCTTCGTCGAACCGGAAACCCTCAGCAAGAAGTGGACACGGGACAGAATCATCGATCGTATAAATGGTCTTGGTGTGCCCTGTATGGAAGGGTCCTGTTCAGAGGTCTATCTGGAAAAGGCGTTTGATAACACCCCGTGGAGGCCGCTTGAGCGGTTAGCCGTCGCCCGGGAGTTGGGGGCGACCAGCCTGATGTTCCCGGTGCACCCGACACTGTCAGCGGATCACATGAACCGGATATGTGATGCCCTAAAGCAGGCCATGTACGCTGCAACGGTCTGACAAAAATGTCGGTCGGTATGACTGGTCTTTGAACAGCTGGTCCCAATACTCTGCAATA
This sequence comes from Gammaproteobacteria bacterium, assembly GCA_038113925.1. GTDB lineage: Bacteria > Pseudomonadota > Gammaproteobacteria > Immundisolibacterales > Immundisolibacteraceae > QNFC01. Next base: position 1,693 of record JAYNPV010000258.1, on the reverse strand, counting down.
CCCCCAGGTTGAGTGATAGCCGCTTCGCGGTCACCTGTCTAGCGGGGTTGTGCTTTGTCGATTTTTAGAGCATTGAATAACCCGGACATGGATTTTTGCGCCTTTTCAGACGCTTCTGGGTGGTTTGGCGGCTCATCGCTCGGCGGGCCCTGTCCGGCCACGTGATTGGCAGGAGGTCCCGAACCGTTAATGGCGGCCGTTGCTCCCGGCGGAATCTCTGATGTGCCCGAATCCCCCTCATTATATTGCTCAGCTGGGGGGCCAGATGGCGACTGGTTCAAGGGAGCCAGGAAGGTGGAATTGTGGGAGTTTGCTGCGGCATGTAGCAAATTGACGTTAGTGAGCTCCCCGGATGCGTTCCAGATAAAAGCCGTGCTGTAGTCAACGAGTAGTTTCCTTAGTGCCTCTTCCCAGGTGGCGGCGCGGACCTGAGCCGACAGCCGCTGCGCCCCTAACGGTACGGAATACGAAAAAGCAATTCCACTTTCCTTTCTCACGGCTGCAAGAACCGTTCTTAAGGGCTCATCCCGCGTCTGGATCTCTATCAATTGATGCTCCTGAGTGATAGTCGTCTCTGCGCGGCAGCTCGGAGATACCAGCAAATTGCCCAGTAACAGGGTAGCGGTAAGCGCAATGATTACCTGGTTAAATTCCATTCCGGTATGTTTTTCCGTCATTTCTATATTCGGCAGGATTTAGAGTAAGTTGCGCTAACTTTTCAGTTGTGGAAAGGTATCACGCCAAGATAGGTTAGCAAGTGGGAATTCGGTATTAAATTTGTGAATGCAACGGGTGGAGATCGGGTGGTTTAAATGGCGATAGACAGGTTAGACAAGGTGACCGGGTCAAGTTCCCGGCGTAATGAACCAAGTAGGTTCAGTTCCCTGGCATTACCAATTAATGGTCAAGGCTTCACCGTTTTCAACCGGCTGATGGTCATCCTGATGCTAACACTAGCTGGTGTCGCATCGGCTACTTCAGTTCGCACTATGAATATCGATGAACTGGTTGCCGGAAGCGAATTGGTGGTTGAGGGGCAAGTGTTACAGATTTCTGTCGATCAGGACGCGAACAATCCGCGTATCGTCACCACGACTGTTCTGGTCGAGGTGATAGAAGTATTGAAGGGCGAATTTGACCAGCCAACAATCTCCCTCTCCTTTTTAGGTGGTACTTACGGAGATCGTCGGCTTAAAGTCGAGGCAATGGAATACCCCGACGTGAATGAGCACGGTATTTATTTTATAGAGTCCACAGGGCGACAGCAGGTGCACCCTCTTTTGGGTTGGTCCCAGGGCCATATGGTCCTGCTGCCCGATTCAGGAGGGCAATTACGAGTGCACTCCAGAGCGGGTGATCCAGTGGCCCTGAGCAAAGTGACCAACCAGCTGATGGTTCAGTCAGAAGGACCCAAGCCACCAATCCCGCAGGAGCCCTTCAGGCATGGAGTAAAAATGACAGCCACCCTCCCAGCCTCGCCAGAGCCGGCCATGCTTGCTGTAGATTTCAAAGCGAAGATCAAGCAGATGGCACAATGATATGAGATTGAGGTGGGATCTTCAGGCGTTTGTTGCAGGGCTGCTACTTGCCTGTTTGGCTTTTCCGACACAGGCGTTTAATTTATATTGGCAGATTTGGGCTTCTGGTGAAAAGAGTTTTTTCAAGGCAATTCCCCGCGCTTCTGGTATTTTGA
>JAYNPV010000257.1:0-2976 GCA_038113925.1 Gammaproteobacteria bacterium | reverse complement strand
GTTCTAAATAGCGTGAGTCTCCCCATCGACGGCTAGGCCATCGCCCAGAGGGTGGGAATCAGCCCCCCAAGCCAGAGCAGTAATCTTAATACCAGGGCAGCCATTACTCCGGCCAGCAGGTCATCGACCATGATCCCCAGCCCCCCTTTCAGGTTGCGGTCGCACCAGCTCACCGGCCAGGGCTTGAAGATATCAAACAGCCTGAAAAGCAGAAATCCGCCGACCACCGTAGTGACCGATAGGGGCAGCGCAAAAAGCGTGACCCAGAGGCCGACCATTTCATCCCACACCACACAACCCGGGTCTTCCACCCCGATGGCGCGACTGGCGTGACCGCAAATATAGATCCCCGCCAGCGCCGCGATCACCAGGACAAGAGCATCTCCGGCGATGCCCATGAGAGCGAAAAGCGGCAGAAACGGCAGCCCCGCTAGCGTGCCGAAGGTCCCGGGAGCGCGTCGCGCCAGTCCGCTACCGAATCCCAGGGCCAGCAAAACCACCGGATCACGACAATGGGCCAACAGATCCCTTCGGATCAGCTGCATTGCGAACCCCTATTTGTAGATAACCCCCGGATAACTGGCAGCGGAAAGGGATCAGGAAGAGAAATGGTCATAACCCTGTGCCTGTTCTCCAATTAGCGGCAGCAGCTCACCCGACTCGTCGATGACCTCCAGGCGATTACCTGCGGTGATAGACCCGACTTCGGTGATGCCGTTGCAGCTGGACCAGTCCAGCGCCAGTAGCGCTGCGGCCCGGTCTTCGGCGATGGTGAAACAGAGTTCATAATCATCGCCACCACTGAGCACTCGATTCCAGGCAGATTCTGGATCAGCGTCTGCGATGTCACTGAAGGTGATAAAACTCTCGGAGCGAGGCAGCTGATGGCGCTGCAAGCGGGCACCCACGCCACTGGCGGCCAGAATGTGTCCCAGGTCTGCCAGCAGGCCGTCGGATATATCGATGGCGCTGCTGGCCAGCGCGCGGATTGCCTGCCCCGCCGCCACTCGCGGCTGCGGATAATTCAGCCGCTTCACCAGCGTTTTCATACTTTCAGCCTGTTCAGAGCTGATGTTAGCGCCAGGGGGCGACTGTAATGCCCGCAACCCCAATGCCGCATCGCCCAACTTACCGGTGACAAAAATGCGATCCCCCGGTTTAGCACCACTGCGGGTCAGTGCCGACCCCGCCGGCAGGTAGCCGAGCAGCTGCACGGTAATGGTCAGCGGCCCGCGGGTGGTATCTCCCCCCACCAGAGAGAGATCGAACTGCTGTGCCAGGCCGGAGAAGCCCTCGACAAATCCCGCCAGCCATTGCGGATCTTCACCGGGCAGGGTGAGCGCCAGCAAAGCCCACGCAGGCGTTGCCCCCATGGCTGCCAGATCACTCAGATTGACGGCCAGCGCCTTGTGGCCTATCGCATCGGCCGGCGTTTGCTCGGGAAAGTGCACCCCTGCTACCAGGGTGTCGGTGGCGGCCACCAGCTGCTGGCCATCAGCAAGCTGCAGAATCGCCGCATCGTCACCGATGCCGGCAATGACGTCTGTTCGAAGGTGGGTCGCCTGGCTGAAATATCGGTCTATCAGACTAAATTCAGACATTGCGAAGCCGCGACGACGCGTCAGTTTTTCTCCACCGCCCGGACGGCGGCGGCCATTTTATCGAGCACCGCATTGACGAATTTATAACCCTCTTCACCGCCAAATAGCCGGGCCTGATCGACGGCTTCGTTGATCACTACGCGATAGGGAATTTCCAGGTGGTGCTGCAGCTCCTGAGCGCCAAACCAGAGCACCGACCGCTCGACCGGGTCCAGCTCGTCAAAAGGACGATCCAGATAAGGGGTCAGGTCGGCACTGAGCTGCTCCGCCCGTTCACAGACCTGATTAAAAAGCTCAAAAAAGTAAGCCTTATCAGCCCGGCCGAGGCCGCGCTCTTCCTCAAACTGACGGATTACCTCGGCCGGTGATTCACCACCAAGTTGCCATTGATACAGCGCCTGCACGACACAGCGACGGGCCAGCGACCTCGAGCCACTCACCGTCGACTGGCTCCATCGGCCGGCGCGTTATTCATCAATTTTTGCGAGTAGATTCACCATCTCGATGGCGGTGAGTGCGGCGTCCACTCCTTTATTACCTGCCTTGGTGCCGGCCCGCTCGATGGCCTGTTCAATGGTATCCACGGTGAGCAACCCAAAGGCTACCGGCAGGCCGGTTTTCTGACCCACGGCGGTAATGCCCTTGCTGGTTTCATTGCAGACATAATCGAAATGCGGGGTGGCACCGCGAATGACACAGCCCAGCGCGAGCACGGCATTCGCCACCGATATGTCGTTGGCGCTCGCCCCGTGGCGCAGCAGCGTGTCCACGGCGGCACCCTGCAGGCGCTCGGTAATAAAATCATTGAAGCGACTGACCACTATGCCAAAACGTGCGCCCTGAACCCGTAGGTCACCCTCTATATAGTTAACCCCTTGCATTACTCACCTCATGGTTCGATTTACTAGCATCCCTTTGAATATCGGAATCCCGTTGATTATCTGCTTCACCTTGTCCGTCACCACTGTCTGCAGACTCATCCAGCGCCACCCAATCCACCAGTTCCAGTCCATATCCGCCGAGGCTGTGGAGGCGTCGGGGGGCACCCATAATGCGCATCAGGCCGACGCCGATATCATTCAATATCTGTGCTCCAATACCGTAACGGCGTAGTTCGGGATTCTCGCCCCCCGCTTCCGGGCTCGGCAGGCCCACCTGCTTCATTTTGTACTGACGTACCTCACGGGCCAGTTCCTGACCCTCTTCATAGGGATTCAGGATCACCAGCACGCCTTTCCCTGCATCGGCAATCTTTGCCAGCGCCGCATTGATCGACCAGTGACCCGGGTCACGCTCGCCGATCATGTCCTGGAGGGCGCTGATGACGTGGACGCGGATCAGGGTCGGCTCATCGGGCTTAATCTCGCCTTTGACC
>JAYNPV010000256.1:836-3006 GCA_038113925.1 Gammaproteobacteria bacterium | reverse complement strand
GGTCATGTCGGTGCAGAACTCAGTGGTTTGTGAGCCGCTGCTGAAATTCGGTAATGATATACAAAGGCAGCACTACCTGACCGAACTGGCCGCCGGCCGCAGCATCGGTGCTTTCTGTCTCACCGAAGCCCATGCCGGTTCGGATGCGGCAAGCATCCGTACCCAGGCCAGGGAAGATGGCGATCACTGGGTCCTCAGCGGCGCCAAGCAGTTCATCAGTAGCGGATCAACCGCTCAGGTAGCGATAGTGTTTGCGGTGACTGATCCCGATCTGGGTAAAAAAGGCATATCCGCTTTCATAGTGCCCACCGATAACCCTGGCTATCAGGCCGGGATGAAAGAGCAGAAAATGGGCCAGCGGGCCTCGGATACCACTGCCGTTACCTTTAGTGACTGCCGTATACCCAAACAGAATATGCTCGGCGAACGGGGCCAGGGGCTCGCCATTGCCCTGGGTAATCTGGCCGGGGGGCGTATTGGTATCGGTGCCCTGAGTGTGGGTATCGCCCGCGCCGCTTTTGAGGCCGCCCGCGATTACGCCCGCGACCGTACCCAGTTTGGTCAGCCCATCGCTGAACATCAAAGCATTAGCTTCACCCTGGCCGATATGCTCACCCGCATCAACGGTGCGCGCTTGATGGTTCACCACGCTGCCCGATTAAAAATGGCGGGTGAGGCTGCTATCAGTGAAGCCTCGCAGGCAAAGCTGGTGGCCAGTGAAACGGCCGAATGGGTTTGCAGCAGGGCGATACAGATCCACGGGGGTTATGGTTACCTGAATGACTTTGCCGTGGAGCGTCATTATCGGGATGCCCGGGTGACGCAGATCTATGAGGGCACCAGTGAAGTCCAGCGGCTATTGATCGCTCGCCATCTCGGCGGATAATCGGGGCTCGGTTTCAGCTGAATTCCTGATAGGCTACCCGGTAGGGGAGCTCTATGCTGCACGGGCGCTGCTGCTGAGGGCCTGGTCGTCCACCCAGTTAATAACAAACATACTAACCAGGCGGTTATATAGAGAGGATGAGGATTTGAGCTTCGATATTTTGATCAAGAATGGCACCGTCATCGATGGTACCGGTGCGGCCAGAATCAGTGCCGATGTAGCGATAAAAGATGGCAGGGTCGTGGAGATTGGCAGTCCCAGCGGCGCTGCGGATGAAATCATCGATGCTGCGGGCAAGATTGTCTGCCCCGGATTTGTCGACCCCCATACCCATTATGATGCCCAGATCAGCTGGGACAGTTTGCTGTCAAGTTCCAGTGAACACGGCGTAACCACTGTTGTCATGGGCAATTGCGGCGTCGGCGTCGCGCCCTGCCGTGTCGATCAGCGGGAGATGACCAAGGCCGACCTGATCACGGTCGAGGGCATGTCGGGTGAAACCCTCACCGCGGGGATCGACTGGCAATGGGAAACCTTCCCCGAATACATGAAAGTTGCTGAAGAGGCCGGCATGGCGATAAACACCGCCTTCCTGCTGCCCATGGCACCTTTCAGAACCTATCTGCTCGGTGAAGAAGCGTCTGAGCGCGCGGCAACCGCTGCCGAAACAGAACAGCTCAGCACCATGCTCAACGAAGCGATGGAAGCGGGAGCGCTGGGGTTTTCGCTGAGCCTGATGAATCAGCATATCGGTTGGCAGGGACGACCACTGGCCACACGCCTGGCGAGCCAGGATGAGCTCAAAGCCTATTCCGGGGTATTAAAAAACCTGGGCAGGGGCATTATTCAGATTGCGGTGGTAAAGAAAATTGGCCATCTGCTGCCGGAAGAGTACGAGGTGATGGATATGCTGCTTGCCGAGAGCGAGCGGCCGTTATCCTGGCTGGCGGTGATGAATCGCATGGATGATCCGGAAGCGGCTGCCAATATGATGACCACTGCTGATCCGCTGATCAAGCGCGGTGCCATTCCCCAGGTACTGACCCGCCCCCTGACCGCTGAGTTTAGTCTGGATCAGAACCCCTTGATTCTGGCCGATAGTGTCGCCGGTCAGGTGCTGTTTAATCGTCCGCTGGATGAGCTGATCGCCAGCTGCAGCGACCCGGAATTTCGCCGCGAGTTGAAAGCAGATATGGACGGCGGCCGTCTGTTTTCAGGGCAGTTTGCTTCGACCATCGTGCATCATGTCCACCGGCCTGAGCTGGAAAAATATGTCGGCAGAAC
>JAYNPV010000256.1:0-826 GCA_038113925.1 Gammaproteobacteria bacterium | reverse complement strand
AAGGCGTTAACGCGGACAACGATGACACCGATCATGAGCGCGGCAGCGATGCCTTCAATACCTTCTTTGATCTGGCGCTGGAAGACGACCTGGCGATGCGCTTTATCGGCGCGGCCGCCAACAATGACTGGGAGAGAATTCCCGATCTGATTAACGACCCGCGCACCATGATTGGCCTCTCCGATGGAGGTGCCCATGCCGATATGCTCTGCGAAGCCGGCTATGCCACCTTCCTGCTCGGTTACTGGGTGCGGGAACAGGCGGTGATGAGTCTCGAATACGCGATTAAACGCATCACTTCTGAACCGGCCGATATATTTGGTCTGAAAGACCGGGGTCGTTTGCAGGTGGGCCATCCGGCCGACGTGGTTGTTTTCGATGCGGAGACCATCGGCTCGGATCTTCGCCCGAGCACCCGTTACGACCTGCCCGGTGGGGCGCCCAGGCTCTATTCGCAGGCCCAGGGAATCGAGCGGGTGATTGTCAACGGCCAGCAAATTTACCGCGACGGTGAACCTACCGGTATTCAGAGCGGTAAAGTGCTCCGCTCATGCGATTACGCCTGATCGCCAGCTCTCGGGACGCGGGTGCCGAGCCCGAGAATTGCGTCCGCCGAAGGCTGACCGCAATGCAACCCATTAAAACTGCCGTTCTTCTATCCCGATTCAGGCGGATTCTCGCTCGCCATGGCTTGATCTTCCCTTAAGCAATAGCCGGCCTATTGCTTGCGGTCCAGACCGGCACCCTGACGGCGACGAATCGCGCCTGCTATCGGAATGCGGATGCAATTTTCGGGCTAACTGTCGCCGAGAAAGGAGAGCTTGGG
>JAYNPV010000255.1:0-3037 GCA_038113925.1 Gammaproteobacteria bacterium | reverse complement strand
TTTATCAACAGCTAGTGTACAATTTACCCGGACTCATCCGGGGGTTTTTCGACCTGTTTTTTACCCGATCAGGTCAGCAGCTATACCCTTTATAAATTCAAACAGGAGATACCCGGTTGATGCCGTGGATTGAATTTGGACACCTCTGTACCTGGCTGGCGCTGGTGTTGGCCCTGGTGCAGGCAACGGCGCCGATGGTTGCACATTTTAGTGGTCGACCGGCGCTGGCAGAGCTCTCTGTCCGCGCCGCGCCACTGGTGGGCCTGCTGGTGATTTTTGGCGCCGCCACCCTGATTCACGCTTTTGTCACCGACGACTTTTCTGTCGCCTATGTGGCCCACAACTCCAACAGCCAACTGCCGCTTATTTATAAAGTTTCAGCCCTCTGGGGCGGTCATGAGGGCTCGCTTTATCTCTGGCTGGCGGTGCTGGCAGGGTTTACCACTCTGGTGGGATGGCAGGGCAAAGGCAAGTTTCCCAAACACCTGGCATTGGTTCTCGCCGCTCAGGGCTGGTTGCTGGTGGGGTTTTTGGGGCTGGTCCTGTTTCTCTCTTCCCCTTATGAGCGGCTGCTAACGGTTCCCCTGGATGGTCGGGAACTCAATCCATTGTTACAGGACCCCGGCATGGCGTTTCATCCGCCGATGCTTTATCTCGGGTATGTCGGCTTCTCGGTGCCCTTTGCCTTTGTTATGGCAGCGCTGGTAAGTGGATGGCGCAGCGATGAATGGGTGCCACTGGTGCGTTTCTGGGTGCGCCTGGCCTGGCTGTTTTTAACCGCCGGCATCGTTCTGGGCGGCTGGTGGGCCTATTACGAATTGGGTTGGGGCGGCTACTGGGCATGGGACCCGGTGGAAAACGCCTCCTTTATGCCCTGGCTCACGGGCACCGCGCTCATGCATTCGATCATGGCCCAGGATCAGCGACGAATGTTACCCCTCTGGAACCTGTTCCTGATTATCACCACCTTTCTGTTGTCGCTATTAGGCACCTTTTTGGTGCGATCCGGCATTCTGTCGTCAGTCCATGCCTTTGCGGTGGACCCCGGTCGCGGTAGTTACATCCTAGTGTTTATGGCAGTGGTGATCGGTGTCGCCTTAACCCTGGCGTTCTGGCGTAGTGATTCCCTTCACGGCGAAGCGCGGCCGATGGCGGTGGTGTCACGTGAATCGGGAATATTAATTGGTAATGCCCTGTTTACGGCCTGTTGCGTCATGGTATTTCTGGGCACCCTTTACCCGCTGTTTCTTGATCTGTCGATGGATCAGAAAATCACCGTTGCGGCCCCTTATTTTAATGGGGTGGTCGCCCCGGTGATGCTCGGAATGTTGTTGTTTATGGTGGTTGCGCCCCTGTTGCCCTGGCGCAAAATAGCGCCAGGACGGCTATGGAAAAAAATAAGAGTTGCGCTGGTTATGGCCGTGACAGCAGCATTAATCACCATGCTGATGTGGTCAGCTCAGTGGCAGGTGGCCTTTATCGCGGCCATGGGTGCGGCCCTGATAACCACCTTTGTGCAGGATCTGTCTCAACGGCTACGGGTGAGTCGGTCAGCCGCAGCGGGTGGTGTCTGGTCTGCGTTGCGTGGCGATAGCGCCCACTTTGCCGCCACTCTTGCACACATGGGAGCGGTGGTATTTGCGGTGGGAATAATCGGTTCGGGCCTGTTTCGCAGCGAACAGTCGTTGGTCATGGAGCCCGGTGACCGCCTCGAAATTGCCGGTGAAACGGCCGAATTTGTCGGGGTGGAGAGTCTCAGCGTCGACAACTACCGGACTCAGCAGGGGGTTTTTCTGTTAAACGAAACAGCCGTAGAACTGCGACCGGAAAAAAGACGTTATCCGGTGAGCGGCATGGTAACCACTGAAGCGGCTATTGACTCCACGCTGGCCCGGGATTTCTATCTGGTGCTCGCCGAACAGGAAGGCAGCGGCTGGGGGGTGCTGGTGTATGTCAATCCACTGGTACAGCTTATCTGGATCGGGTCCACGATTATGTTGATCAGCGTGTTGATACTGCTGCTGACAAGGCGGTCAATTCGTTGACCGGTCGACGCTTTGCGGTTGTTTTGCTGCCGCTGCTGGTTGTGTTGGGCGGGGTGCTCTATCTGGGGCTGGGACGGGACCCGAAGGAGATTCCCTCGCCCTTGATCGGCAAACCATTGCCGACGGTCTCAGGAGTGGATTTGCAAGGTAATCCGAGACAGCTACCCCTTGTCGGACGACCGATGTTGATCAATGTCTGGGCCTCCTGGTGCAGCGCCTGTGCAGTTGAACACCCGGCTATCATCCAAGCAGCTCGGAAATACTCTGCACAGGTTGATTTTGTCGGAATTAATTACCGCGATAATAAACCAGATTCCTTACGCTGGCTGACCCGCCTGGGTAACCCCTACCAATGGTCATTAGAAGATAGTGATGGCCGGGCAGGTATTGAACTGGGAGTTTACGGCGCTCCGGAGAGTTATTTTGTGGATGCCCGTGGAATCATTGTTGATAAAAAGATTGGCCCATTCGGCGGCGATGAATTGGATGATAAATTACATGAAATATTTGGTATAACTAATTGAAATATAATTATTATATTATTTTTTTTCTTCTGTTTTTCGTCGCGCAGCCGATGGCTGCTGATATTGTGCAGGAGTCAGTACGTGACCGTCAGGTACTGGATATCGCCGCCCAGCTACGTTGCGCGGTCTGTCAGAGTCAATCGGTCGCCGAAAGTAGTTCTGATCTGGCCATGGATATGAAAAGCTTTATCGGTGAACAGCTGGATCAAGGCGCATCGCCACAGGAAGTGATCGATTATTTCGTACAACGTTACGGCGATTACATTTTGATGAAGCCGCGCACCGATGGCATCGGCAGATTGCTCTGGGGGATGCCAGTAGCCGTTATTTTGCTGGTAGCACTACTGGTGGGGTGGCAGATCAAGGTTCGCGCCGCCGCTTCGACAGCTGCCGACGGTCCGGATAAGGCTGCCCTGACCGAGCAGCAGCGACAACGATTACAACAGCTGCAGGAGCAGCAGGAGCAGC
>JAYNPV010000254.1:0-3045 GCA_038113925.1 Gammaproteobacteria bacterium | reverse complement strand
CTGGTGGCAGGTTCGTGGGTGCATTCATGATTACGCTTCCTCCATGACAGCAGCCGCCTTTTGTACGGCTTTAACAATTTTGTCGTAGCCGGTACAACGGCAGAGATTGTTTGCCAGCCAGAAACGGATTTCTTCTTCGCTGGGTTTGGGGTTGCTCTTCAACAGTTCTTTCGATGAGATCAAAAAACCCGGGGTACAGATACCGCACTGCATTCCCGTCTCTTCCAGAAACGCTTCCTGCAGAGGGTGAAGCCCCTCGGGACTGGCCATCCCTTCGATGGTTTCAATGCTCTTACCCTCGGCTTCCACCCCGAGTACGCAGCAGGATGCCACCAGGGTACCGTCAAATACCACGCTGCAGGCACCGCAGTTGCCGTCGTTACAACCTTCCTTGGTGCCGGTAAGATGCAATTCGTCGCGCACGACTTCCAGCAGACTCTGCCGCGGCTCGGCCAGGAATTCGACCTCGTCACCATTAATGGTGGTGGTCACATGTACTTTACTCATGATCTCTATTCTCCCTTAACCTTGGGCCCGCGAAACGGCTTCGCGCAGGGTGCGTTTGGTCAACACGTTAATCAGGTCCTTGCGCTGCTCAATGGTGCCGCGCATATCGGTAATCGGTGTCGATGCGGCTTCGGCAGCGTCTGCCGCCGCCTGAATGGACTCTTCTGAAACCGGCTTACCCGCCAATAAATCACCCGCAGCCTGAGCAAAAATGGGGGTTGGTCCCACCGCGCCAAGGGCAATTCGCGCCGTTTCAAACGTGCCGCCGTCGGCGCTGAGTACGACCGAAGAGGCGACGCTGGCGATCGCTATATCCATTTCATTCCGGGGAATAAAACGCAGGAAGCAGGCGCCACTGTTAGCCGCCGCTGCGGGAATATTGATGCTGATTAACAGCTCGTTATCAGCCAGCGAGGTTTTGCCCGGGGCAACGCAGACATCTTCAACCGCGATTTCACGCTCACCGTCGGGACCGACCACTTTTGCCACCGCACCAAGCACAATCAGGGTGGGAATCGAGTCCCCACTGGGGGCAGCATTGCAAAGATTGCCACCGATGGTCGCCCGACCCTGGGTTTGCATACCACCGATGAGCCGCGCCGAATCAATCAATGCCGGGTAGGCTGAGCAAATGGCCTCATCTTCATAAAGCGTACGACAGGTGACCCCTGCACCCAACTCCAAACCATTGCCGTTGAGGGTATATTGACACAACTCTGGGATCTGTTTGGCATCGATCACCACCCCGGGAGTGGATCGGCCCACACGCATGCCGATCAGCAGATCCGTTCCACCGGCCAACATTCGCGCGTTAGAACCCTCTTTTGCCATCAGGGCAACGGCATCACTCACCGAGGTCGGTGAAGCGAAGTCAAAACTGTGCATAGTCGCACTCCTCCCATCTGAATTATTTGGAAAAATCCGGTCGCCATCGATGGATGCTGGCGATCGTTCTGAGAAAGGCAGAAGAGCATATCAAAAAAGCTACCGCCAATGTCAGTGGTTTTTTTCACCCGTTTTGAAGATTTTTTAGCGCAGTCCCATCATATCGGTGTAAGCGTTCCAGAATCCGCGTACCGGGCCCTCGTCACCGAGGAAATCGCCCTCTTCCTCCACCTCAGTACCGCCCATCTTGATAACCGCCTTGGCGCTACCGTCCCTGGCAATACCATTCTGGGCGATCTCGATGGCCAGACCGTCCTCCATGGAGACCAGACCAGCAGGCCCGATCAGGTTGATCTGTTTAAGGCGCATGGCCTCAGTCTCGGCATCGTCATCTTCAAAACCAAAATAGGTGTAATGCACGGTGACACCCTCGGCGCCGTGGGGCTGAAACTGACGAATATTCAAGACGTTGGCGATCTGCTGCAGCATCATGATGGGAAACACGTCGATAATCACCAGATTGATACCGTCGTCCCACTCCATTTTCCCGGCCAGCAGGCTCATGTCTTCGAGGGAAAACTTACCTTCCTGATAGGTGTGAGCGGCCTCTTCCATGCCCTGCTCTTTGGCTTGCTGATCTTCTTTACCCGTAAAGGTGTAGAAACAGGTCTGTTTGCCGCCATTCTCAACATGAATCCGCCCCTCCTGGCTGGCCCGGAACAGACCAAATGTGGCGAAGAACAGATGCAACAGGCTGGCGTGATAACCGTCGCGCGGATTCTCCGCGTAGAGTTTCCAGTTGCCCCTCATGTACTGCCGATGGCGACCCAAAATCTTGATCGGCCGATTAAAAATTCGTTTCATGAATTTGGCTACCGTGGGACCCAGATACTCCTCCAGGGGCTCCACATCATTACTGAAAGAGGCAAAGATCACCCCGCAATAAACTTCTACACGCAGCGCCTGTGGCCGGTGCTGGCTCTGGTCAAAACAGTCCGACATGCCGCCTTTGCCACCGAGACCCTTTTTGAAGGGCACGCTCTGCAACGACCCATCCAACCCGTACCCCCACTGATGGTAGACGCAGTAAAAACCGTCGCTATTGCCGTAGTTATCAAGAACGATGTTGGCATTACGGTGAGCACAGCGATTGATCCAGCAGTGAATCTGCTCATCCTCTCCCCTGACAACGACCACCGGTGTATCGCCAATGTAAACCGTTTTATAGTCGCCCTTAGCAGGTATTTCGACAGTTAGACCGACAAAGTTCCAGACCTGGCCGCGAAAGATATTTTCCTGCTCGCGCTGGTATATGGCGGGGTCGTAAAAGACCCTCCCGGGTACTTCAGTGGCGTTTTCCTCGTTGCCAGGCCATTCAAAATCGCCCAGATCCATCGTCTCGATACGGTTCATCTCTATCTCCTCCTAATCCTTCCACGGTGCCCATTTTTACACTGCACTGCGTCAGTGTCGCGCTTACCTTCGGGGTAACCGGGTCACTGACTGTGTTGGTGACATTCTATGCTCACCCAACGGGGCTGATCCAGACGGTATGCGGTGAGCTGACGTCCCCACAGGCAGCCGGTATCCAGTGCAAAAAGGTTGCTGGCATTCACTACCCCCAGGCTGGACCAGTGGCCGAAGATTATCGGC
>JAYNPV010000253.1:0-3104 GCA_038113925.1 Gammaproteobacteria bacterium | reverse complement strand
GTACAAACGCATAATGAATCAGTTTACCGGGGTGCTCACCGGCAAGGGCCTCTCGTTTGGCGGCAGAGAAATCCGCGTAGAGGCTACCGGCTATGGCTGCGTATATATGATGGAGGATATGCTCCGGCACATTGGCGACAGCGTTGAAGATAAAATCGCGGTGATATCGGGGTCGGGTAATGTTGCTCAATACGCCGCGGAGAAGTTGCTTACCCTGGGGGCTAAAGTGGTCACCTTGTCAGATTCGAGTGGCTATATTTACGATGAGCAGGGGCTGACCACCGACAAGCTCGCGTTTATCAAGGAGTTGAAAAATAATCGCCGCGGCCGGATCAAGGAATATGCGGATGAATATGGTGTTCCTTTTTTCGAAAACAGGCGTCCCTGGGAAGTACCCTGTGATTTGGCGTTGCCCTGTGCAACTCAAAACGAAATTGAAGTAGACGACGCCAAAATGCTGGTGAGCAACGGGGTAAAGGCCGTCTCGGAAGGGGCCAATATGCCGAGTACTGTGATTGCAATGGAGTGCTTTCAGGAGGCGGGGGTGTTATTTGCACCCAGTAAGGCGGCTAATGCAGGGGGGGTCGCCGTATCGGGGCTGGAAATGACCCAGAACAGCATGCGTCTGGCCTGGGACCGCGACGAGCTAAATCACCGCCTGCGTCAGATTATGAACAACATTCATGATCAGTGTGTGGAGTACGGAGCCTCAGAGCGAGGGGTCGATTACGTTAAGGGGGCTAACGTGGCCGGGTTCATTAAGGTGGCCGATGCCATCATTGCCTACGGCGTAATGTAAAGGCAATAACGCAGGAAACCACCTTTGCATTGATTGATGCAAAAAACAGTCCCTTCATAACGAAAACAAACGGTAAACTAGGCAGCCGATAATAGAGGACACCGGTTAGGAAAACTCGACACAGGAATCGCCATGGTCGCTTTAAAGTCAGGGCAGGGAATCAGCCGTATTGATGTGTTATTGCGTATTCTCGCTACCCTGGTCTATCTGCCGGTGCTGCTGCTGGTGATGACCGTTTTCAGCCTGATGGCTTCAGTAGAACAGCTATACGCATTGATCCTCGGTAAAACCCCGCCGCTGACATTGCTGCGGGTGGCGGACCGTATCGTTTGCTATGCCGGTCAGATCGCCAATTACCTGATACTGGTTGATTCGCGGGCACCCTTTCCATTCTCTCCCATCCCCCCGGCAAGCGCCCTGTTCACCGAGCAGCTGAATACCGGAGAAAGTGCCACAGGCTACGCCGGTGCAGAGGATACGACGCTGATGCCCAGTGGCGACGGTCTGGCCGACGGGGACGCCCATTATGCGGATGCAGAGGACCAGACCTCACTGAATCAGTCAGCCGAGTCAGGCCTGGTTGCGCAGCATGAGCTTGATCTGGACCTGGGTCTGGAAAGTGTCGAAGGGACAGAGGCGAACCTAGAAGACAGTACCCAGTTAAATCCTGACAAGGATGCGGAAGATCTGCTGGACGACACCCTGATCCAGGGCGTAAGTGAAGCAGAATCGACCGAAGAGCGGGTCGAGGAAGAAGATCCCGGTGAAACCTCAGAAGACGAATCGTCAGACGAATCGCCCGCATTAGTTGAACCGGATGACCTTGATTCGGAAGGCGCAGCCGCCGATGAAGAGCGTCAGGAGACTAACCGCTCCGCCTCCTGATGGGCAGCTGAATGTCACTCCCTGCTATTAGTTCGGACGCGCGTGCATGCCGGCAAGCTGTTCTGATGGTTGATTGTTCTGGATGGCGATCTGGCCGTTAACGATAACGGTATCAATACCGCGGGCGGCGGCGACCAGTCGGCGGGTTCCACCGGGTAGGTCAAACTGTGGGCTGGCGAATCGATCACTGCCCACCGTTTCCGGATCCAGAATCACGATATCCGCCGCGCAGCCCACCGCTAACCGACCCCGGTCGGTCAACCCGAGAAATTCTGCCTGATCAAGCGTGATTCGGCGCACCGCATGCTCGATAGTTAAGGCCTGCCGCTCCCTCACCCAGGTGCCTAACAGCCAGGTGGCGTAGCCGGCATCGCAGAGCTGATCGACGTGTGCGCCGCCATCGGAAACCCCGATCAGGGTCCGTTTGTCAGTAATCAGGTGCTTGACCCAGGTTTCGTCGATATTGGCGATGGTGTACATGTAGCGCAGGTCATAGTCGTAATCGAGGGCTAAATCGAGGAACACATCCAAGGGGTGTTTGTTCTGTTCCTTAGCAATCTGCGCGACCGATCGACCGGTAAACTGTTCCAGCTCGGGGTTACTGAACTCCTGTACTTCCACCCGGTCCCAGCCGTTGCCAAAGACCCCGGGACGGTTGTCCAGTTCCTCGCGGGCGGCCTGACGAAAGCTCTCATCGCGGTAGGCGAGTTTCTGCTCCTCGCGGGGTAAATTGATAATCGGGTGAAAACTGCTGGTATCAGCGAACAAAAATGGCTTGCTCAATTCCATCTGCGTCATAAAAGGGCGGCAGGAAACCTGAGGCACCGCGCCGCGGGCGTAGAGTTCATTAACCCGCTCCAGGGTCGCGCCTACTATCTCAGGGTTGTTCGGGGGAACCAGCAGGAACGCCCAGGTCACCGGGCGTTGGCTCTGTTTGAGCAGAAAATCAAGGAGTTCGTAACCATCATCGTCAAGGTGGCCAGCGGCACTTCCACAGGCCACCTGAATGACGCCCCGATCCAGTTCCTTTAATACCCGTGCGTAAGCGCCTAACTCTTCCCGGCTGGCAAGACGACAACAGAGCGGACGCCCCTGATAACCAATATGTTGTTTCAAGGTAGTAAAACTGAATCCCAGTGCGCCGGCCTCCATTGCTTCTCGAAGCAGGTGACACATCTCGGTGATTTCGTCTTCGTTCGCGGCTCGTTCAAGGGCGGGCTCGCCCATCACATAATGGCGTAACGCCGAGAGCGGCAGTAGAAACCCCAGGTTTATGCCGGTGCCGCGATTGAAAGCCGCTTGCATAAACTCGGGATAGGAGACCCAGTCCCAGGTAATCCCGGCTTTGAGTACGTCGTAGGGAATCGCTTCTACATTGACCAGGTCATTGGCCGTAATGTCACGGCTATCGGGCTTACAC
>JAYNPV010000252.1:1870-3134 GCA_038113925.1 Gammaproteobacteria bacterium | reverse complement strand
TACGCGGTCACGATATTGCCAAATACCCCCACGAGCCCGGCGACGGCGAACGCTATGATAGTCGCCTCAAAGCGGCAGAGGGAACTTTCCGCTCTCCCGACGACCTGCGCAAGATTTTTCTGCGGGCCAAAAATGGCGAACTGGTACGCCTGGATACGGTGGCAAAGTTCAAGGAAATCCTCGGGCCTGCGCGCATCGACCGAATCAACCTGCAGTATGCTGCCCAGTTCTACACCGACCCGGACGGAGCGCTGGGTGACGCGGTGGCGACGCTGGATCAGATCGCAGAAGAGCTGTTGCCGATCGGTTATTCCATTGAAATGCTGGGCACCTCCCGGGAGTTCAAGCGGACCATGGCTTCATTTGTGTTTGCGTTTGGTCTGGCGCTGTTGCTGCTTTATATGGTGCTGGCCAGTCAGTTTGACTCCTTCCTGCAGCCCCTGGTGATAATGTCGGCGCAGCCCCTGGCCATGATTGGTGGCCTGGCGCTGCTCTGGGTTGCCGGCCACACCCTGAATGTCTATTCAATCATCGGGCTGGTGCTGTTGATCGGCCTGGTGGCAAAAAATTCGATACTGCTCATCGACCTGACCAATCAGCGCCGCCAGCAGGGAATGACCATCTCCGAAGCGTTGAAAGATGCCTGCCCCACACGACTGAGACCCGTGCTGATGACTTCCCTGACGGTGATTCTGTCGATGACACCAGCGGCCATGGGCTATGGGCCAGGTGCCGACCGTAATGGCCCCCTCGCGGTTGCCGTAATCGGCGGCATGATCACCTCAACCTTGCTAACGCTGGTGGTGGTACCTGTCGGTTACTCGCTGATAGAGAATGCGCTGCTCAGGCTACAGGGGCGTAAGCTGGCCTCCGCCATCGCGACAGTTGATTACGTTAACTGACTTCCCGGATTACCTTTCCGCTAGAATTCAAGCGGAAAGGTAAATAACCGACCCCTGGTGCCGATAGCTTTCTGCCAAAGGGTTCGCCAGTATTGATCACGTGGCGCCAGTCAGAATTTGCGACAGGTGCCGGTTTTTCATTCGGGAGTGAAGCATGAGTAGCGGTCTGATAACGTTAATAATTCTGATAGCCGGTGCCTTCTGGCTGGTTTCGATATATAACCGCCTGGTGTCATTGCGCAACCGCTTCAAGAACGCTTTCTCACAAATTGATGTGCAGTTGAAGCGCCGTTATGAACTTATTCCCAATCTGGTGGAGACGGCGAAGGCCTACATGGCCCACGAAAGCGAAACCCTGGAAG
>JAYNPV010000252.1:0-1860 GCA_038113925.1 Gammaproteobacteria bacterium | reverse complement strand
GGTGATTGCCGCTCGTCAGGGGGCGGTGGCTGCCAACAGTCGGGCCGCAGGAGACCCTTCCAGTAGTGGTGCGATTGAGGGACTGATCGCCGCTGAAACCGCCCTCACGGGTACCCTGGGAAAATTGTTTGCGCTGCAGGAGAATTATCCCGACCTGAAGGCCGACAGCACCATGCTGCAATTGATGGAAGAGCTGACCAGCACAGATAATCGCGTTGCCTTTGCGCGTCAGGCCTATAACGATTCGGTGATGGACTACAACACCTCGCGGGAGCTGTTCCCCAATAATTTCATCGCCGGGCCATTCAAATTTCTACCCGCCACCTCCTTCGAGATCGAGGTAGCAGAGGAACGGGAAGCGCCCAAAGTCAGTTTCTAACGGCGCAGGCACAAGGCTGATAACCCGGACCGCGCACCGGCGATGAATTTTTTTGAACACCAGGCCCGGGCTCAGCGCCACAGTGTGCTGCTGATCGTCCTGTTTCTACTGGCGGTCTCAATTCTGGTCTGGGCAGTGACCATGGTGGTCGCCTATACCTATCTCTATGGCGGTGGATCAATTGGGTTGTCCAGCGCCCATTCCATCGATGATCTGGGCAGTGGGTTTTATCTGCTGGTTGCCTCCGGCACCCTGATTGTCATCATCGGGGCCACCCTGTGGAAACTGTCTCAACTCTCTGCCGGTGGCCATGTGGTGGCCGAAATGCTCGGTGGGGAACGGATTGATCCGGGAAGTGGCGATCCGGCGAAAAGACGGCTGATTAATGTGGTCGAAGAAATGGCCATCGCTTCGGGCACCCGGGTACCGGCGATCTATTTGATCGAAAGCCAGGGCATCAATGCGTTTGCCGCCGGGTTTTCACCCAATCAGGCAGTCATCGGAATTACCCGCGGCTGCCTGGAACTGCTCAGTCGCGATGAGCTGCAGGGCGTGGTCGCCCACGAATTTAGCCATATTCTTAACGGCGACATGCGTCTGAATATGCGTCTGATGGGTGTGCTCCACGGAATCCTGGTAATCGGCCTGCTGGGTCAGGCACTGATGCGCGGCACCTTTAAACGTTCGCGCTATCGTTACCGCTATCTCGACAGTGACCCGGCGCGCAGGCGTGGTAGTAGCGGTACTACCCAGACATTCCTGGCGGGACTGGCATTGATGACAGTGGGGTATTTGGGGGTATTACTGGGCAATCTGATCAAGGCAGCGCTGTCGCGCCAACGGGAGTTTCTCGCCGATGCCTCGGCGGTGCAGTTTACCCGTAACGCCGACGGCATCGTCAACGCCCTCAGAAAAATCCGCCTGAACAGCTCTGCTGCCCGTATTTCAGCACCGAATAGTGAGCAGGCCAGCCATCTGTTTTTCGGCGAGGCGGTCAGGAGTGGTTTTACCAATCTGTTATCAACCCACCCGCCCCTCGACGTGCGCATAAACCGAATTAATCCCCGTTTTTCAATAGAACGAGATCCACTGCCAGGTGTCGGGGTGGAATATCTGGAAAATGCCGGTCCGATTCCCCGGTTCAGTGAGTTGCCCATGGAGGAAGGCAGCGAGGCCTCTACGGCTCAGGAGTCAACCCAACCGGTAACCGCAAACCAACTGGTCGAATCCATGGGCAATCCGGCCACGGAGAATTTGCAACAGGCGCAGCAGACCCATGCTGCCATCCCTGATTTTCTGTTGGTCAAAGCTCACAGTGCGGACGGCGCTCGGGCGCTGTTGCTGGCGATGCTGTTTGAAGCAGGTAGCAGCGGGCATAAGGCAAGGTGGGCAATCCTGAATTCTTATCCGCAGCTTTCTGTGGTGCGGGAATGCCAGCGGTTACTCAGTGATCTCCCTGCGCAGTTGCGCCTGCCGCTGAT
>JAYNPV010000251.1:0-3148 GCA_038113925.1 Gammaproteobacteria bacterium | reverse complement strand
CCGATACCCTGACCAAAATGATCGGTTTTGTCGCAGTGACCCTGGCATCTATCAATATTTTTGGTGGTTTCATGGTAACCCAGCGCATGCTGGCGATGTTCAAAAAGAAGGAACGCTGATGGCTGCAGACAGTTTGGCGCTGGCCTACCTGTTATCGGCGGCGCTGTTTATCCTCGGGTTAAAGGGGCTGGCCGCTCCCAAAACCGCCCGGCGCGGCAATCTGCTGGCAATAATTGCCATGGCAATTGCGGTGGTGGCGGTGCTGGCCTCTCCAGCGGTGAGCGAGTATGGCTGGATAATCGCCGGGGTGGTGATTGGTGGCCTGATCGGCAGCCAGATGGCCCGCCGGGTGGAAATGACTGCCATGCCGCAGTTGGTGGCGGCGCTACATAGTTTTGTCGGTCTGGCGGCGGTACTGGTGGCGCTGGGTACGTTTCTGAATCACCGGACAACGGGCGACTTGAATACCGTGTTGATGGCCGAGCTGGGTATCGGCAGTTTTATCGGCGCGATAACCTTTACCGGATCAGTGGTCGCCTTCGCCAAGTTACAGGGGTTAATGGGTTCCGCACCGCTGCAATTCAAAGGGCAGCATCTGTTGAATGCCCTGTTGGCCATTGCCATGATCGGTTTGACCATCTATTTCTGCACTACCGGCGAACTCTGGGCGTGGTTAGCGATGACGCTGGTTGCCCTGGTGTTGGGCTGGCTGCTGATTACGCCGATTGGCGGTGCCGACATGCCGGTGGTGGTTTCCATGCTCAACTCTTATTCCGGCTGGGCGGCAGCGGCCACCGGGTTTACCCTGGAGAACGAGCTGCTGATTATTACCGGGGCCCTGGTGGGGGCTTCCGGGGCGATTCTCTCCTACATCATGTGCCGGGCGATGAACCGCTCCATTATCAGCGTGATCTTCGGTGGATTTGGTGGCGAGGCAGTAGTGGATGATGGCGGCGTGGCCGGGGGCAAAAGCGCCAAATCCGCAGCGGCTGAGGACGCCACCTTTATGCTTGAGAATGCCGATAAAGTAATTATTGTGCCGGGCTACGGTATGGCCGTGGCGCAGGCCCAACACGCCGTTTCCGAATTAACCTCCCTGCTTGATGAAAAAGGTGTCGAGGTCAAGTTTGCCATTCACCCGGTGGCCGGCAGAATGCCCGGGCACATGAACGTGCTATTGGCTGAGGCTGATATTAGTTATGACCGGGTGTTTGAGATGGAGGAAATTAATTCCGATTTTTCCACCGCGGATGTAACCCTGGTAATCGGCGCCAATGATGTGATCAATCCTGCCGCACGCAGTGATAAAGGCAGCCCGATTTATGGCATGCCGATCCTGGATGTCGATAAATCCCGCCAGATTTATGTGATCAAACGCAGCATGAGCCCCGGATATGCCGGTGTGGATAATGGACTCTTTTACCAGGATAACTGTTCGATGATTTTTGGCGATGCCAAACATGTGTGTGAGCAGGTACTTCAGGCATTCGAGTGACCCGCTGTCCCTGGGTCGGGGAGCATCCGGCCATGGTCGTCTACCACGACAGTGAATGGGGCGTAGTGGAGCGTGACAGCCAACGATTGTTTGAAGCCCTGCTGCTGGAGTCTGCCCAGGCGGGTCTGAGCTGGCGGACCATTTTGAATAAGCGCGATGGCTACCGTCAGGCATTCGGGCAATTCTCAGCCGAGCATATTGCCGCCCTGCGACCGGTTGACGTGGATCGCCTGCTGACTAATCCGGCCATTGTCCGCCACCGTGGCAAGATCGAAGCTTTTGTTGCCAACGCCCGAGCCTACCTGCAACTGCTCGACCAGGGGCAGAGTTTCGATGATTTTGTCTGGCAATTTGTCGGCGGTGAACCGATTCAGAATAACTGGCGTGGTATGAGTGATGTTCCTGGTCATACCAATGCAGCGGCGGCCATGAGCAAAGCGCTAAAACAAGCAGGATTCAAGTTCGTCGGTCCCACCACCTGTTATGCCTTCATGCAATCGGCAGGATTAGTGAATGACCACCTGGTGGAATGTTTCCGTCATCAGCAGCTCAGGGGCACCGGGTGAAGGGCCGGAGATTTGCGTTTCTGGATATCGAGTCCACCGGCGGTTCGGTGGCGGAAGATCGCATTACCGAAATCGGCCTGGTGACGGTCGATGACGGTGAGATTACTAACGAGTGGTCCAGCCTGATCAATCCAGAGCGGCCGATTCCCCCGTTCATTGTCAGCTATATCGGGATTGACAACGCCATGGTCGCCGACGCCCCCCGGTTTGCCGAGATCGCCGACCAGCTGTTGGGGTTTCTCGATGGGCGTATCCTGGTCGCCCATAATGCCCGATTTGATTACAGTTTTTTACGCCATGAGTTTCGGTTGTCCGACCGCCATTACCACGCCGATCTGCTCTGCACGGTAAAGCTCTCGCGGCGACTTTATCCCCAGTATCAAAAGCATAATCTCGATACATTGATCGGCAGGCATCGTCTGCATTGCGAAGCGCGCCACCGGGCTTTTGGCGATGCCCGCGTACTTTGGGATTTTCTGCAGGTTGCAGTTGCGCAGAACAGCGAATCCACCGTTTCTGAATCGATTGACAGCCTGATCCAGCGGCCGCCTCAACCTGCGGGGCTGCCGATAGATGCCCTTGACGATCTACCGGAAACCGCCGGGGTGTACATTTTTAAGGCAGCAGATGATCAAGTGCTTGCCGTCGGCAAAGCCAAAAACCTGCGGGCCAAGGTGATCGCCCAGTTAACCCCCGGCTCTGGCAATAGCCGCAGTCGGGAAATACAGCAGCGTATCGTTCAACTGGACTGGGTTGATACGGTAGGGATTATCGGCGCTGAACTCGAAGAGTTGCGACTGGTGGAGCAACTGCAGCCGGAATTTAATTCCAGCTCAACCGCTGCGGTTACTGAGACCATGAAGCTGATTGAACAGGACGAGGGCGGGTGCCGGATTGAATTTGTCGCCGCTGAGGCACTGGTTACCGGCGAGGAGTGCTACGGGCTTTACCGGCATCGTGATGATGCTATTGCCGCGCTCCAGGCGGCAGTCAACAAACAGCCGGTGTGCACCGCCGGCCTGGGATTGGGGGGCCTGATTTGTCCCGTTCATACCGAATCGGGGTGTGGCAATGGGGAGGCGGGCCA
>JAYNPV010000250.1:0-3191 GCA_038113925.1 Gammaproteobacteria bacterium | reverse complement strand
CTCCTCGATTAGCAAACCGGGAGAGACCTGGTTGCTGGTCAATATTGAAGATTTTATGCCCAACGGCGACACCCTGATGCGGGAGCGTTTTTATGACATCCGCAAGAAGGTAGGCGACGCCGCTCATCAACTGCCTGCCGGGGTTCAGGGGCCTTTCTTTAATGATGAATTCGGCGATATTTATTCGATTCTGTACGGATTTAACAGCCACGACCACACCCCTGCCGAACTTAAGGATATTGTTGAACAGGCCCGCAACGCGGTGGTCGGCATTGACTCGGTGGAGAAGGCGATTCTTTATGGTGTACAGCCCGAAAAGGTGTTTATCGAGCTGGACGACAAGCGCCTGGCCAGACATGGCATTGACCCGCTACGCATCGCCATGCTGCTGCACAGCCACAACACCGTACAGCAAAGCGGCCGCATTGAAGGTGAACAGCGCTATTATCAGCTGCGCCTGAATAACCGTTTTAGCAGCCTTGCCGATATCGCGGCGATGCCGGTGAGCGTGCCCGGTGGCAGCGTGATTCGCCTGGACGATATCGCCCGGGTCTATCGCGGGTTTGAGGACCCGGCCCGATTTACCATGCGAGTCAATGGCGAACCGGCCATCGCCCTCGGCCTGACCATGCGGGAAGGGTCCCAGCTGCTGAGTATGTCCACGGAAGTCGAACGCACCATGAGTGCCTTTGCCGCCGAACTGCCCGCCGGTGTTGAGATGACGCTGGTGGCAGACCAGCCCAGCGGCGTGCGTTCGTCGATTGACCGCTTCATCGTCAAACTACTGGTGGCGGTGGCCATTGTACTACTGGTCAGTTACTTCACTCTGGGCTTGCGCACCGGCGTGGTGGTCGCCCTGGCGATCCCGCTGGTGCTCGGTACCGTGTTTGTTGCCATGTTTCTGGTCGGTATCGACATTACCCGGGTCTCCCTCGGGGCGCTGGTTATCTCCCTGGGGCTGCTGGTCGACGACGCCATGATCGTCGTTGAATTAATGCACGTAAAACTCGAACAGGGCTGGGAACGGATGAAGGCGGCTACCTTTGCCTATACGGCCACCTCTAAACCGATGCTCAGCGGCACCCTGATCGCTGCGGCCGGTTTTATGCCGGTGTTTGTCGTCGATGCATCGCCCAAAGAGATACTCGGTGACCTGTTTGTGGTGCTGGGCTGTGCGCTGATGGCGTCCTGGGTGGTCGCCGTTATTTTCACCCCCTTTCTCGGTTACAACCTGCTACACGCTAATGCGGCCAAACTCGATGATGCGGTAGATCCTTACCAAACCCCCAATTACCAGAAACTTCGCGCCCTGGTCAGTTGGTGCATGCGCCACAACCTGGCGGTGATGGCCATCGCCACGCTGCTGTTTGGATTGACCCTGTTAGGTATGCAGGGGCTCGCATTCGAATTTTTTCCCGATAATGACCGGCCCGAAGTGCTGGTGGACGTCTGGTTTCCTGAAGACACCAGTTACCTTGAGATGGAGCGACAGATCGCCAGGGTGGAGCAGGTATTAAACCAGGCGCCTGAAGTTGACGACTATGTCACCTACATCGGCGGTGATACTTTACGGGTGCAAAACGATATGTTTGTTGAGCAACCCAACGCCAATTACACCAAGGTGATCGCCATTGCCACCGACCTGGCAGCACGGGAGCAGCTTAAACAGCGCCTGCGCGGTTATTTTTTAGAGCATCAGCCGACACTGCGGACCCGGGTCTACAACCTGCCCTATGGGGTGCCGTTTGATTATCCGGTGCGCTATCGGGTCACCGGCGAAGACCCCCAGGCACTACACCAGATTAGCCAGCAGCTACATACGGTAATTGCCAACCACCCCGATACTTTCGATGTCCACGATGATCGCCGTGAACCGATCATGACCATCGGGGTTGAACTTGACCTGCCCCGCGTCGCGGCGAGCGGCACCACCCCCCAGGCACTGACCCTGGCGTTAAGCTCAATGCTAGACGGCCTGCCGGTTACTCAATACCGCGAGGGCAACGACCAGATTGCGGTGGTGATCCGCAATGTCGCCGATAACCGCTACAACCTTGACCGACTGCAAACCTTGCAGGTACCAATAAGTGAAGGTCATAGCGTGCCGCTGTCCGAACTTGCCCGCTTCGAGTACCGTTTTGAAGAGAGTGTTATCTGGCACCACAACGCCTCACGGTCGATTACCGTGCTGGCGCAGCTGGCAGAGGACGTGCTGACTCTGGAAGTGGATAAGGAGCTGCAACCGGCGGTCGATAAATTGCGGCAGACCCTGCCCGCCGGTTACCAGATCGAAGCCGGGGGCATGGTTGAGGTCTCCGCCATCGTCGACAGCCAGCTGGGCAAAACCCTGCCCTTCCTGCTGGTAACCCTGCTCACCATTCTTATGTTTCAGCTCAACAGCATGAGTAAAATGGCGCTGGTATTGTCAACGGTACCCCTGGGGCTGATCGGAGTGGTGGCCGCACTGCTGGTATTAGATCTACCGTTTGGACTGGTAGCGCGGCTCGGGGTGCTGGCGCTGTCCGGTATTATTATTCGCAATTCAATTATTCTGATTGACCAGATAGACCAGGATGTTTCCGCCGGGGCCAGCCAATGGCAGGCGGTTCTTGAATCCACCGTACGGCGGGCAAGACCAATTGTATTAACAGCCCTGGCGGCAATACTGGCGCTGATTCCACTGACCACCGACTACTTCTGGGGGCCGATGGCGGTCGCGATGATGAGCGGCCTGTTGGTGGCTACACTGCTTACCCTGCTGGTATTTCCAGCGGTCTACTGCACCTGGTACCGGCTGCGCCCGGCAGAATAGGGTGAATGCAAGGTAGCGCTTAACCGGAGAGGGAAAGATGACTTCAGCAGATTTTGACTCCCGTCACTACCGACCCACACTGGGGTTAACTGCGCAAGATAGCGACGCGCCGGCAGGCATTGCAGATTTGCTCAAAGAGTTCCGGTTTTCTCCCGATGATGGGCGTATCTGGCTGGGTGATGCCCGTATGGTGCTGATGCACAGCGAGGCCCTGGCATCGCTCAGGGAAGAGCTGCTTGATCTGCTCGGGCTTGCCAGGACACGCGCTTTGCTCACCAGGATGGGCTACACCCAGGGCGGAATAGACGCCCGGTTGGCCCGGCGAGTAAGAAGCCAACAAAATCACTTTGATATTTTCAAGGTCGGGCCCCAGTTACAT
>JAYNPV010000249.1:0-3200 GCA_038113925.1 Gammaproteobacteria bacterium | reverse complement strand
CTCTGGTCGCGTGCCCGCAGTCCCTGCGGAAAATCTATGGATGGCTCCAGCTCCTGCTCAACGGCGCTCTCCAGGGTCAGCGGACCCGTACCCGTTTTACCCCTACAGTAGTTGACCACTGCCAGCGCAACATCATTAAAAGTACTTGCCTGCCCGGTGCCCAGATTAAATATTCCCCTGATTTGTGGCTGATCCAGACAGTGCAGATTAGCGGCGACCACGTCATCAACATAGATAAAATCTCTTAACTGACAACCGTCGCCATAGCCGTCGCTGCCTTTAAACAGATTGACATACCCCTGAGCATTAAACTGATTAAAAAAGTGAAACGATACCGAAGCCATGCGTCCCTTATGCTGCTCGCCGGGGCCATAAACGTTGAAATAGCGAAATCCGACCACCTGGGTGGTAAAGCGGGAACGGTGGCGGCGAACATACTGATCGAACAGGAACTTGGAATAGCCGTATACATTTAACGGTGCTTCGTTAGTGCGTCGTTCCGCAAATACCTTGCCGCCGCCATACACCGACGCTGACGAAGCATAGATAAAGGGTAGTGCCGCCTGCTGACATGCCTCTAACAGGGATTTGGAGTAGTCATAATTATTGGCCATCATGTATTGCCCATCGAGCTCCATGGTGTCCGAGCAGGCACCCTGGTGAAACACCGCTCTTACCCCTTCTCCCAGATAACCGCTATTAACCATTGGCAGGAAAGCCTGCTTATCAATGAAATCAGCGATCTCGCAATCGACCAGATTGCTGAATTTACCCGAGTTATTACCCAGATTATCGACCACAATCAGGTTGGTGTAACCGCGCCGATTAAGCCCTTTTACAATGTTTGAACCGATAAATCCCGCCCCACCGGTGACTACTATTTTGTCGTCCATCAAACCTCCACACCCGCTTGCTGAAGTTCTGCCAAAGTGGCTGTGGCAACACCGAGTTTGCCAACGACAATGCCCGCCGCAGCCGTAGCCAGTTGCAATGCCTGGTCATCACCGAGTCCTGCCCCCAACGCCACAGCAACGGTCGCAATAACGGTATCACCAGCACCGGATACGTCATAAACCTCCTGTGCCTGAGCCGGTTGATGGCTGGGTGAAACTCCGCTCCTGAACAAGGTCATACCCTCTTCACTTCGGGTCAGCAGCACACTCTCCACACCCAGGCTTTCAATCAGCTCCTGGGCAAGTTCACTCAACTGCTGTTCGTCCTGCCAATCGCCCCAGGCCTCAATAAACTCCTTACGGTTAGGCGTAATCAGGGAAGCGCCCCGATAACGACTGAAATCCCTGCCTTTAGGATCAACCAGAATCGGAATATTAAGATCCCTGGCCATCTGAATCATCTGATCAAGATGCAGCAAACCACCTTTTCCATAGTCAGAAAGTATCACTACATCGGTTGATTCCAGGGCCCGTCGGTAATCATCGAGGACCTCCAGTAACACCTCATGATCCGGCGGCTGTTCGAAATCGAGTCGGATCAATTGTTGATGCTGGGCAATTACCCTTAATTTAATCGTCGTGGTTGCGCTGGGGTCTACCTGCACACCCGAGTCGATACCGGCCTGCTCCAGCAGTGCCTGAATTCTCTGTCCTGCCTCATCCCTGCCCACCACTGACAGGAGTTTTACCCGGGAACCCAGATCCACGAGATTGCGTGCCACGTTGGCGGCTCCACCCAGTTGATCGTCAATGTTATTGACCGCTACCACCGGAACCGGTGCCTCTGGAGAGATGCGTTCAACCCCACCAAACCAGTAACGGTCGAGCATGACATCGCCCACCACCAGCACCCTTGGGGCGGCTGTGACGAGTTTATTAACGGCTTCGATCCATTTATTTACCAATGATTACTCCATAAAAAAGGGCACCCGCAGGTGCCCTTCATATTCGCACATCTCTGCCTGACAGAGAGGTACCAACTAGTCCGGCATATTACTCGGCCGATTTTACCATTATGTTATCGAGGTTCTTTTCAAGAGTTTTCTCTCCGACCCCCTTCACCTGCAGCAATTGATCAGCGGACATAAAGGGGCCATTTTTTTCGCGATAAGTCACTATGGCCGCCGCCCTGGCTTCGCCAATGCCATTCAGGGATTCCGCAATCTCGACAGCAGTTGCGGTATTGATGTTCACCGGAGCAGCATAAATAACCCCGGAACCCAGCAGCGCGGCAATAAGCATGATATTTTTCAAAATTTTCATCAGTCCTCTCCCAAATATCGAATCAATGGTGTATCGATGCAGGAGTGGACTGACCTCACCCAGCTCCCCCACCGGGGCTTTCGCCTGAGTGCAGCATAACACCCCGCCTAACGCATGGAAAGTGTTTATTTCATTAAGGCCTGTTAATAATTCGGCCAACCATCAGCACCGGGACAGCTCTGCCTGGATAGTGGCGACCGCCAGCGCTGGATCTTCCGCCTGGGTTATCGGCCGGCCGATAACCAGGTAATCGCTGCCCGCTGCTACCGCCTCAGCGGGGGTCATCACCCTTTGCTGATCCGCCGTGTCCGCTTCGACTGGTCGAATACCCGGGGTGACTAACAAAAAATACTCTCCACAGTGATGCCGCAGCATCCCGGCTTCCTGGCCGGAACAAACCACCCCGTCCAACCCGCAGGACTGTGCCAAAGAGGCAAACCCGGTTACCCGTTCAGATAGACCGCCACTGAAGCCAATTTTTTCATATTGTTGTGAATCGATGCTGGTCAGCAAAGTTACCGCTATCAGCTTTGGCCCGTCCTGACCCACGGCCGCAGCGGCTGCTTCGAGCATTGCCGGCCCGCCCGCAGCGTGGACATTCACCATCCAGACTCCCAGATCTGCAGCCGCTCGGCAAGCCTGTGCCACGGTATTAGGAATATCGTGATACTTGAGATCAAGAAAAATCTCGAACCCCATTGCGGTCAATCGACTCACCGCTTCGGGACCGGCCGCAGTATAAAGTTGATGTCCCACCTTTAAACGGCAACTGCCTGGGTCTAGTGTCCCGGCCACGGCGGTGGCCTGTTCCAAAGTCGCAAAATCCCTGGCGACGATCAGTCGTGAATCAGTAGTCAATTTATCTCCATAAACTCCTGACTATCCCAGGCACCGCACCCCGGGCAGCGCCAATGGTTTTCCCTACTAACCAGGCCGCATTGCTGGCACTGGTAATCGGCTGTCTCTACTAAAACGCCCTTTACC
>JAYNPV010000248.1:2371-3210 GCA_038113925.1 Gammaproteobacteria bacterium | reverse complement strand
GGGCTGTACCGACACCACCTGGTGATCGATATCCAGGGTCAGTTCAATGCCCATTGCCCGGGTGAGAAAGTCCCGGCCCCCGGTGTGGGTTCGGTGATCGCGGGTGATGGTTTGCAGTTCCTCATCCCGCAGCAGAAACACGCGGGTATCACCGACATGAAAAATGTGCGCGCTCGATGACTTGAGCACCAGGGCGCTTAAGGTACTTACCAAACCCCTGGCACTGCCGTAGGCCGAATGGCCCTGGCCATAAAGCCAGCGGTTGAGGGCCGAGAGAATTTTTAACGCTGAGGTCTTGACCGACCAGCTATCGGGAGTCGCGTAATAATCGGTAATAAAATTATGGACACAGGTTTCGCTGGCCTCCGCGCCATTGGCCGCGCCACTCATGCCATCAGCAATGACCGCCACCATACCCTTGTTGGTGAGCAGGGGCTGTTCCGGTACGTGCAGGCCGATGGCGTCCTCGTTCGCCGGCTTAATGCCGGCATCGGAGAATTGACCGACGCTAATTTCCAGTTTCGACAAAAGAATGGCCCGAGTGAATTATCCGGTCCTCAGGATACCTCGATCATCTGCACCGTGCCGTCAGGCATTATTTCGGCCATGTGGCCATCGGGGTCATCCATGAACAGGGCGATAAGTACCAGCACCAGCGCTGCGGTGCCACCAATGACCATAAAAAACACCTGCGGGGAGACAAACGACAATACCGTCAGGTAGGTGACCGCGCCGACATTACCGTAGGCCCCGGTCATGCCGGCGATCTGGCCGGTCATGCGTCGCTTGATCAACGGCACGACCGCGAATACCGCCCCTTCACCGGCCTGGACAAAAAA
>JAYNPV010000248.1:0-2361 GCA_038113925.1 Gammaproteobacteria bacterium | reverse complement strand
ACATGGTGGCCACCACCGCTGCCGGAATCCACCAGCTGGAATCGACCTGGGAGAGCAGCATGTAGCCGGTGATCAGTCCGCCGAGCAGTATCATCAGCGTGGTTTTGCGGCCGAACTTGTCACTCATCAGTCCCCCGGTGGGTCGTGCTACCAGATTCATGAATGCGAAACCGGAAGCAAGCAGTCCCGCCTGTGCCTGGGTAATGCCGGTGGCGTTGAAAGTGTCGAAGAAAAACAGCGGCAACATGGAGACCACCGCCAGTTCTGAGCCGAAAGTGGCAAAGTAGGCGATGTTCAGCACGGCCACCTGTTTAAACTGGTAACGGTGAATGGTGGGAACTTCGGTGGTGAAAACAGCCTTGTTGATCTGCCACATGTGCCAGAACTGATAGACAAAAATCCCCAGCAGAATCAGGTAAACCAGCTGGTTCGCCAACCCGCTGAGCATCGCCAGATTATCCGGACCCAGCTTCCAGTTAAGGGTTGCCAGCGCCGCGTACATGGGAATGTTCATCAACGCATAGAGAAAGAAGTCGCCTTTGCTGGTGACCTCCATCGCGCCGGATTTCTTGGGTTTGAAATAGGTCGACCCCTTGGGCTTGTTACTGACCGAAAAGTAATAGATAAAGGCGTAGATCAGTGTCACCACGCCGGTAGAGGCGATGGCCCAGCGCCAGCCGTCATCACCGCCTATCCAGGCCGCGATTAACGGCACACTCATGGCGGCACCGGCTGAACCAAAATTTCCCCAGCCGCCATAAATACCCTCTGCCAGCCCCACGGTTTTAGCCGGGAACCACTCGCTGATCATGCGAATACCAATGACAAACCCGGCGCCGACGAATCCGAGCAGAAAGCGGGCCAGGGCGAGGGTTTCAAAGCTCTGGGCAAAGGCGAAGAAAAAGCAGACAAAACTGGCGCTGCCCAGCAGCAGGGAGAAGACAATTTTTGGCCCGTACTTATCGACCAGCATGCCCACCACAATGCGCGCCGGGATAGTCAGCGCCACATTCAGTGTGAGCAGCGCTTTCACTTCCGCGCTGCTGAGGCCGAAGGTTTCGCGGATCGAGACCATCAGCGGAGCGCTGTTAAACCAGATCAAAAAACTCAGAAAAAATGCAAACCAGGTTAGATGCAGGATTCTCGATGAACCAGAAAAGGAGAGCAGTTTGATCGACGAAGCAGACATGATGAATTCCAGGTATGGGTCTCGGACCGGCGATGAATGGGTGGGTCAAATCGCCGAGTAAAGCAGGGTTTGTGCCAGATTCCCGTTACTGGCAACACGGGGTTTGCAGGGGTGGCGCTGTGGCCCAATTCAGTCTCATGAAGCGCGTCTGAACGGACCGTCGAAGAGGCGTTTCAAGCAATTAATGTGGTTCAAAATCGTGCACTTTCTCAGGTCAGCATGCCCATTTGCGGGCATAGACTCTGTTGACGCACCACAATGGGGTATGAATAGCCGGGTGATGCCAGCCAACCGCTACCCAGAGATGGGCGACCGTGGGGCTGCGCAGACAGGTAAGCCAGCGCAAGCAAAACCGACCGGGTTGCAATTGGCAAACAACCATTGATCACCGACAGGTGGTAGGCATGGAATTTGCTGAGGCGGAAAGTGTTGAAATTAACCCGGCTCTTACATTAAGCGCGCCGGCCGGTTAGCGCACCAGAGCCAATCTAAAAAACGGATAAGTGATGACTGATAAACAGAAACTGGTCGTGATCGGTAATGGCATGGTAGGCCACAATCTGATCGAAAAACTCGTCGACAATGGTGCGGCCGCGCGTTACGACATCACTATATTTTGCGAAGAGTCACGACTGGCGTATGACCGGGTTCATCTGAGTGAGTTTTTTGCCGGCAAAAGCGCTGAGGATTTATCGCTCACCACCGGCGAGTATTACCAGCAGCAGGGTATCAAGGTGCACGTCGGTAGTGCAGCAACGGCGATTGACCGCGAGCAGAAGCGGGTCGAGGCCGAAGACGGCAGCCAGGTCGATTATGACCAACTGGTGCTGGCCACCGGTTCTTACCCCTTCGTGCCGCCGATGCCGGGGCACGACCGTGATCGATGCCTGGTATACCGCACGCTTGATGATCTTGAAGCCCTTACCGAAGCGGCTAAGGTTTCTAAAGTCGGCACCGTGGTCGGCGGCGGCCTGCTGGGGCTGGAAGCGGCCAAGGCGGTGAAGGATCTTGGCCTGGAAACCCACGTGGTTGAATTTGCCCCACGGTTGATGGCGGTGCAGGTGGATGATGGCGGGAGCGCCATATTACGCAGCAAGATCGAGGCCCTGGGCGTGCAGGTGCATACCGGCAAAAATACCAAGGAAATTGTTGATGGCGAGTCGGCCCTGCAC
>JAYNPV010000247.1:0-3315 GCA_038113925.1 Gammaproteobacteria bacterium | reverse complement strand
GTATCGGGCGTTGATGGGGCTTTAGTTCGAAATCGTTCGATGTCAGGTGCAAACCCTGACAACTATAAAAAACCCCGCGATCGCGGGGTTTTTTATGGGCCGGTGGTCAGTCGCGCCAACATGTCGTCTATAACCGGTCCAGTAAAGAGCTAATGGGAAAGCGCCACGGATCGAAACGGGAGTGGGATTCCCTCAGCTGCCAGCGTTGGCAACCTGGTAAGGCGAGGAAGAAAAACCAGGGAGTGTCGACGGTGAGGCCGCCAAACCTTGAGCGGTCTGCTGCTGAATTACCTCATCGCGTATTTCAAGTACATGCGGTTCACACCTGCCGCACTGCCCCGAACAGCCGAGCTCCTTATGCAGGCCATCCAGAGTTCGGGTGCCTTCCAGCACCGCTGCACGGATGGCTTTATCGGTGACCGCTTTACAAATACAGACGTACATCGACAGCTCCTCCACCTGATCGAATAGGGTTATTCAAGGAATGACGGCATTCAAACGCAAATAGGAATGATTGTCAATTGCGATTCTAAATTAGCGGTATCGGCCGCTGACTGGTAATCAGGGGGACCCGCCCCCTGATATCCTGCAGGAGCCAATTCAGTCGCGATCCACGGGCCGGTAATCCGTGAACCTCGCGTACTTCGGAAGCCAGAGTAAGCTTGCGACTCGCTCCATTTCCGCATCGTTGAATTCAGCGGGGCGGCAGGTGGTAGAGTTTGAGGCACAATTCTTAATCGCTGCGGCAATAATAATAGTGATAACTAATGAGGGGGATCACCATGTTCGATCTGGTTATTCGCAATGGAACCTTGATAGATGGCAGCGGCGCACCGGCGCGGGTGGCCGATGTCGCCGTGCAGGATGGCGTGATTGCAGCTGTGGGGACCCAACTGAGTGCCGGCAAACGCGAGATTAATGCCACCGACAAGCTGGTCCTGCCGGGATGGGTTGATATCCACACCCACTACGACGGTCAGGCCATCTGGGATGCCGAACTGGCACCCTCGTCGCAGCATGGCGTGACCACTGCCGTGTTTGGCAATTGCGGCGTCGGCTTTGCGCCGGTCAAGCCGGGCACTTCGCCGTTTCTGATTAATCTGATGGAAGGGGTGGAAGATATTCCCGGCACCGTACTGGCCCAGGCCAATGATTTAAGCAGGCAGACTTTTCCCGAATACCTCGATCAACAGGAAAAGACCCCACGGACCATGGATATCGCTGCCCAGGTGCCCCATGCAGCGCTGCGGTTTTACGTCATGGGTGAAGCCGGAGCAGACCCGGCGGCGATACCGGACGACAACCAGATTGCCACCATGGCGGCGCTGCTCGAAGAGGCCCTGAATGCCGGGGCCCTGGGGTTTAGTACCTCGCGCACGGTCAAACACCGCACCGCAGAGGGTAAACCGACGCCGTCGCTCTGCGCCGGTGAGCCGGAACTACACGGCCTGGCCCAGGCGATGCGCCGGGCAGGTAAAGGAGTGCTGCAGGTCAATTCCGATTTCGGGCCCAATGAATTTGAGATATTGCGATCTGCCGCCGAAGTTGCCGGTTGTCCGCTGTCGCTGTTGCTGCTGCAGTCAGACAAAGACCCCGAACTCTGGCGCGAAACCCTCGGCCAGATCAACCAGGCCCGCCGGGAGGGGCTGAATGTCAACGGCCAGGTCGCCAGCCGCTCAATTGGTCTGGTCATGGGGCTTGAAACCAGCATGCACCCGCTGGCAACCCGGCCGGCGTGGCAGGAAGTGGCCGACCTTCCCCATGAAGAATTAGTGGCTCGCCTTAATCGTGATACCGCGCTGCGGGAGCGACTCATTAACGAGCCGCCCAACCTCGACAGCGTGATCGCGCAGATGATTGAGCAGGCCCTGCAGCGCACCTTTCGTATCAGTGACCCGGTGGATTACGAACCCCACCCCGATCAGGCGCTGGTGGCCCAGGCGAAGATCCGCGGCATCAGTCCGATCGAGCTGGCGCTGGAGTGGATGCTCGCAGACGATGGCAAAGGGTTGATGCTCTACCCGTTTGAGAACTACTCGGCAGGTAATCTGGATGTCGTCAGGGAGATGCTGCTCGACGAAGGCACCGTATGCGGCCTTTCCGATGGCGGTGCGCATGTCGGCATGATCTGCGATGCCAGTGCCACCACCACCCTGCTCACCCATTGGGGCAGGGATCGTTCCCGGGGGCCCAAAATTCCTGTTGAGCATCTGGTTAAAAAACAGACCCGCGATACCGCGTTAGCCTATGGCCTGACCGATCGGGGCCTGATCGAGCCGGGGCTGCGGGCGGATATCAACGTGGTCGATTTCGAGCGCCTGCAGGTGGGGCTGCCAGAGGTAGTTTACGACCTGCCCGCCGGCGGTAAACGGGTGCTGCAATCCGCACAGGGCTACGAGCACACCTTTGTGGCCGGGGTAGAGACTTTCAGTAACGGGGCGCCCACCGGGGAGCGACCCGGGCGGCTGATAAGAGAGGCCGGAGCGGCTTTGGTGAGAGAATAAAACGTCAGCGTAATGTTAAAAAAGCTGCGCAGAACTGCAGTGATCTGTTAGATGACATTTTGCACCACCCTACACTTAGGATAGCCTGAGCAACCCCAGAACTCTTTGCCTGCATGGGCACCTCGTTTGGCCCTGCGCAAGACCATGCTATCCCCACACTTGGGGCACCTTCGGTTGGCGGACCCGGCGGCGCGGGACTTTAGATGCTGGACATGCTGGCGGTGAGTTTTCCGATTGGGTTCGAGCCGACCCGATTCGATTTGAGACACCGCCTGTTTTACCTGGGACTCGCTCAGTACCGGCTCAGAGAATGACTTGATGTATGTGATGTAGCCGCCACCAGCCGTTACGTTGGCGGGCATTGCGGTCTTAAATGTGCTTTCTCCGGCAAAGACAACCACTGAATGAATTGACTCGGGTGGGACTTCCAACGCGGCCTCAAGCGCCTTCACATGCTTGTAATTTTGACGCAGTGGGTTTTGGAACTTGAACGATTTTTTGAAAATCTTTTGCGTCCATTGCGCCTGATTATCCCCGCCGAAGATCCAGCCCTTCATATTCTTCGTTTCGACGACAAAGATGCCGTAGCGAGACACAAAAATGTGATCAATCTGCGTGGTGCCCGTCGGGTGTCGGCAGCGTGACATTGTGTATCCGGCGGTATGTGTCCTCTGGCAACCGAAGCTTCGCCGCCAACTTGACCATTGCCTCACCGAGCAAGCCCTTAAACCACGGGGTCTTGAAGATGGAAATGACAAGCAGAATGGGGATAACCCACCAAAGCTTGAACGCCTCAGTGATGATCGGGGAG
>JAYNPV010000246.1:2326-3319 GCA_038113925.1 Gammaproteobacteria bacterium | reverse complement strand
GGTAGAGAATGCCGTTCGCCCTGAGCCTGTCGAAGGGCGCCCTTCGACAGGCTCAGGACGGGCGGAGTGTTGGCTAAATTATCCCCAAAGGGCTTAACTTAGTGCTATTCGGGCCAGACCCCCGAACGGATTACGCCGGGTCCTGGCGAAGATACTCCCGTACCAGCTCTACCCAGTAGGTAGCGCCGTAAGGTATCAACTCGTCGTTGAAGTCATATTCGGGGTTATGAATCATGCAGCTGCCTTTGCCCGCGCCGTTGCCGGCCCAGATATAGCAGCCGGGGATCTCGCCGAGCATGAAGGCAAAGTCTTCAGAGCCCATCATCGGCGTTGGGTTCCGGTTGACTTTGTCGTTGCCGAAAATTCTGCTGAGCACCCCGGCGCTGAATTCTGCCTCGGCGGCTGAGTTGATGGTGGCCGGGTAACGGCGTTCGTAGTTCACGGTTGCGTCGCAGCCATGGGCCGCCAGTATCTGTTTGGTGATGGAGCGTAGGCGCGCCTCGATCAGGTTTTGCACGTCCGGATCAAAATAGCGGACGGTGCCGTTTATGGTGGCGGTTTCGGGGAGTATGTTGAAATTGGTGCCGGCCTGAATGGCGGTGACGCTGAGCACCGCGGGCAGCAGGGGGTCGATAATTCTTGAAACAACGGTTTGCAGTGCGTTGACCAGTGACGCCGCAGCGACGATGGCATCGTTGGTTACCTGGGGAAACGCGGCGTGGCCACCGGTGCCTTTGACCTTGATTTCGAAAATGTCGTAGCCGGCCATCATCGGGCCCGGTTTGACCGCAAACTCGCCCAGGGGGATGCCGGGAATGTTGTGCATACCGAATACCGCCTCCATGGGAAAGCGTTTGAGCAGGCCGGCTTCGATCCGACGAGCTCGGAACACCCCGGAGCTGGTGATGATCATCCCGAACGCCTCGCCCGTCGACAGCGTGTCGTCGCCGACGGCGGCGATGTCGATGTCGGGGGTCAGGTAGAACTCCCAGC
>JAYNPV010000246.1:0-2316 GCA_038113925.1 Gammaproteobacteria bacterium | reverse complement strand
TCGTTCTCTTCGGCGGGTTGAAAAATGAAGTAGACGGTACCGTCAAAGTCCGGCTGTTGCGCCAGCTGTTGGGCCGCCGCCAGCAACATGGTGGTATGGCCATCGTGGCCGCAGCCATGCATTTTGCCGTTAATGGTGGAGCGGTGAGCGAAGGTGTTGTTCTCCTGCAAGTCGAGGGCGTCAAGGTCTGCCCGCAGGCCGATCGCCTGTTCAGCATTGCCCGCGTGAAGCACCCCGACCACACCGGTGCCGGCTAATCCTGTGTGTACTTCCAAACCGTATTGCTTCAGATGTTCAGCGACTATGCCGGCGGTTCGGTATTCTTCAAACGCGGTTTCCGGGTGTTTATGCAGGTCATGGCGGATCGCTTTGAAGTGCGCCAACTGCTGATGGAGAGAGTTAAAAACGCTGTTTTCCTCGATACTCAAGGGGACATTTTTTCCTTAATGTGGGCAGTGAAAGGGGGATCAGGTTTCCCGGGCTGCGGCCAGAATCTGCGCCGCTGATTGGCGCAGAAACATTAAATCCGCCCCCAGCAGGATGAACTTAAAGCCCTGATCGATCAGGGGTTTCACCTGGTCGGCGGCCAGTGCAAAGGTGCCGGCGGTAAGGCCATTTTTTTCACAGGCGGCGACGATCGACTGGCGGGCCTCGACCATTAGCGGGTGATCAAACTGGCCCAATACTCCAAGCGCAGCGCTCATGTCCAGGGGGCCGAGCAGGGCGACATTCACGCCTTCGACGGCAGTGATATTGTCTATATCAGCCAGGGCTTCAGGGGTTTCAATCTGCACCGCCATCAGCAGATTGTCGTTGGCGTATTCTACGAATTCGGGCATGGGCATGGCGCCAAAACCGGCCTGTCGCGGCATGGCCAGTCCGCGGGTGCCGGCAGGCAGGTAGCGCGCCGCATTAACGGCTTCTTCCACCTCTTCGCGGCGGCGCACGTTGGGCAGAATAATCCCGGCTGCGCCGGCGTCGAGCAGGCGACAGATGTCCTGAGAGTGGCAACCGGGTACCCTGACGATAGGGCAGATGTCACTGACCTCCGCTGCTCGCGACAGATTTTCCATCACCGCCGGTAACAGCGGGCTGTGTTCGCCATCCAGCATGACAAAATCATAACCAACGTGGCCCAGTATTTCGGTAATCCCCGGCTCCGGCATCGCCTGCAGATAGCCGAATTGCACTTCACCGCTGGCTATTTTCTGTTTAACCTTGTTGGGTTTTAGCATTGGCTGTGAGCCCCCGGATTAGTTTGCGAAATTATTGGCCTGGTTGAGCGCCTATTATTCACCTGACCTTACACCTGTTGGTACCCGCGCTGGTGGCGGGCATTGGTTATCGTCGCCAGTGGCGTCATGCCTACCTGTCGATGATGGCCACCATGCTGGTGGATCTGGATCATCTGCTGGCATCGCCAGTTTATGATCCCCTGCGCTGCAGCATCGGATTTCATCCGCTGCATACCTGGCTACCCATGGTCCTGTATACGGGGTTAACCGTCTACCCGGGCACACGTTACCTGGGCCTGGGACTGGTCATTCATATGCTGCTGGATGCGCTGGATTGTCGGATCAATTCGGGTATCTGGTGGGTATGAATCGTCTTAATATAAAAGTGGGTCAGGAGTTTACCGGCATTATCACGTCGTATAGAGGAGAATTCTGACTCAGCAGTTGCCTGGTCAGGGCGGCGAAAATTCTACGGGGGGAAGAAGATGGCAATCGCAACTGAATTACAGGGGCCGGTACTGGTAACCGTCGGCTATTTTTTGCTCTGGTATTACCTGCTGATTGCGGTGCAGCGGCGCACCAAATATGGCCTGCAGGCTCGTTATCAGGCGATGGGAAAGGAATTTGACCGCTACTTCGGCCAGGATGAAGAGATGCTGGCCGCAGATCGGGTGGTAGCCAATACGTTGGAGCAGATGGGGCCCTTCCTTGGTGCGCTCTGGTTATTTGCAGTGTTTGTTTCGCCCACACAGGCGACGTTCTTTGGGGCGGCCTACGTGGCGCTACGGTTTTGTTATCCACTGCTGTTAGGCAAGAAACTATCGAAGATGCAGCCAAAAACCGTCTACTGGTGCACGTTTCCCTGTTATCTGATTATCTTTACCCTGTTGGGTCGTGTGGTCTGGACCATGCTTGGTTAGTGAATAACGCCGAGATAAGAAAAAAACAGCGCTAGATTACGACAAACGCCTTGGCGGGTGCCGATTTCGGTTGGCGCTGAAGCCCGGTGAAAAAGTTATGGGGCGGCTTAAGGAGGCTCTGAATAACTCTGGACGAAGTAGCGGGTGATTCGGGAGGTTCA
>JAYNPV010000245.1:0-3353 GCA_038113925.1 Gammaproteobacteria bacterium | reverse complement strand
CGGTTCAGTGGCGCGGGATGTTGTCGGCGCGAAGAAGATTGTTGACTTTACAATCGGCGAGAATTACCTGGACCGGTTTAGTCGTCGCCTCGGGGCTTTTGCGGGTGAGTCGATTGCCGCGAAGCTGGGTCTGCAGGAAGCGCCCACGCTGGAATAATCGGCGACCGGTGCCGGCCCGGGTGGGGACAACCGACAATATGGGTGCTGTTATTA
Source organism: Gammaproteobacteria bacterium (assembly GCA_038113925.1). Lineage (GTDB taxonomy): Bacteria > Pseudomonadota > Gammaproteobacteria > Immundisolibacterales > Immundisolibacteraceae > QNFC01. The sequence continues at coordinate 3,140 of JAYNPV010000245.1, read as the reverse complement.
GCCGTTTAATTGTGCAACTTACCAGGCAGGTTATTGGCAGGCTTTGACACTACCGCGGCGCGTCCGTATCATCCGCGCCGTTATGCCGACTGGTCTTCCAGATTTAATCGATCCACTGGTGCTTTGTCAGCAACAAAAGGGGCTAACCGGCAGCCTTCCGGTGGCGTCCATGGCACGGTTGAAAGGAGAGCTGCTGGAACCCTTTGGGGTCGCCGAATTCGCGTTCGATTTTTCGATGAACGAAGAGCACTTGCCGGTTATTACCGGGCAGGTGACTGCTCAAGTCCGATCGGTCTGCCAACGCTGTCTTGCGCCCATGGAACTGTTCATTGAAGGTAGTGTTCGGTTGCGGGTGGTCAGGGACGAGAACAAGGCAGCACAATTAGCTGAACCGTGGGAACCGCTGATATACGCTGGGGGCGAGCAGTTAGCGTTAGTAGAGCTTGTTGAGGATGAGTTGCTGGTGGAGTTTCCCGCCATCTGCCTGCATCCGGCAGGTGAATGTCGACAGCCGGTAAACGGTAGTTCGAGCCAGGAAACGGCGGAATCAACAGAGAAATCCAATCCATTTCATTTGCTGTCTCAGCTGAAAACCAGTCGAGATTGAACCTTTATTTTTAGACAGGAGCCACCATGGCCGTACAACAAAATCGTAAAACCCGTTCCAAGCGAGGCATGCGCCGCTCCCATGATGCGCTGTCCGGACCGGCGCTTTCTATTGAGCCGACCACCGGCGAAACTCATCTACGCCACCACGTCAGCCCGAACGGTTATTATCGCGGACGCAAAGTATCGGAAGGCAACAAGGCCGAATAATTGAATTCGACCCTTGCGGTTGACGCAATGGGCGGAGATCTGGGTGCAAACACCCTGGTTCCGGCCACAGTGGAGTTTCTGGCGGATCATCCGCAGGTAGGTGTGATTCTCGTAGGTGACGAGGAGATGATCCGCGCTGCCCTGCCCTCCGATCACGCCCGCTTTGACGACCGAATCACCATCCAACACTGTGATCAGGTGGTGGAGATGGATGAATCACCCACCGCCGCCATGCGCAACAAAAAGAATTCGTCCATGCGCGTTGCGCTCGACCTGGTTAAATCGGGTGCGGCCCAGGCCTGCGTGAGTGCCGGCAATACCGGCGCCTTGATGGCGATGGCACGTTTTGTGTTGAAAATGCTTCCTGGTGTGGACCGACCGGCGATTGTGCAGGCGCTGCCCTCCATGCGTAGCAGTACCTTTATGCTTGATCTGGGAGCAAATTCGGAATGTCGCCCCGAACACCTGGTGCAGTTTGCGGTGATGGGGTCGGTTCTGGCTGAAGCGGTAGGCGGGGTTGAGCGGCCTACGGTAGCACTGCTGAACATCGGTTCGGAGGAGATGAAGGGCAATGAGCTGGTTCAGCTGGCAGCGCAGGAGCTGCGCGAGTGCGATATAAACTACTACGGCTACGTGGAAGGTAACGATATTTACGAAGGGACTGTCGACGTGGTGGTGTGTGACGGGTTCGTTGGTAATGTGGCATTGAAAACCAGCGAGGGAATTGCGCGGATGATCAGCCATCTCATGCGGGAGGAATTCACCCGCTCGGTTTCCAGCAAATTGGCTGCGGTTGCCGCCAGAGGGGTATTGAACAATATCAGTGAGCGCATTGATCATCGGCGATACAACGGTGCCAGTTTTCTGGGTTTGCGTGGCACGGTGATTAAAAGCCATGGTTCTGCCGATAAAATGGCCTTTGGCTATGCACTTAGGGCAGGATTGCTCGAGAGTAGCAAAAAAGTGCCGGAAAAAATTGGCGAGCAGGTGTTACACCTGCTGGCAGAACGAGCAGAGTAATGACATTTTCGCGAATTGTTAGCACAGGCAGTTATCTCCCCGAGCGGGTGATGACCAACACCGAACTGGAGAAGATTGTCGACACCAGTGACGATTGGATTATTGCCAGGACCGGTATTCGTGAAAGGCGCATTGCTGCCGAAGATGAAACCTCCCTCGACCTGGGTGAAAGGGCGGCCGTGGCGGCCATGCAACGCGGCGATTTTAGTGCGGACGATATTGATTTGATTGTGGTTGCCACTTGCACGCCGGAAAAAGTATTTCCCAGCACCGCCTGCCTGTTGCAGGAACGTCTCGGCATTCACGGCAGCGCGGCGTTTGATGTCCAGGCTGCCTGCGCCGGATTTATTTATGCTTTTGGTACGGCGGATAGTTTTATCCGTTCCGGCATGGCCCGACGGGCACTGGTGGTGGGCACGGAAACCATGTCGCGGGTAATCGACTGGCAGGATCGCGGAACCTGTGTGATTTTTGCTGACGGAGCCGGGGCAGTGATTCTTGAAGCCAGTGAAGAGCCCGGAGTGTTATCCACACACCTTCATGCCGAAGGCTCCTACAAGGATCTGCTGGAAGTACCGGGTTGGGTTCGCGCCGATTACGAGCTGGGTTACGATCCCGCACCGCATATGCTGATGAAGGGTAACGAGGTTTTCAAAGTCGCTGTACGTGAACTCGGTCGGTCGGTAGAAGAGGCACTTGATGCCAATAACAAAGAGCGCAGTGACGTCGACTGGCTGATTCCCCACCAGGCGAATGTTCGCATTATCAACGCGGTGGCCAAGCGGTTGCAGTTGCCGGAAGAGCGGGTAGTGAAGACCATCGATCGACACGGTAATACCTCAGCGGCCTCGGTGCCGCTGGCCCTCGATGAAGCGTGCCGGGACGGTCGTATCCAGCGTGGCCAACTGATACTGCTGGAGGCCTTTGGCGGTGGGTTCGCCTGGGGTTCGGCGCTGGCAATCTATTAACTGTTTGCAGGCAGATTTCCGCTATGTCCACCGCATTTGTATTTCCGGGTCAAGGTTCGCAATCCATCGGTATGCAGAACGATCTGGCCGCAGCATTTTCCGTTGTGGAAGAAACCTACGCCGAAGCCTCCGCCGTGCTCGGATTTGATTTATGGCAACTGGTCGTTTCAGGTACAGAAGAAGAGCTCAAGTTGACCGCCAACACCCAACCGGCGCTGCTAACCGCCGGCGTCGCAGCGTGGCGGGCCTGGTTAGCCGCCGGGGGCAGCAAACCTGAAATGATGGCCGGTCACAGTCTTGGAGAATACAGCGCCCTGGTTGCGGCCGGCGTGATTG
>JAYNPV010000244.1:0-3385 GCA_038113925.1 Gammaproteobacteria bacterium | reverse complement strand
CCTTAACTCTTCATCGCAAAAAAGTCGAGTAAAGGTTCCCCGTGCATCCATTATTGGTTTTTGTTCAATTCGGAACAGGCCTGTCAGCGGGAGATCAGTAAAAGAAAAGCGTTCATTCATTAGCGGGCCTTTTGCACCAGGTATTCATGAATCTGATTTAGAGAGAAAGCCTGCATGTCGGTGTTACTTATTGAAGCTCTGTACCACGCCACAGTTTTTTTGATAGATTCCTCAAAGTTCCACACGGGTGACCAGTTCAGTTGCGAATTTGATTTCGTCGAATCTAACATCAGGTAATCAGACTCGTGGGGGTGGAGTGATGAGTCGCACACCCATGAAGCGGGGGCCGTCCATTCTTCAATTAATTTGTCAGCAAGAATCGATACTGGTCGCGTGTCCTGCTCGTCGGGACCAAAATTCCACTCTTCCGAGAATTGGTCGGGCCGCTGAATTTGTGATTGACACAAAAGTAGATATCCAGCGAGGGGTTCCAATACGTGTTGCCAGGGTCTCACGGCATGCGGATTACGGACAGATAGCGGCTGTTGATTGGTAAAGGCACGAATAGCGTCAGGTACGATTCTTCCCTGCGCCCAATCTCCACCGCCAATTACATTTCCCGCTCTTGCCGTAGCGAGACTTACCCCTGATAGCTGGAGAAATGAGCGCCGATAGGCGGCTGATACCAACTCCGCACAGCCTTTGCTCGCGCTGTAGGGGTCATAGCCCCCCATTGGGTCACCCTCCTTATGCGCAAGACGATAATTTTCGTTTTCGTAACACTTGTCACTGGTGACAATTAGAACGCTCCTGACGGAAGGGGTGGATCTCACGGCCTCCAGCAGATTGACCGTTCCCATCACATTAGTGTCAAAAGTATCGACCGGCGCATGGTAACCAGAGCCCACCAGAGACTGCGCCGCCATATGGATCACAATTTCTGGGCTTATTGATTGCATTACTTCCATGAGCAGCTTTCTGTCCCGGATATCTCCCAAGGTCTGATGACTTAGTGTTCTTTGAATATCAGTTGTCGAATAAAATGAAGGTTCAACAGGGGCAAGGGAATAGCCCGAAACGGACGCTCCCAGCTCGCTTAACCATAGCGATAACCAACCACCTTTGAACCCTGTGTGGCCTGTTAACAAGACCGACCTTGTTCTCCAAAAGTCTGGATCGATCACCAGATTTTCCACGGAGCTTCGCCCGCAACCCATAAAGAATTAAGCAGATTTTTGTCTCTTAAGGTATCCATTGGTTGCCAAAAACCAGAATGTCTGAAGGCGGCCAGCTGGTTATCAGCTGCGAGACGCGCAAGGGGTTTGTCCTCCCAACTTGTCATCTCATCTTCAATGAGATCAATGACTTTCGGAGAGAGGACAAAAAAACCGCCGTTTATCCAGCTATTATCTCCCTCCGGCTTTTCCTGAAACTTGCGAACATTTCCTTCGGCATCTAATTTGAGCGCACCATATCGTCCCGGGGGTTTAACAGCGGTAAGCGTTGCCAGTTTGCCGTGTTGGTGATGGAATTCTATTAATTTACTGATATCGACATCGGCTACGCCATCGCCATAAGTAAAGCAAAAAGCTTCCTCGCCATCCAGGTATTGACGAACGGCCTTCAATCTACCGCCGGTTAGGGTTGAATCACCCGTATCCACAAGCGTAACTCGCCACGGCTCGACATGATTTTGCAGCACCTCCACACGGCTCTCCTGCATGGTAAAAGTTACATCGGACATATGCAGGTAGTAGTTGGCGAAATATTCCTTGATCAAATATCCCTTATAACCACAACAGATGATGAAATCATCGACACCGTGTGCGGAATAAAGCTTCATGATATGCCAAAGAATGGGTTTTTGGCCGATCTCCACCATCGGCTTGGGCCGTAAGTGTGTTTCTTCACTAAGGCGTGTTCCTAGTCCGCCAGCTAAAATAACTAATTTCATATCCTTTGGTCGCTTATGGTGAGTCTACAAACGTGGCTCGGTTGGACAAAGCACCTCAACTGGGAAATCATACCCCGGATGGCGGCTAGTTTTATTGCCGTACGCAGCTGAGTCCAGCGAGATTTGCCACCTTCCCAAGCGACCAGGCGGCCAGGTCACCCGTCGCGGTGACTAACCTGAATCCCGCGATAACAGTGATAAGTTCGCTGAAATCCACCTCGACACTAATCAGCTTCGAAGCCACAATTTCTGAGACGCCGATACCTTGTGGAGCGATGAGCGTTACAAACCCGATACCCCAGGAAAAAATATAGGCGCCCACAATATTAGTTTTTGCGATAGCTGTATCGGTATAGTTAAAGGCACTGAAATAGAGGTAAAAGGAGGCCCCCGCCATCAGCCAAAAGAAACCGATAGCCAGGCTTCCCAGAACTAATCGTGAGCCTCGAAATCTATAGTTTGGTACTTGATGTATCCAAAAAGAGAATCTGCCAAGCATAGCGAGCGCTAAGATTCCGACAAGGGAAGACATTAAAAAAACGATCACTGCAACATCTGAGGACACCATGGTGGAAAGCAGAATAGCACTCCCGACCCACAGGCTAATCAGTGCTGATACGGCCATTTCAAGAGTGAGATAGCTCGCGGTTACTCTCCCTGGTAGGCCACCCAATAAATAATCACCACTTCGAGAGAGTGAATTCCAGATTCCACCCGGAAGGTATTTACTGGGTAACCGGTTTAAGTGAATCCATAACAGCCTTTGGTAGCTGGAGTTTACCGGCCAGTGATGAAATTGAATCCATGTGAACACCGGTGGCAATAATTGGGCAACAACCCACACTGTAGTTGCTATAACCAGCATATTAACGTTTATCGTCGAGGCTAAAGGCGCTAAAGCTTCCCTTGAATTCCAGGCTATTATGGTAATGAAAAGCAGAGCTAATGCCGTAAAAACAACATTGATATACATTACAAGGCGCCGGGGAAGTCTCCTACGCCAGGTCTGTTTAGGTGCTGGCAAGTCTGCTCACTCCGTCGGTCAGCCGTGCTTTTTCTTTGCGCAATAATATCTAGCGGGAGTTGAAGCCATAAATGAAATCATTGCTAATATTTTCTCCGCGAGTGACAACTTTGAACGCCACAAAACTGCCAGGATTTCATAAGGTAATCTAAGCACGGGAAAGAGTCGTTCCAATTTTGTTCGTGTGAAACCCTGAGATTCGCTTCGATAGCGTTCCACTTTATCGTCATGCGTTAATTCGTGCCGAAACTCACGCCGTGACCAGTGAGTCCCGATGGCGTGTACGAAGTAGCCCCTTAATGCCAAATCACTGAGCATTATTAAATCGGCTCCAACCGTATTGATTATGGCAACTGATTTGATGGCATCCGTTCTCATAAGCCCTAAAATAGGGTTCATATTTCCCC
>JAYNPV010000243.1:0-3390 GCA_038113925.1 Gammaproteobacteria bacterium | reverse complement strand
TTGTTACGACTCAGCAGGTTATCAAACCGGCAGCGAAACCCGTAACCGGCATCACTTGCCAGCAGAATGGGCTGCTCGTTGGCTGCGATCACTAACTGTTGGATGGTGGCCCCGGGCGGCAGGTTGAGTTTGCCGCTGAGTGGCTCTCCATGCCCCCGAGCTGACGGCAAGGTGTGAGCCGGCAGGTTGTAGCTACGGCCGGTACTGTCGAGAAACACTACCGGTTGATTGCTTCTGCCGGTCGCAGCTGACAGGTAATCGTCGCCGGATTTATATCCCAGTGCCGGGGCGTCGACATCGTGACCTTTGGCCACCCGCACCCAACCCATGGTGGAGAGCACCACGGTCACAGGTTCGGCGGGGGTAAGCTCTGACTCCTGCAGCGCCTGGGCGCTGGCACGTTCAACCATCGGTGAACGGCGATCATCGCCGTACTGCTCAGCGTCCGTTTTCAGCTCATCGCGAATCAGCCGGGTCATCGCCTTGTCGGATCCGAGCAGTTCCTGCAGGGCATCGCGTTCGGCTTCCAGCTCTGTCTGTTCGGCCCGCAAGCGGGTCTCTTCAAGCTTTGCCAGGTGGCGTAATTTGGTTTCCAGAATCGCCTCCGCCTGGCGATCAGACAAGCTAAAACGCTCCATCAACACGGGTTTGGGCTTGTCCTCTTCGCGGATGATGGCGATGATTTCATCCAGGTTCAAAAAGGCGATGATCAGGCCATCGACTATATGCAGCCGATCGAGAATTTTCTGCAACCGGTAATCCAGTCTGCGACGCACAGTCTCGCGGCGAAACACCAGCCACTCCCTCAGCATTTCCAACAGCCCCACCACTCTGGGCCGCCCGTCGAGGCCGATGACGTTGCAATGGACTCGGAAGTTGCGTTCCAGGTCGGTGGTGGCAAACAGGTGGGCCATCAACCGCTCCTTATCGATGCGATTGGAGCGCGGTTCCAGCACGATACGGGTCGGATGTTCGTGATCGGACTCATCGCGGATATCTTCCACCCAGGGGAGCTTTTTTGCCTGCATCTGCGCGGCGATCTGCTCAATCGCTTTTTCACCGGATACCTGGTACGGCAGGGTGTGAATAACAATGGTGCCGTCGTCTATTTCATATCGGGCCCGCGTGCGCACCGAGCCACTGCCGGTGGCGTAAATCTCGCGCAGCTCCTGGGCCGAAGTGACTATCTCCGCGCCGGTGGGGAAATCCGGCCCCGGCATCAGTTCGAGCAGATCATCGAGGCTGGCCCGCGGCTTCTGCAACAGATGAATAGTCGCAGCAACCAGCTCGCGCAGGTTATGCGGCGGGATATCGGTAGACATGCCCACGGCGATTCCCCGCCCGCCATTGAGCAGGATATTGGGCACTCTGGCCGGCAGCAGGGTCGGCTCATCAAGCGTGCCATCAAAATTGGCTTGCCAGTCGACCGTTCCTTGCCCCAGTTCACTGAGTAGCAGCGAGGCGTATGGGGCCAGCTTGGATTCGGTATAGCGCATGGCCGCGAAGGACTTGGGGTCATCAGCAGAGCCCCAGTTACCCTGTCCTTCCACCAACGGATAGCGGTAGGAAAACGGCTGAGCCATCAGCACCATGGCTTCATAACAGGCGCTATCACCGTGGGGATGAAACTTGCCAATCACATCACCGACGGTACGCGCCGACTTCTTTGGCTTGGCATTGCCGCCCAGCGCCAGCTCCGACATGGCATAAACGATGCGTCGCTGGACTGGTTTCAGACCATCTCCCAGGTGCGGCAGGGCGCGATCGAGAATGACGTACATGGAGTAGTCCAGGTAGGCTTTCTCGGTGAACGCCTGCAGGGGCTGCTGCTCGGGTGCGTCTGCGGTTTCTATCAGGTCGCTCATGACTCTCTTTAATCTTCTCGGTGGGTGCTGCTCAATCCAACCAGGCAGCCAGACGGGGGGCGATTATCCCAATTCAGCCAGATTACCGTTGGTCTCCAGCCAGGCTCGGCGATCACCGGCCCGCTTTTTCGCCAGCAACATATCCATCACCTGCGCGGCGCCGTCGCCGGGCTCGCTGGTCAGCATCACCAGTCGGCGGGTGTCCGGGGCCATGGTGGTTTCTCGCAGCTGCATGGGGTTCATCTCGCCCAATCCCTTGAAGCGCTGCACATGAGGAGTGCCACGAATTTTTTCGGCGGTAATACGATCCAGAGTGCCACTTTTTTCGGCTTCGTCGAGAGCGTAAAAAACCCGTTTACCCACATCAATACGGTACAGCGGCGGCATCGCTATATAGACGTGCCCACCTTCCACCAGCGGGCGAAAATGGCGTAAGAAAAGTGCGCACAATAAGGTCGCAATGTGCGCACCGTCAGAATCGGCATCGGCCAGTACGCAAATCTTGCCGTAACGTAGGCCAGTCAGGTCGTTACTGCCAGGGTCCACACCGAGGGCGACGCTGATGTCATGCACTTCCTGCGAGGCCAGCACCTCGTTGGGCGCCACTTCCCAGGTATTTAATATTTTTCCGCGTAGCGGCAGGATCGCCTGAAATTCCTTATCACGCGCCTGTTTGGCGCTGCCGCCGGCGGAGTCGCCTTCCACCAGAAATAACTCGGTGCGCGCCAGGTCCTGGGCAGTGCAATCCGCTAATTTGCCAGGCAACGCCGGGCCGCTGGTGACTTTTTTGCGCACCACTTTTTTGGCCGCTTTCATCCGACTCTGTGCGCGATTAATCGCCATTTCGGCAATACGCTGGGCAATGTCGGTGTGCTGATTCAACCAGAGGCTGAAGGCATCTTTACTGACACCGGCAATGAACGAGGCACACTCCCGGGATGAGAGGCGCTCTTTGGTCTGGCCGGAAAACTGCGGTTCGCGAAGTTTGGCCGAGAGCACATAATTACACTGCTCCCAGACATCGTCGGGGGTAATTTTTAGCCCTCGCGGCAATAGACTCTGAAACTCACAGAACTCGCGGATCGCATCCGTTAACCCGGTTCGCAGGCCGTTGACGTGGGTGCCTCCCTGGGCCGTCGGAATCAGGTTGACATAACTCTCCACGATTGAGGTTCCGCCGGCGGGTAACCAGCTTACTGCCCAGTCGACGGCCTCGTTCTCGCCGCTGAAACTGCCGACAAAGGGCTGCTCAGGCAGCTGTTCAAACCCGCTCAGCTCGCCACCCAGGTAATCGCTGAGGCCATCTTCGTAATGCCACTGCTCACTCTGCTCTCCCCCTTCATCGTTAAAGTGGACCCGCAGCCCCGGGCAGAGCACCGCCTTGGCCCGCAACATATGTTTGAGGCGACCGACTGAAAATTTTGCACTGTCAAAAAAGCTTGCATCCGGCCAGAAACGCAACTCGGTGCCGGTATTGCGCTTGCCGACCTCACCGGTCTGGGTGAGTGGCTCGACCAGGTGACCC
>JAYNPV010000242.1:0-3392 GCA_038113925.1 Gammaproteobacteria bacterium | reverse complement strand
GTGGGGGGGGGGGGGTGGGGGGGGGGGGGGCGCCCCTCCCCCCCCGCAACAAAAAACCCCCTGTGGGTATAGGGGGGTTCGGTACCCACTACCCCCGCGACCTGATTGCCGGAACCTCTCTACCTGCGCCTGTGCGGCGTTGCGCAGCATTATCGAATCGGCACCGATGAGCATGAAACTGGCACCGAGCGCGCGGTAACGTTCGGCCTGGGCCGGGTCACCACAAAAAACGCCAGCGGCTTTACCGCTGGCAGCAATTTTCTTTAGCGCCTGCTCCACCGCTTCGACCACCACTGGGTGGCCCGGGTGGCCAAGATATCCCAGGGCAGCAGCCAGATCTGCCGGGCCGACAAAAATTCCGTCTACGCCGTCAACGGCGGCAATATCGTCCAGCGCTTCTAGTCCGGCCACGCTCTCTATCTGCAACACCAGGCAGAGTTCACCTTCAGCATTGGCCAGATAGTCATCGACGGCGTACCAGCGGGCGGCGCGGGCCATGCCCGCACCCACGCCACGAATTCCCGAGACCGGATAGCGAATAGCGTCCACCAGTGCCTGGGCCTGGTCACCGCTCTCCACCATCGGCACCAGCAGGGATTGCACGCCAATATCAAGAAACCGTTTGATCATGCTCTCGCTGTGGTCAGCGGGCCGTACCACTGGGTTAATGTCATAGGCCGCCAGCGCCTGCAACTGGCCTAACACCGAGCGCAGGTCATTGGGACCGTGCTCGGCATCAATCAGCAGCCAGTCAAAATCGGTGCTGCCCATGATCTCGGCGCAGTAGGGGTCCGCCAGGGCTAAAAAGGCACCAAGCTGAGAGCTTCGCTCGGCCAGCGCCTGTTTGAAATGATTTTTGGGGTGGGGAAGTGCCACGGCTGATCCTGTTTAAACGAAACGAAAACCCATGCTGCCAAGCTCACCATAGTCAAGATGAAAGGTATCTCCGGCGCGCACCGGCACCGGCCGGGTAAAAGAACCACAAAGTATGACCTGACCCGGCTCGAGATCGATGCCGTGTCGGGCAAACCGGCGCGCCAGCCAGACGATACCCCTGGCCGGATGGTTGAGCACACCCGCGGCCAGGCCGGTCTCTTCGATCACGCCATTTCGCGACAGCATGGCACCAATCCAGCGTAGATCCACCGAATCGGGGGGCACCGGTCGGCCACCGGAAATGATGCCGGCGCAGGCGGCGTTATCAGCAATGGTATCGGTGACCTGGCGGCCTTTACCGGTTTCGGGGTCCACCCGGTGGGTGCGGGCATCAATAAGTTCCACGGCGGGGCTTACATACTCGGTGGCGCGAAGTACGTCGGTGAGGGTGACATCCTCACCGCTGAGGCGCTCGCCGAGGTAAAAAGCCAGCTCCACCTCCACCATGGGCACGATAAACCGATCAACCGGAATCTCGCTGCCGTCGGCAAATACCTGATCGTCAAACAGGGTGCCGTAGTCGGGCTCTGTGAGGTTAAACATCTGCTGCATGGCCCGGGAGGTAAGACCAATTTTACGGCCTATCACCCGTCGACCTTCGGCGATTTTCAGCGCCGTCCACTGCTGCTGGATGGCGTAGCCATCGTCGATGGTCATGCCTGGATGGGCCAGCCCGAGCTGGCCCACCGGTTCACGGTTTATCTCCGCCTGGTGCAGCGCCTGTGCCGCGGCCTCAACCGTCGCCTGATCGAGCACGCGTTAACCCCAATGTTCCCGCAGGGCGGGCAACATGGCATCCCAGCGCTGGGTTTGCGCCCAGTGGCCGCAACGGTCAAGCACGTGGAGCTCGGCGTTCTTTAGATGTTCGAGAAAATAGAGGCTGGTTTCCAACGGCACGATACGATCCTGGCGACCGTGGAAAATAGCAAATTCGTGAGGCATGCGGGCCAGAGCAGACGGCGGTACCACCAGATCATCCATGCCCTCTTTCATGGTGCGAATCAGGACGCGTTGCACGGCCTCAACCTTAGGATCAGTGGCCAGACCAAAACGGGTCTGGACGATATCTTCCAGCTCCGGTACCAGGCTCGGATCATAGACAAAGCTATGCATCATTTCACGATAGCGGTTGATGCGGGGGTCGTTATAAAAATTCAGTAACCGTCGCATTTCGGTGGTCCAGGTCATGGGAGCACCGATGGCCCCCATGATGGCGACCTTATCAAAACGATCCGGCTCCTCCATGGTCAGGTGAAACGAGAGGGCTCCGCCCATGGAGTTACCGAGCATATGGGATTTTTCGATACCCAGTTCATCGAGAATACCGATGGTCTGCTGAACGCGATGACCAATCCAACCGCTAATGTGCTGGGGCAGCTCGTCGGGCACCTGAGACTGGCCAAAACCGATCAGGTCAGGGGCAATCACATAATAATCTTCGGCCAGATCCGGCATGCAGCGGGTCCAGTTGGAGGCGGCGCTGGCTCCCGGGCCGGCTCCATGCATCAAAATAGCTGCGGGTTTGGAGGGGTCACCGCACAACAGGGTGTGGCTTTCCAGGCCGCCAGCTTTGAGTTTTTTTTCAATGATTTCGTGAGCCATTTCTTTCTCCATGAGGGTGCTGCTGTACTGCCCGCCGTTCCCACTTCGGGAAGGCGTCAAGTTAATTTTTCAGCACGAATGATAACTGCGGTTCTGTCCGACCCGCCGCCGTAATTCAGGGGTTAGGTGTGCTGCCGGTTCGGCCCGTCATTTGCGTAGTGGGCAGTCTGGCAGCGTGACCATCATAACCAACCCGACGGCGACAGACTATTTGAAATGGCATTTTGCCGGAATAACTCTATGCATGAGGGTCTGCTTACTTAATTCACACCACAACGACAGCGGCCATTTTTTCTGGAAAACGCACCTCGGGCGCGATCCACTTAAGGATCATAAGCTAGAGGCTACCCGGTTAGAGAAAAAAGTGGCCCGTGCCTTTTAGTCGCGACAGCCACCCTTTCCACCGCCCCCGGTCGCGACTGAAGTCGCTCCTACGTCCTTTGTCAATGTCCCTTGAGGGAGTCATTGGGAATAACCAACCCTCTCTACTCGCCTCTTGCTTGATCGGGCTGACTGGTTTTAGGTCTCGCGCGCTCATTCTTTAATCGGGTTAACTGGGCCTGGGGCGATTCTCCGTCAGGTATGCCATGCCGTAATCGCGAAACAGACCGACCGCAAAATCGATAAAGGCCCGGGTTTTGGTGGGCAATAACCGACTGCTGGGGTAGACCAGGTTCAGGTTAATCGGCGTAAAACTCCACTCTGGTAACAGGGATTTCAACGTGCCTGCCTCCAGCTGATCAACGCAGAGTCGGGAGGGCAGGCGGCAAACACCCATTCCGGCGATGGCCGCATCGCGGATAATGTCTAGATTGTTTACTGACAGCCGTGGGTAGACCTTCACCGTCCGCCGA
>JAYNPV010000241.1:0-3419 GCA_038113925.1 Gammaproteobacteria bacterium | reverse complement strand
GTGCCATGGTGGGTAAACAGGTGGTCACCCGGAGTGATCAGCTATCAACACAAGAGCCACCTTCGGCGGTGAGCGGCCAGATCGATCTGCCGGCCGCTACGGCTGGCTTGACCCTGAGCGTTCAATCGGCTTCCGGGCAAACCCTTCGTAGCCTCCCGCTGGGAAGCCAGGCTGCCGGTATCCACGAGTTTACCTGGGATGGTCTCGATCTTAACGGTAACCCGCTACCGGCCGGGGATTACCGGCTGGTGGCCGTGGTGGCCGAATCCTCCGATCAGTCACCCGAGGTTCGGCTTCGCGATCAGGACACCAGCGTGACCGTGGATGAAACTGCCGAACTTCATTAAAACCTGTCACAGATGGCGGCGACACGCCTGACCGAGGTGTTAGAGGTTTCGTGAAACCACCCCGAGAGAAAAAGTCTGAAACTGAACCGGATGATGGTCCTGTTCAGTTCATTGATACCCAACGCAGGAGTTATTTGCCATGTCTTTCAAAGTCGCCTTAAGTGGAATCAATTCGGCCTCCGCCGATCTCGATGTTATCAGTAATAACCTCGCGAATTTGAGCAGTACCGGCTACAAGGTCAATCGAGCTGAATTTGCAAGCCTGGTGGGTGTTGCGGGAGCCACAGCCGAAGGTGTGGTGCAGGGCCGCGGCGCCGAGCTGGCGGCAGTAACACGGAATTTCTCCCAGGGCAATCTGGAATCCACAGGGAACGCCCTGGATGTTGCCATTCAGGGTAACGGTTTTCTGGTAATGAGCGATGCGGGGGCGCTTTCCTATTCCCGCAACGGTGCCCTCACCGTTGACAAGAATGGCTTTGTCGTCAATTCGGCGGGGCATCGTGCCCAGGCCTTTCAGCCGGATCTGGCTGGCAATATCACCAGTAATATTGGCGACTTAACCATCTCCACCGCTGACAGTGCGCCCCAGGCATCCACAACATTGGATACCGGCATTAACCTGGATGCCAGCGAGTCAATCATTGCATTGCCCTTTGATATTAATGACGCCAGTACTTATCACTCCACCTCCAGCGCGACCATTTTCGACAGTCTGGGGGTCGAACATGTTTACAGTTCATTCTTTACCAAAACGGGTGCCAATACCTGGAATATGCATGCGGCCCTGGACGGTGTCGTCGCCAGCACTAACAACGTCATGACATTCTCACCCGCCGGTGCGCTCACGGCGCCTGCCTCGGGTCAATTTACCATTCCACTGGCTCCTGGCGGCGGCGCTGCGGCGCAGAATCTGGTGGTGGATTTTAGCCAGTCGACCCAGTTCGGGTCGCCCTTTAGTGTCAACACCCTGGAGCAGGATGGCTTTGCAACGGGACGATTAATCGATGTCAATATCGGTTCAGAGGGTGTGGTGCTGGCCCGTTATTCGAATGGTCAGAGTATCGCCCAGGGCCAGATTACCCTGGCCAATTTCGCCAATCTGCAGGGCCTCAGTGAAGGGCCTTTTGGTAGCTGGCTGGAGTCCCCTGATTCAGGGGTCCCCTTGATCGGCTCGCCGGGAACGGCTTCTCTTGGCTTATTGCAGGCAGGTGCGTTGGAGTCCTCCAACGTGGACGTGACCGAGATGCTGGTCAACCTGATCACCGCACAACGTAATTTTCAGTCCAACGCCAAGACCATCGAGACCACTGACTCGCTCACCCAGACCATAATGAATATTCGCTAACGGTTAAGGTAACCGGGAGATAGATGTGGACGAATTAATCTATGTGGCCATGTCCGGTGCGCAGCAGACCCTGCGTACCATGCAGACCAATACCAACAATCTGGCTAATCTGAACACCACCGGATTTCGCGCGGATCTGCATTACATCCAGTCGTTACCGCTCGAAGGTGACGCGCCGGTGAGCCGGACCTACGCAGAAACCGACAGCCCCGGCGCGGATTTTCGTTACGGTGGCATAGTCACCACCGGTCGGGACCTGGACACAGCGATTAATGGTGATGGCTTTTTTGCGGTGCTGACCGCGGATGGATCGGAAGCCTATACCCGGGCAGGGGATCTGCACGTGGATGCCTCGGGGTTTCTGGTAAATGGCAGCGGTTATCAAATGATGGGCAATGGTGGCCCGATCGCCCTGCCACCCTTCGAGAAAATTGAGATCGGTGGTGATGGCACCCTCTCCATTCGTCCGGCGGGAGCCAGCGCAGAAGCGCTGGTAGTGATTGACCGCCTGAAACTGGTTAATCCCGACGTCAATCAACTGACCAAAAATGCGCAGGGGCTGTTTACCCAGGGTGAAACTCTGGCCCCGGCGGATGCCAGTGTCCGCCTGGTGGCCGGTGCCGTGGAGTCCTCCAACGTCAATGCGGTGGAAGCACTGGTGCAGATGGTCAACCTGTCTCGACAGTTTGAGACGCAGATAAAAATGATGCGCAGCGCGGATGACAACGCTGAACATGCCCAGCAGCTGCTGGGTAATAGCTAAATCACCATTTATTCAAGGAGTATTTGATGAATCCAGCAATGTGGGTGGCAAAAACCGGGCTTGACGCTCAGCAGAACCGTATCAGCGTCATCTCCAACAACCTGGCCAACGTCAACACTACCGGCTACAAACGTAGTCGTGCCGTGTTCGAGGACCTCATGTACCAAACCGTCCGCCAGCCCGGCGCGTCCAGTTCTCAGGACAGTGAGTTGCCATCCGGGTTAATGCTGGGGACCGGCGTGCGCACCGTTGCAACGCAAAAAATATTCCAGCAGGGAAATACCCTGCAGACCGATAACTCACTCGATCTGGCCATCAGTGGTCGCGGATTTTTACAGGTGTTGATGCCTGATGGTGAGACCGCCTACACCCGCGACGGCTCATTAATGGTCGATGCCGATGGCAACCTGGTTACCGCCAGCGGCTATGAACTGGAGCCCTCAATCACCATTCCCAGTGATGCGCTGAGTGTAACCATCGGCGCGGATGGCACCGTAACTGCCACCGTCCCCGGTGCGGCAGCGCCGACCACGCTGGGTGACATTACGCTGGCGGATTTCATTAATCCCGCCGGTCTGCAGCCCCGGGGTGAAAATCTGTACGTCGAAACTGCCAGTAGTGGCACCCCGACAACCGGTACTCCGGGTGAGGATGGCATCGGCAGTCTGGTTCAGGGGGCATTGGAGGCTTCTAACGTTAATGTCGCCGAAGAGCTGGTGAACATGATTGAAACCCAGCGCGCCTTTGAGTCCAGTTCCAAGGCGATATCAAGCGTCGACGAAATGCTCCGTTTCCTGAACAACAACGTCTGATGATCATTCAGCGCATCTTCTTAATCCTGACGCCATGGCTGTTGCTGGCTGGCGGCTGCAGCTCCTACCATGATTTTCGTCAGTTGCCGGCTTATCAACCCATGGTTGCCGAACAGCCGGAGCAGATAGCGGCCACCGGGTCGATTTATTCC
>JAYNPV010000240.1:2163-3497 GCA_038113925.1 Gammaproteobacteria bacterium | reverse complement strand
TTTTAGTGCCAGTTCGCGGGCACCGGGGGTGAACGGCTGGGCATCGAAACCGGCATCCTCGACTGTTTCGAAAACGCTGCTGAGCGGGGTAGTCGCGGCATTCCACACCAGACGGGCACGATGGGTGGTGTAGTTAATATCAAACCGGGTGACCCCCGGGAGCGGCCGCACCGCTTGCTGTAGTTTGTTGACGCAGCCGCCGCAGCGAATACCGCCTAACAGCAGGGTCGCTTCGCTGTCGCCATTGGCGAGCGGGCGAACAAAATTGCGCTGAATGTCAACCCGGTCATAAAAGTGGTTGCCCACTTTAACCCCGCCAATATCTGCCGCTGCTGTGCTCATCGTGAAGGACTCTATAGAGTGTTTCACGGGCAGGAACCAGATAGGATTACCCGGCCTGACCAGTCAATAAATACATCCTAAATGCATTTATTGGCGGAGAAGTTGACCCGGGTCTACTGGGAGGCAGAAATCCAGGGCCGGGTTGAAAATGTCGTTACAAATTTTTTACGGGTAATGGCGGCGCTGCCTGCGCCGAATGGCATGTTTGCACCGGGGTGGCGACCGGCAAAACAGGCCTTTGGAGCAGACCGGCCTGCGTTGGTTCAACTCGCTACCCAGTGGTGTCGAACCAGCCGCAATCAATAGGGCCGTCGCGGTGCCGAATAGCTGCCGGGAATCGAGAAGGGCGGGGTGCGTCCCACCAGGGCCTCTATCAGTGCCAGTTCCTCGTCGGTATGGTTTTTGAAAGGTGCCGGTTTGATCAACTGCCCCTTGTCGCCTTCTGCCAGCACATAACGCGGGGCGTCATGGTGGGTGGTGGCAATGCTCTCAACGCTACTGGGATCCTTGACTGATTCGATCAGGGTTTCGCCATAACAGGTGCAGACGTAATCGAAATCGGGTTCCGATTCCAGGTAGACACCGGTGCCGCGAATACCGAGAGTCATCAATGGCGTACTCATGCGATGGCGGGGCGAACCAAAGACGGAGAGCAGCTTGCCCCCCAGTAATCTTAATGAACGGGTAATACCGCTGCTGCCGGATGGTTGGTCGGCGATTTCCAGGCGGCTGTTGGAGCGCAGATAAAAGGCGTCTTTGTCGACCACAAATATCACCCGGCTGGCATCGCCGGTCTGCACCGTTGAACCGGGGGGAATGACCGTGTCGCGGGTGGCCGTTCGGCCATTAACAATGACCTCGCCGCGCAGCGTGTAAATCGACCGACCTGCGGGCATTTTGTCCGGCCGGCTTCCCAGCCGGGACGGTTGACCCTCGGCCGCCGATTGGCCACTGATTGCCAGACCCAGCGCTCCAGCCGTGAGGGCCTGTAG
>JAYNPV010000240.1:0-2153 GCA_038113925.1 Gammaproteobacteria bacterium | reverse complement strand
TAATAATTCCTTTAATTCAATTAGATATGAAGCAATCATGATTAATTACTTTAATAGGTTGTTAGTGATTAGGTTAGCAATTATCAAGACCGCGGTGGGATTGGTTTTTATTTGGGGCGCCCCCGCCGCGGTGGCGGCAGAGGCCCTGGTTGTCGATGGCTACTTAAGCACTGAATTTAACGACAACATCGGATTTGCGGAACGCCAGAATGACCAGGAGAGTGACTGGGTGGCATCCACCGGGTTGCGGGTCAGCAGAAATATAGTGCTGCCGGGGCGCACCGCCATTCAACTCGTTGGCGCGGCAGATTACCGGCAATTTCGAGAATTTGATGATTTGAATCGACTTGCCCTGTCAGCGGCTGCCCGCTATGTCTGGCAACCGGGGCTCGATTACACCTCTCCCTGGTTTGACCTGGTGGCCGAGGTCAGGGATGAGAATTTCCGCGACAGTGATATCCGTGAGGGGGTGGCCCTGGTGGCCGGATTCAGCACCGGTCAGCGGCTCACCGATCGGCTGGAGATAGTATCCACTTACCGATACACCGACTTTGATCCGGATGAAGGGGAGATATTTGACACCGGACAGCATCGGCTGATGTCGAGGGTGGAATTAAAAATGCCCTTTGATGGAGTTATCTATGCCGCCGCCAGTCTGGTCAGCGGCGATCTGGTCTCCTCGGGCAGTGGCGAGCCGACCATCATCGCGGCGGCCGCTGAGCTGGGCCCGGATAAGGCGCTTCGCACTTCGGCATGGCAACTGGACGGTGTGTCGCGGGAAATCGAACTCGGTTTTTCGCTGCCGATGGCAGAGCGGTTTAGTCTGGATGTTTCAGTCGCCCACACAGATGCGACCGCGACCAGCAGCATCGATTACCGGCAGAACCGGGTGCAGGCGACGCTCCTGTCCCGGTTCTAGTCCGACGAGTGCACTGGCCGGCCACCTGTTCCGATTCAGGCGGATTCTCGTTCTGCCGGCGCGAGGATGGTGTCTGCTCTGGGGATGCGGCTCCTACCGGGTCACCAGACTGAGAACCAGAAGTATCAGCAGAATCACCGTGCTGCCGCGCCAGAAGGCGACCGGATCGCGTTGCATCAACGGCATGGCCACATTGAAATCCGGGTTGGGTCGGCGCAGGTCCTGGAGAAACTCCGACAGGCTTTCGTAGCGACTGTCGGGGTTGATGGCCACCGCCCGGGCCAGCGCGCCATCGACCCAGACCGGGAGGGAGTCGTTAAGCAGCAAGGCAGACTGGTAATGCACTTTATCCAGGTTGCGGGGGGTGAGCACCGTTCCAAAGGGTAGCTCGCCGGTGAGGATTTCGTAGGCGATTACGCCCAAGGAGAAAATATCTGCCCGGTTGGTCGCCTTGCCTCCGCGCAGATATTCCGGGGCGGTGTAGCGCTCGGTGCCGAGCAGCACATCGCCGTCTATCGGCGTTTCAATTTCAGCCAGTCCGGCGACTTTTGCCGAGCCGAAATCAATAATTTTGATGCAGCCGTCGGCGGTGAGCATGATGTTTTCCGGTTTCAGATCCTGGTGAATCATCTCCAGGCGCTGAAATGCCCGCAGGCCGGCGGCGATTTCGGTCATTATTTCGCGGAATCGGCTCAACGGGGGCGCCGGGTTGTCGTTCATCCACTGGCGCAGGGTCTGCCCCTCCAGGTATTCGGCAATGTAGTAGAGGCACTGCCTCGGGCGCTCCGGTTCGATTACCTTCATCACATGGGGATTCTGCAGCCGCCGGCCGATCCACTCTTCGTGCAGAAACAGGTCAATAAACAGCGGGTCATCGCTGAATTGGGGGGAGGGGGTTTTCATAATCCGCTGCTCGCCGTTGGTTTCATCCACTACCAGATAAACCTGGGTGCGTTTGGCGGCGTGAATTTCGCGGATTACCCGGTAGCCGTCGAGGACCTGGCCGGGCTCGAGCAATGGCGGAAACGGCAGGGCGGTCAGTTCGGTGAAGTAGGATTCCTCGTCCTGTACCGGCAGGGAGTGAATGGTGAAAGCCTGTGCACTGAGATTGTCGTTACTGCCGTTACGTGTGGCCAACTGGGTGAGGGCGCGGCAGGCGGCCATCAGGTCATCGGCCTGCTCGGTGAGAATCCGTTTAATCTCCCGGTCAGGCACCCATTCGTGCACGCCATCA
>JAYNPV010000239.1:388-3541 GCA_038113925.1 Gammaproteobacteria bacterium | reverse complement strand
GTCCTGGTGTCGCTTAACCAGCGTGACGCGATAATAGCCTGGCTACGGTCGTCGAGGTCTCCCAGCGCCTTTTGTAACTGTTGACTCTGCTTCTGCTGGTAATCCTGTTCCAAAGTGCTGGTTTCCGGGCTGTCGATTTCTGACTGCAGATAAGCAGACGGAGATGAGTTTTCATCGTCATCGTCATAGCCATCAAAGGCAGCCGGCCGTTCATTCAGGCGGGCATCCATTTCCAGTACTTCAGCACGGCTCACCCCCAATTCTTCGGCAATACGGTCTGCTTCCTTATCGTTAACCCAGCCCAGGGCCTGCTTGTGTCGACGTAAATTAAAGAAAAGTTTACGCTGAGCCTTGGTGGTGGCTATTTTGACAATATGCCAGTTGCGTAAAACAAACTCATGAATCTCGGCCTTGATCCAGTGGGTAGCAAAGGAAACCAGGCGCACGCCGCGAGCAGGGTCAAATTTTTTCGCCGCTTTCATCAGGCCTATAGAGCCTTCCTGGACCAAATCGGCCATTGGTAGCCCGTAGCCCTTATAGCCTCTGGCAACGTAAATCACGTAACGTAGGTGGGACATAACCAACTGCCGGGCAGCCTCCAGGTCGTTGTGTTCCTGCAGGCGACGGCCAAGGGCAAATTCCTGCTCTTCGGTCAGGTAGGGGGCATCGTTGGCCGCGCGAATAAACTGGTCCAGGTTATCGCTGGTAGGTGACAGGTTCATGATCGCCTGACTCATTATTAAATTCTCCAGGATTTCGTCGGGATGAATTTTAGCACTCTGACGGTTAGAGTGCTAAAAAACGCCGAAGTTCACCGTCACGGGTGGGCCAGCGCCACCGCTGACCCGGGGTTTTTCTGTAGATAAAGTAGAGGAAGCGAGCCGGGGAGCCGGTGCACGCCAAGCGATGACGCGAGGGCGTGGAATACCCGCCAGCCGCGCTGGCCGCTAACTGGCCTTTTTAACCGGTGGGGCCATTAATTGCTGTAAACCACCTTCTAACACACTCACCTTAAGTCCCGCTTTTGCCAACGCAAATGCAGCGGCGGAGCTGCGTCGACCGCTATTGCAGTAACAGATGTAGTGCTGGTTGCGGTTAAGTTCTTCTTCACGTTGACGGAGTTCATGCAGGGGCAGGTTGGTTGCACCGGGGAGCCGGGATTGCTGGTATTCCATGTCGTGTCGGACATCCAGCCACTGTGCGCCCTGCTTAATCAGGTTGGCCGCCGCTTTTCCATCCACCCAGTCGAGCGCGGGTTGATTCAGTAATTCAAGAAAATCATCCTTATAGAGCCTTAGCAGCACACCGCGAGTGTTCATGCGAACCGTGGCATTACGTTTGTTGTCGGTAAGCAGAGCATCTTCACCAAAACTGGTGCCCTCTCCGAGGTCGGCGAGGTGTATGTCATCACCGCTGGTCTCATCTTTTCGGGTGACCCGGGCAACGCCATACTCGATCAGGTAAAAGTAGTCCCCCTCGTCACCTTCTTCAATAATAAGTTCGCCTGACTCAACCGGAATGGGTTCTACCCGCTCAAACAGCTCACCGATGTGGGCGATGGGAATCTGCTGGAAACTCTTGTGAAATCCATTGAGAAATTTACTGTTATCAATCTGGCTGTCGTCCTCTGCGGCCTGGGTTTCCGCTGTCGCCAGTTGGTCCCACGCCATCATCATGTCGAGCAAATCACCATCGATGCGAATGACCTTGCAAGCCGAAACCGCAATCGCCGCCAGGTAGCCCGGGTTGGTGAGAGAAAACCGGGCTTTGTTGTCACCCGCGGAGACCCGCAAAGGTTGCTCTTTCCCTTTAACGGTGACATCGGCATCGCCGACCAGCAGGAAGATGGCCTGTTTTTCAGTCAGGTTCTGGTCAAATATCACCTCACCCGGCTGTATTTCACTCAGTGTGGTCAGCGTGATCAGCTGCTCTATTCGGTGTTCCGCAAGTGTTGCCAACGGCTCAAAGCGTTTGAGCTGCTCCTGATCAACTTCGCTTAGGTCGTTATCCATTTTTCTATCCCCAAGATCAATTACCTAATTGTTACAGCGACCTGTCGGCGGAGCAACCATAACGGATCGAATTGTTGCTATTTGATTCAATGTATTGTGCTGGTGAGGAGTTTTTCGGCGATTATTCGTAATTCCTTAATCCGTTCCGGGTGGCGACAATCAAACGGTCTGCCTTGCGTTGGCTGAATAAGCCGTTAGTGACCACCCCCGGTATGTTATTGATTTCCTTCTCCACTTTGCCGGGTTCCGTGAGGTCGAGTTGGTGCACATCGAGAATGAGGTTGCCGTTATCAGTGACAAAATTGGTTCTGTACTCAGGGGTTCCCCCCAGTTTTACCAATTGTCTGGCAACGAAACTACGTGCCATCGGGATTACCTCTACCGGCAGTGGAAAGGCACCCAGGGTATCCACCATTTTGGACTGATCCACAATACAGACAAAGCGGTGTGATGCTGCTGCGATGATTTTTTCCTGAGTCAGGGCACCGCCGCCGCCCTTTATCAGATCGCCATGGACAGTGGCTTCGTCAGCACCGTCTACATAAATCGGCAGGTTGCCAGTGGAGTTCAGCTCTACGATGGGGATTCCAGCCGCGCGCAGGCGCTCTCTGGAAGCCTCCGAGCTGGGGACTGCCCCCTCAATCCGGTCGCGGAGAGACGCCAGAGCGTCAATAAAAAAATTAACCGTGGAGCCGGTACCGACGCCGATCACGCCTTGTCCCTCCACTTCCGCCAGCGCAGTTTCGGCGGCCCGCTGTTTTAGCTCGTCTGCATTCATGGACTCATTTCCTTGTTCATTACTCTTTAGAATCTGAAACGGATGAAGGTTGCCCGATTCGGCTTTCCGTTCCCGCGAGCAGTTTTTTTATGTTTTCCCGGTGACGGATCACAATTAACAGAGCCATCAGGGTTACCCCGGCGCTGTAGGGGAGGGAAGCTAACCACCAATGGGTAATAAAAGGCGCTGCGATTGCGGTCACCAGTGCCGCCAGCGATGAGAGTCTTGTCGCTATTGCAATCGCCAGCCAGCTGGCGACGGCAATCAGGCCGATGGGCCAGCTCAGGCCAAACAGGCATCCTGCTGCTGTGGCCACGCCTTTGCCCCCCTGAAAGCCGAAATAGAGCGGCCAGAGGTGACCGG
>JAYNPV010000239.1:0-348 GCA_038113925.1 Gammaproteobacteria bacterium | reverse complement strand
TGGATTCATCCAGATTCAGGCGGACCGCTAACAGCACCGGAAGAAAACCTTTCAGAAAGTCTCCGACCAGGGTGATCAGTGCAGCTTTTCTACCGCCTATTCGAAGAACATTGGTGGTGCCAGGATTGCCGGATCCTGTCCCCCGTGGATCGGGTAGTCCCAGCAGTCGGCAGGTGATGATTGCGCTGGAAACGGAGCCGAGCAGATAGGCAGCGACCATCAACAGGCCATCCATTACAGATAAAGACATGATGTCAGCGTGGATTGCGCATAAAATGATGGCCCGTGTTGGTGGTCCGCTACCGGCCGTTGACTCAAGTTGAGCCGGGCTGCAGTCCAGGGGTCGTT
>JAYNPV010000238.1:0-3544 GCA_038113925.1 Gammaproteobacteria bacterium | reverse complement strand
GTTTAGGAGTGAATTGTTGAACGTTACCAGGTTTTCCCCGGCGTTGGGGGCGGAAATTTCGGGCATCAATCTGTCTCGCCCCCTGACCGATGCCCAGCTCACCGAACTGGGATCTCTGCAGAATGAATTTGAGGTGCTGTTCTTTCGTGATCAGTCACTGACCGCTGTGGAACAGCAACAGCTCGCTGAGCAGTTCGGTGAGTTACTTGAGTATCCCTATGTTAAAGGCTACTCCGATGCGCCTTATGTCGTGCAAGTTGCCAAGCTGGAAGATGAGAAGGTCAATTTTGGTGGTCTGTGGCACACCGATTCGACTTATCTGCAGCGTCCGCCAGCGCTGACCCTGCTTTATGCCCGTGAGATTCCCCCGCTCGGCGGTGACACCCTGTTCGCCAGCATGACCCGCGCTTATGATGCCCTGTCACCCGGCATGCAGAAGATGCTGGTTGAACAGACCGCCCTATTCAGCGCGGAGCATTCCGGGGGCTATGCGGTCCGTGAATTTCGGCAGGATAAAGGTCTTGGTGAAGCTCCCCAGCAGGCGGTGCACCCGGTTATCAGGCGTCATCCCGGCAGTGGCAAATTGTCACTGTTTGTGAATGCCGCGCACACGGTGGGGTTTAGCGGCTGGACCGTTGAAGAGAGCGCACCGGTGCTGGAGTTTCTCTATCAGCATCAGCAACGGCCGGAATTCAGTTGCCGTTTTCGGTGGCAGGTCGGCTCTCTGGCGATCTGGGATAACCGCACGACTCACCACAATCCCCTGAACGATTATCATGGCCATAAACGGGTGATGAGCAGGGTGATGACGGTCGGTGAACAGCCGCTGGGCGTCGATTAGTTCCGCGGCGCCGCTGCGGTGGACAGACCCGAATACGGTTGGATGGCCGTTCCCTGGTGAACCGATGATCGGTCGCTGTTGATCGGTGGTAAAAAAACGGTCGTACAATGGGCTCATGGACAGCAACATGGGCAACCCGATCAACCGCGCTGCAGAGTATGGTGAAAATTCCCAGAGTGAAGCGGACCAGCTCGGTTTTGCTGACCTGAGCCCCGACCAGCTGCTTGATGCCGTTGAGTCGCTCGGGATACGAGCCAGCGGTGCCTTTTTGGCCCTCAATAGCTACGAAAACAGGGTTTATCGAATAGACCTTCTCAGTGAAGATTCGGCGTTGGCAGCTTTTGACAACACCTGGGTATTGTCGACCGCAGCGTCGGCAAGCAGTCGCGTTGTCGCCAAGTTTTATCGCCCCGGTCGCTGGAGCAGCGAGCAAATTCTCGAAGAGCACCGTTTTACCCGGCAGCTTGCCGAACTGGAATTGCCGGTGATTGCTCCCCTGGCAGATTCCCGCGGAAGAACACTGTTTGAATGGCAGGGCCACCGTTTCGGGCTCTATCCCTGTGCGGGGGGACGGGCACCGGAACTGGATAATCCGGACCAGCTTGAACAGATCGGACGGCTGATTGGACGTATTCATGGAGCCGGCGCCACCGAGTCCTTTCACCATCGGCTGGCTATCGATGTTGATCGCCTCGGTGTCACCGCCCGTGAGCGGGTACTGCGACATAGATTGCTTCCGGATTACCTGAGGGGGAGTTATGCCGCTGTGACCACACAGCTGCTGGAGCAGGTTAGGGCGGCGTTTAGCCTTTTCAGCGATATTGGCCAGATTCGCCTGCACGGTGATCTGCACCCAGGCAATATGCTCTGGACCGATGCCGGGCCTCACCTGGTCGATTTCGATGACGCCGCTACCGGTCCGGCGATCCAGGATCTATGGATGTTTCTTTCCGGTGATCGCGATTATAGGAATGCCCGGCTCGGAGATCTGCTGGTCGGCTATGAGCAGTTCAAGGAGTTCGATGCCCGGGAGCTACATTTGATCGAGCCGTTGCGTACCCTGCGAATGATTCATCACGTTGCCTGGATAGCTCAACGCTGGCACGATCCGGCCTTTCCGGTGGCCTTTCCGGCGGTGAACACCACCGCCTTCTGGGAAAGCCACATCAACAGCCTGCAGGAACAGACAGAACAGCTGCAGTTACCGGTGCTGGTCTGGGATTAAGGCATAGCAGGTTGCGACTGGAATGGCACTTTAAAGGATCCCACCTTTCAAAAAACCGGTGAATGCGTCAGCAGGGTAGTGACGGAAGTCTTATGGTGAATTTGGTCAACCATCCTTAACCCGATCTCATCTGGCGGGTCCGCTTTTTGGCGGCCAGATTTCCTGTTCACCCGTAACTAAACGTATGTTAAGTTGGTGCCGGGCAGCAAGTCGGACTTCACACTGATTGCCGGGAGAGGAAACCATGAATGATCCACAGATAGCACCGTTAAGAATGCTGGGGTTGAACCCGGAAGAGGTTCCGCTCGATCAGATAGATGTAAGTCAGTCAGAGCTATTTGAACACGGTGCCCACTGGGCATTTTTTGACCGATTGCGCCGCGAAGACCCTGTGCACTACTGCGCCAACAGCGAGTATGGGCCTTACTGGTCGGTGACTAAATACAACGACATCCTCGCGGTGGATGGCAACCACAAGGTGTTCTCGTCCGAACCGACGGTAACCATCAGCGAACCCTCGGAAGAGGTGCCGTTTCAGTCCTTCATCCAGATGGACCCGCCCAAACATGACGAACAGCGCGGCGCGGTACAGGGGGTGGTCGCGCCGAAGAACCTGGCGGCTCTCGAAGATACCATTCGCGGCTGGGCCGGGGATATTCTTGATGACCTGCCCATTGGCGAGACGTTCGACTGGGTGCCCAGGGTGTCAGTGGATTTAACCGCACAGATGTTGGCCACCCTGTTCGGGGTGCCCTTTGAGGATCGGTTAAAACTCACCTACTGGTCAGATATTGCCACCGGGGCACCGCAGCTGGCCGGGGGCAATTTTGTCTCCGAGGAGGAGCGCACCCGGGGATTGGGGGAGTGCCTCGAATATTTCACCCTGCTCTGGCACCAGCGCAAAGCGGGCCCGCCCAGTTTTGACCTGATCACCATGCTCGCCCAGGCGGAAAAAACCAAAGATATGGTCGACAATCCGATTGAGTACCTGGGCAATCTGATCCTTCTGCTGGTGGGCGGCAACGACACCACCCGTAATTCGATTTCTGCCGGGGTCCACGTGCTCAATCAGAATCCGGCTGAATATGAAAAACTCCGTAATGATCCGTCGTTAATCCAGAATATGATTTCGGAAATTATCCGTTGGCAAACCCCGGTATCGAGCATGTCCCGGCGGGTGAAAGAGGATATAGAACTGGGCGGTAAACAGATTCGAAAAGGCGATAAGGTGGTCATGTGGTTTATATCCGGCAACCGCGATGATGAGGTGATTGATAAACCTTATGAGTTCATCATCGACCGCGAAAATGCCCGCCGCCATCTGTCGTTTGGATTCGGTGTCCATCGTTGCATGGGTAATCGCGCGGCTGAAATGCAGCTGCGTATTGTCTGGGAGGAGATCAGCAAACGGTTCCGAAAAGTCGAAGTGGTCGGCGAGCCAAAGCGTAACCGCTCCAACATGATTCACGGCTATAACT
>JAYNPV010000237.1:0-3559 GCA_038113925.1 Gammaproteobacteria bacterium | reverse complement strand
CCGATCTGCCGGGGGTGACCCTGCGTCGGCGCATGATTCAGGCCGCCAAAGCGCTGCAGAAGGGCGAAGAGCCGACCCTGCCGCACCATGGTGACCTCTATCACCTGCGCTCGCCGGGCCAGCGACTTTCCAATCTGGATTCGTTTGAAGCCCTGCTGGAGGAATCAGCGCAGGCCGATGCCAGAGCAGTGATCTAGCTCTTGGCTATTGCGGTTAACGACCCGCCACCGTTGCGGCTGGGCATAGTTGGATTGGGTCTGGCGGGCAGTATCATGGCCCACAACCTGGGCCGGCATAAATCGGTGCGTCTGGTGGCCGCCTGTGACTTGCATCAGGATGCGCTGGCGGCATTTGCCGCTGACTTTGATGCGTTCGTGACCACTAACGTTGATGAACTGCTAGCCCTGCCCGAGCTGGACGCAGTCTATATCGCCACTCCCCATCAGTTGCACCGGCCCCATGCCCTGGCTGCTGCCCGGCAGGGTAAACATATAGTGGTGGAAAAGCCCCTGGCGCTAACACTGGATGACTGCGACCAGATCATTGCCGCAATCGCGGCCAGTGGCGTGCAGCTGGTAGTGGGTCATACCCACAGTTTTGACCCGGCGGTGGCGCACATGGCCGAGATAATCGCCAGCGGTGAGATCGGCCGGCTGCGGATGATCAACAGTTTTGATTACACCAATTTTCTCTACCGGCCGCGGCGACCGGAAGAGCTGGATACGGCCCTGGGTGGCGGGATTGTTTTTAACCAGGTGCCGCATCAGATAGACATTCTAAGGCTGCTTGCAGATAGCCCGGTGAGCAGTGTGCGCGCGGCCACCGGTATCTGGGATACAGACCGCCCCACTGAAGGGGCTTATCAGGCATTTATCGGTTTTGAAAACGGCGTTTCTGCCACCGTCACCTACAGCGGTTATGACTTCTTTGATAGCGACGAGCTGCACGACTGGGTCGGCGAGGGCGGTCGGCAGAAATCTCCCGGCGGCTGGGGCGGTGCCCGCCGCGCGCTGAATCAGGTGACCAGTTCCGAACAAGAAGCGGGCTTGCGTCAGCAGGCCGGTTACGGAGCGCCCCTGCCAGCAGCGCTAGGCGATGGTGAACAGTATCAACCTCATTTCGGTACCACCCTGGTCAGTGGTGACGGCGGAGATTTGCGCGCCTCCAAAGAGGGACTCTACTTATACAATCGCGAAGGGCGAACAGAAATTTCCCTGCCCCCGCCCAGCGGATTGATTCCGGGCTGGTGTGAGGTGATTGATGAGCTGCGGGTCGCCATTCGGGAGCAGCAACCGCCCAGACACGATGGCCAATGGGGCCGCGATACCCTCAAGGTCTGCCTGGCGATTCTGGAATCCGCCAGGACTAATCGGGAAGTACTGCTCTGATCGCTCCCCCACTGTTGTGACCGACTACGACCTGATTGTCCTTGGTGGCGGTGCAGCCGGCCTGATGGCCGCCTTCACTGCGGGTAATCGTGGCCGCCGCGTACTTGTGCTTGAACGTAGCAATAAACCGGGTAAAAAAATCCTCATGTCCGGTGGGGGACGCTGTAATTTCACTAACCTCCATGCCGGGCCGGAAAACTTTATCTGCGGTAATCCCCATTTCGTTAAATCCGCGTTAAGCCGTTTTACCCAGTGGGATTTCATTGCTTTGGTGGAAAAGCACGGCATTGCCTATCACGAACGGAAACATGGCGAGCTGTTCTGCGATGACTCATCCAGGCAGATACTGACAATGCTACTGGCAGAGTGTCAGCAGGCCGGCGTCACCCTGCTGACCGCGGTGGAAACTGAATCAGTGATGGCAGACCAGGGCGGTACCCGTCGCTTTTGCGTGACCACGGGCCGGGGTGATTTTCAGGCGGATGCATTGGTGGTCGCCACTGGCGGTCTGTCGATTCCAAGACTGGGCGGCAGTGGCCTGGGTTACGACCTTGCGCGCCAGTTTGGCATGCGTGTGCGGCCTACTCGCGCCGGGTTGGTGCCCTTTACTTTCAGCGGTGAGCTAAAACAAGTGACCGGCAGATTGTCGGGGAATGCGGTCGAGGTAACGGCTACCTCCGGTCGCCACCAGTTTACTGAAGCTATGCTGTTTACCCACCGTGGCCTAAGCGGCCCGGCCATGTTGCAGCTCTCCAGTTACTGGCAGCCCGGCGAGCCGGTAACCATTGATCTGTTAACCGATTGGCAACTCGCGAATCAGTGGCTGCAGATGAAGCGCAACCAGCCAAGATCGCTTCTACGCACCCTGCTGGCTCAACATTTGCCCAAAAGTCTGGTGCTGGAGTTGCAAACCCTGTTCTGGGCGGAGTGTGCCGAGTGGCCCCTCGCCGACTACCCCGATGCGCAGCTGATCGCCATAGCCGATCAGCTGAAAAACTGGCAACTAAAGCCAGGGGGCACAGAAGGGTACCGCACCGCGGAAGTCACCCTGGGCGGGGTCGATACTGATCAGTTGTCATCAAAAACCATGGAGAGCAACCTGCAGCCGGGGCTGTTTTTTATCGGTGAGGTGGTGGATGTGACCGGTCACCTCGGCGGCTTTAATTTTCAGTGGGCCTGGGCCTCAGGCGCAGCGGCGGGAAATTATGTTTAAGGGCGAGCGAAACCGCGCGGAAAAAAAGCTCAATGAGCGACGACATCCACGCGCGCACTACTAAAAGGGAACGCCTCCCCGATAGCTAAGGTTGAGTACCGCGTGGTACAGGAAAAAAGCGGTAGTGGTGAGGCAAGCCATCATCATGCCGCAAAGCACAGAGAGGGGTTTTCGGTCACGATTATTTATGTAGGCGGCACATTGGTCGCTGACAGTGCCGCTGTTGGTGTCAACCGGTTGATGGTTGTTACTCATGATCTTCTCCTGTAGTGAAACCGGAATTTCATTTGAAGTTGACCCGGTCAATTTCAGTGAAACTATGCTAATAATGTTCCATTAATTAGAATAGATGGTTAAATACTAATTAACTGTTGCGTTTCTGGAACAATTCCCCGTGACAATCAGGAGGGAGTGATGGCGGACCTGAATGAAATGCTGGTGTTTGCTGCGGTGGTGGAAGTGGGCAGTTTTACCGGCGCCGCGAAAAAGCTGGGTCAGCCCAAATCGACCCTGAGTCGTCGCATCTCCCGCCTGGAAGAGCGTCTCGGAGTCCGGCTGCTGCAGCGCACCACGCGGGCGTTGCATCTCACCGATGCCGGAGAGACCTATTACCACTACTGTCAACGAGTCGCTGCTGAGGCAGCGGAGGCCGAGGAAGCAATCAACAATGCCAGAGTAGAGCCCTCCGGACCGTTAAAAATAACTGCGCCGGTCAATTTTGCCGGTGTTTTACCCAGGCTGGTGTCCGCGTTCATGGAGCGGTATCCGAAGATAACCGTGCAGATCGTCTGCTCCGATAACCTGGTGGATATTATTGGTGAAGGCATAGACGCGGCCTTCCGTTTTGGAGAGTTGCAGGATTCCACCTTTGTTGCGCGCAGATTGGGTGCTGATCCCGGGATCACCTGCGCAAGCCCCGGCTATCTTGAAAAAGCGCCCCCCCTGGAGAAGCCAGAAG
>JAYNPV010000236.1:0-3568 GCA_038113925.1 Gammaproteobacteria bacterium | reverse complement strand
CTGGTCGGGGTGGTCAAACTGGCACCCTCCCTACCTATCGACTTTAACGCGCCCTTCCTGCACCTGGACCGCAAGTTCATGCACATGGGGTTTCATATCTATGATGTCGGCTTTCAGAGCCCGAATGTGGAGGCGGCCAGACCCCTGGTGTATGCCACTGCCCTGTTGCTGGTTGTTGTCATTGTGACGATGAATCTTGCAGCAATCAGGATTCGTAATAATCTGCGCGAAAAATATCGCGCCCTTGAACATTAAACAGACTGTCTGGTAGCGCGATGACAATGAATGATACAAATCAGATTAACAACGGTCAGATCAACCACGGGATTAACATGGATAACATCGAGCGAGCGCAGGACCTGAACGAACCGGAACGGTTACAGTCCTGTATCGAGGTGAAGGATTTCAACCTCTACTATGGCGAGAAGCAGGCGCTGTTCGATATCAATATGACCCTGCCGGAAAAACGTGTGACCGCGTTTATCGGTCCTTCCGGCTGCGGTAAATCGACCCTGTTGCGTTGTTTTAACCGCATGAACGACCTGATAGATTCCGTTCGCATCGAGGGTTTGATCAACATTGACGGCAACGATATCAACAGTCGCGCCGTGAATGTGGCCGAGCTGCGCCGCAGCGTCGGCATGGTGTTCCAGAAGCCCAACCCCTTCCCCAAAAGTATTTACGAAAACGTGGCCTATGGCTTGCGCCTGCAGGGCATCAACAAGCGTCGCCTGCTCGATGAAGTGGTGGAACGTTCGCTGAAACAGGCCGCGCTCTGGGATGAAGTTAAAGACCGGCTGGATGACAATGCCTTCGGGCTGTCGGGAGGCCAGCAGCAGCGGTTGGTTATTGCCCGTGCCGTGGCGGTAGAACCGCAGGTGCTGCTGCTCGACGAACCCGCCTCGGCGCTGGACCCGATCTCGACCCTTAAAATAGAAGAATTGATCCAGGAACTAAAAGAGCATTACACCATTGTAATCGTGACCCACAATATGCAGCAGGCGGCGCGGGTCTCTGATTACACCGCGTTTCTCTATATGGGTGAGCTGATTGAGTTTGGGAATACCGAGCAGCTGTTCACGGTACCCAAGGAGAAACAGACGGAAGATTACATCACCGGTCGTTACGGCTGAGGAGAAAGACAGTGGAAGCAAATACCGGACAGCATATATCGCGTCAGTTTGATGCGGATATCGAGCACCTGCGTAGTCAGGTGATGGCGATGGGCGGCGTAGTGGAAGAACAGATTGCGGATGCGATTACTGCTTTTGTGAACGCTGATTTTGAGTTGGCTGAAAAAGTGATGCAGCGCGACCATGAAGTCAACGGTATGGAAGTGGCGCTTGATGAAGAATGCAGTCGGATTCTGGCGCTGCGACAGCCGGCAGCGAGTGACCTCAGGTTGATTTTCTCGGTGCTGAAAACCATTACCGACCTGGAGCGCATCGGCGATCAGGCCGAGCGGGTGGTCAAACCGATACTGCGTCACGGCGGAGACGGGGTGCGTAACGAAAATTTTCTGACCATTCGCAATATTGGCACCATGGTCCGGCAGATGTTGCACGATACCCTGGACGCCTTCGCACGGATGGATTCGGATGAGGCATTGAAAATTCATGCCGGCGATCGCGAAATCGACCGCGAGTACGAGGCCATCACCCGCCAGCTGGTCACCATGATGATGGAAGATCCGCGCAATATCAGTAATTGCCTGAACATCATGTTTGCCGCTCGAGCACTGGAGCGGATTGGCGATCACAGCAAGAATATCAACGAATACCTGGTTTACCAGGTGCGTGGCAAAGATATCCGCCACACCGATATTTCCGTCAGAAACGAAGCGCTGTCATCGGACTGACCGGCGGAGGGTCCTGAGAAGAAGGGTGGGATGATGCAGCCGATCCTCAACAAGTTTGAGGGTTTCTTCGATGGCTTCAGGCAGCTGCTACTCTTCCTCGCTCTCTGGTGTGCCCTGAATCTTGACGCCCTTTTTGCGCATCGCTTCGAGTAATTCAGCGGCGTTGCTGTTGCCCCCATTGGCCAGCTCGAGCGCCTGACGGGACATCTGCTGGAGTTGGCTTCGCATTTTCTGGCCCTCTTCAATGGCTTTTTGCTGACCGGCAATAGCGGTTTTCAACTGCTCGGCTTCGTTGGCCAGATTGATGGTCTGAAAGCCCAGATTAGTGAGTACCGCCAGCGCCAGCAAAAAAAGCGGCAGATAAGGGGAAAAACTGCGTTCGGTGGTGGGCTGCTGTTCACTCATCGCTTGTCTCCATGGATGAATCCGCGGGCTTGGCCTTGAAGGTGATTCCAAACCCTCCCAGCAGGTCGGTAAGCTCCTGATCATTATTGGTTGCTGCCACCTGGGCCATGGTTTTGATCAGTTCAGAACCGACCTGACGCAGCTTGGCGGATTGTGCAATGTGCTGCTGGCGTTTGCTGAACAGTTGTCGCTGTTCGACGTTGGCATTAAAGGCCAGTGCATTGACCACCGCCAGCACGATGGCGACGATCGCAATCACGGTTAGCAGGCCAAACTGCATGGTGCTCAGGCCGGATGAATTACTCATTGATCAGCTGCTCCCAGATAATCATCTTTTAACTCCGCATAGTGTGCGGCAGAGTCGATAAAAAAAGCCAGCTCTTCGGCCGATAACGGGCGCACGGGTTTTGCCGGTCGTCCGGCGTAGAGGTAACCGCTCTCCAGCACCTTGCCTGGTGTCACCAGCGAACCGGCGGCCAGCAGCACCTCATCTTCCAGTACCGCGTCATCAAGGATGGTGGAGCCCATGCCCACCAGGCAGCGATTGCCCACGGTGCAGGCATGGAGAATGGCCTGGTGGCCGACGGTCACATCTTCGCCGATAACCATTGGCCAGCCGCCGGGACGCTCCGCGCTGGGGCCATTGACGTGCAGAATTGAGCCGTCCTGCAGGTTGGTACGGGCGCCCACGGTGATGGTGCTCACATCGGCGCGGACCACCGTCATTGGCCAGACGGAGACGTCGTCTGCCAGGGTGGCCTGGCCGATAACGCAAGCCTGGGGATCAACATAAACGGCCCGCCCCAGGGTGGGGGTAAAGTGCTTATAAGCTCTTGTCATCGCATTAATACCATCTCTTCGCTGGCGGTGGGGTGGATCGCCACTGTGTTATCCAGATCTGCTTTGGTGGCACCCATTTTAACTGCTACGGCAAATCCCTGGACCATTTCGTCGGCACCCCGGCCGATGACGTGGCAGCCGACGATGCGCTCCTGGTCGCCAGCGGTGACCAGCTTGCAGAGGGTTTTAGGCTTATGGTCCCCCAGGGCGTAATACATATCGGTGAACTCGGAGGTGTAGACCCTGACCCGGTCGCCAAACTGTTTCCGTGCCTGGGACTCGCTCAGTCCCACCGTACCGATGGGAGGGTGGCTGAAAATCACGCTGGGAATATTGGAATAGTCCAGTTTGCTATGGGTCTGGTCGTTGAACAGGCGGTCCGCCAGGCGGCGACCGGCGGCGATGGCCGCCGGGGTTAGCGCCGCCTGGCCGGTGACATCCCCCACCGCATAGATAGTGCGCTGG
>JAYNPV010000235.1:2251-3571 GCA_038113925.1 Gammaproteobacteria bacterium | reverse complement strand
ATAACTTCTACCAGGCTGGTTTCGCCGGCAATTTCAGGGAGGTTACCACTGGAGTAAGAGACTACTTACAGCATCTTGACGGCTAACGGCTAGCCGTCAATAACCCTCCTGCGCTTGGTCTTTATCGAGCCGCCTGACTTGCGCTAACACTCCGAAATAGGGGGTGTCAAAATAGTTCAGTTCGCCGTAGCGGACACCGCGAATTTCGCGGCTGCATACCCTGGCGTTTGCCGACCTACTGGTTCGCGGGTTGGAAATGGGTTGGGGTTTTTGCCCAGCAGGGGCGGCGATGATCAGGCAGATGTCTAATTCCAGCCGAGGGTAGCGGGTTTGATAAAAACTCGCGGTTCCTTCCAGCTCAAACCGGCCCCTGTGATACTGCATCGGAGACTCCCAGTAATCCGGGGTCTGGAGCTGGCTGTTGGGGTTAATCCACGGGGCGATATTTGCCGCAGTTCCGCCTGCCAAAAACGGAGTTGCCAGAGATTCTCCGCCGATAATGAGCACCGGTTCGCTATTGTTGGCGGGCCTCATGGTCTGTTGCCACCCGGTATGCAGCAGAATGCGATCAGCCAGACCCCGACGGATCAATGTCGATGCCAAAGGGTCAAGTTGATGCTGTGCGCTCCGCAGCCTTCTGAATTCCTGCCATGGCGGAGCAGTGGTTATCGCCGATGTTGGCCCGCCATTTAGCTCCACGGTAGGGGAGTTGACCGCCACAGGGTGCTCGTTTTGCGGGGGTGTCACCGGCGCGGAGGCCGGAAGCAATTGTCTTCCCGAGACAGGCGGTTCGCCGGCCAGATAGGGGGGCCACTGCTCGTTGTTATCAACGACTGTGCGGTATGAAAAGGCAATTAACTCCACTTCATAACGCTGATCGTTGTTGGATTCGTCGGCAAAGACGAGGTCGCAGCCGATCACGATTGAGAAGAGTAAAATGCCTAACTGGTCTATTTTTGGCTTCATGGGATAGATTATAGGGCCTGTGCCGACCTGGCTCGGCTGAAATGTGATTTAAAGCAAATTATTGGAGACCGACCATGGCAGTCAGGCCAATCCTGAGAATGGGTGACCCGCGCCTGCAACGCATAGCAAAGCCGGTTGATTTGGCCGCTGCAGATGACCTCATCCGGTTGCTGGAAGATATGTTTGACACCATGACCGCCGCCGACGGGGTGGGGTTAGCCGCCCCGCAAATTGGTGAGGATGTCAGGGTGGTCATTTTCGGTTTCGAGCAAAATGAGCGTTATCCGGAACAATTGGCAGTGCCCAGAACCGTACTGATCAATCCTGAAATAGAGATCATCGATAGTAACGAGG
>JAYNPV010000235.1:0-2241 GCA_038113925.1 Gammaproteobacteria bacterium | reverse complement strand
CGAGGAGTCTGACTGGGAAGGTTGTCTGAGTGTTCCCGGAATGCGCGGTCTGGTGCCCAGGCCGGTGGAAATTCGCTATCGGGGGGTAGACGAACAGGGTCAGCCGATTGATCGCCAGGTCAGCGGATTCCACGCCCGGGTGGTGCTGCACGAATGTGACCATCTGGACGGCGTGCTCTACCCGCAGCGCATTGCCGATCTGCGATATTTCGGATTTGAAGAGGCGATGGTCAGTCCGCAGTCCTGAAGAATTTCTTTCAGGCCGCCTCTTCCACACCGGCGGGGGTCAACAATTCCACCAGGGCTACCACTTTATCGAATCGCTGATCAATCTCCTGCTCGTCAAGGCGTTGCTGAAGGCGGGTGGCGCCATCGAATCGGTATTCCCTGGGCCGGTTCTGGATCAAATTGATCAGGGCTTCCAGGTCGATGGCGGCTTCCGCGCTGAATTCAACCATCAGGGTGTCGGTACTGATTGCAATTTTTTTGATTCCCAGCACGGCGGCTTTAAGTTTCAAGCTCGCCAGGCGGAAGCAATTTTTGGCCGGATCCGGCAACAGGCCGAACCGGTCAATCAGTTCCACCTGCAATTCGTTAATCGCTTCTTCATCGTGGCAGGCGGCGATGCGCTTATAAAAGACCAGCCTGGCGTGTACATCGGGCAGGTAATCCTCGGGCAGCAGGGCGGGCATCTGTAGATCGATTTCCACTTCCGTTGGGGCAGCCTTATTGGTAGCGCCCGACTCGCCGCTTTTTAGCTCGGCAACTGCTCTGGCCAGTAGTTCGTGATAATAAGTGAGGCCGACCTCCTGAATGCGACCGCTCTGTTTATCACCGAGAAGCTCTCCGGCACCGCGAATGTCCAGGTCGTGGGTCGCCAGGCTAAAACCTATACCCAGGTCGCCAAGGGCCTCTATGGCTTCCAGGCGTTGCAATGCGGAGCCCTGAAGACGAGCCTTATCCGGCACAAGAATATAGGCATAGGCCTGGTGGTGGGAGCGTCCGACCCGACCTCGCAGCTGGTGGATTTGCGCCAGGCCGAGATGGTCCGCCCGGTCAATGATAATGGTGTTGGCGCTGGGTACGTCGATACCGCTCTCGACAATAGTGGTACAGACAAGCAGGTTGAAGCGTTGGTGAGTAAAGTCGAGCATGATTTTTTCAAGTTCACGTTCGGGTAGTTGTCCATGCCCGACACGGATACTGGCATCGGGCAATAACTCACCTATTTCCCGGGCGACTTTATCGATGGATTCGACTCGATTGTGAATGAGGTAAACCTGACCGCCACGACTGAATTCTCGCTGACAGGCTTCCTTGATCAACAGGGGGTCCCAGGTACGCACAAAGGTCTTTATCGGTATGCGACGCTGCGGCGGCGTGGTGATCATTGATAAATCGCGCAATCCGGAGACGGCCATACTTAAAGTTCTGGGGATGGGCGTTGCGGTGAGATTGAGAATATCCACCTCGGCGCGAAGCGCTTTGAAACGCTCCTTCTGGCGCACTCCGAAGCGGTGTTCTTCATCAATGATTAACAGACCCAGGTCGTTAAATCTAATCTCCTTGCCCAGCAGCTTCTGGGTCCCGATAACGATGTCTACCCTGCCAGCGGCCATGTCATCCTGAATAGCTTTTTGCTCTTTCGGGGTTTGAAAGCGCGACAGGCCCGCGATTCGATAAGGCGTATCGGCAAAACGGTCCTGAAAACTTTCGGTGTGTTGCTGCACCAGCAGAGTGGTCGGCACCAGTAAGGCCACCTGCTTGCCGGCGGCGGCAACCACATAGGCGGCACGAACGGCTACTTCCGTTTTGCCAAATCCGACATCGCCACAGACCACTCTATCCATAGGTTGGGGGGCAACCAGATCGGCCACAACTTCCTTAATGGCGCGAGTCTGGTCAGCGGTTTCGGCGTAGGGAAAGCTGTTGGCAAAAAGCTGGTAGTCGATTTCGTTCAAGGGGTAGGCGTGGCCGACTCGGGCGGCTCGACGGGCGTATATATCGAGCAGTTCAGCCGCCACATCCTCGGCTTTTTGCTGCGCCTTTTTGCGTGCCCGACTCCATTGTGGATTGCCCAGTCGGTGCAGGGGCGGATTGCTA
Organism: Gammaproteobacteria bacterium; assembly: GCA_038113925.1. Classification (GTDB taxonomy): domain Bacteria; phylum Pseudomonadota; class Gammaproteobacteria; order Immundisolibacterales; family Immundisolibacteraceae; genus QNFC01. Next base: position 138 of record JAYNPV010000235.1, on the reverse strand, counting down.
TCCGCATTTCCGGAATAGCGGTGAATCAGGTTGAGCTTTGCCACCGGCACATAAATGCGCGCCGAGTCTGCATATTCGAGGCAGAGGAATTCACCGTTATTGTCGCCAACGTCCATCATCTGCAGGCCCTGGTAGCGG
>JAYNPV010000234.1:0-3580 GCA_038113925.1 Gammaproteobacteria bacterium | reverse complement strand
ACCCGATAACGGTGGTCGAAATCCAGAAAACCATTGGCGATCTGGCTAAACGAGGAATCGGGGTGTTGATTACCGACCACAACGTGCGAGAAACCCTCGGCATATGTGACCGAGCCTACATCGTCAACGAAGGACGCGTGCTTACCGAGGGCGACCCGGACCATATTTTGCAACACGAACAGGTCCGCGAGGTTTATCTCGGCGAACATTTCAATCTGTAAATTGCCGTCCCGCCCCGGCCGGTCATTTTCATTCCTCGCTTCGGTTCCAACCCCTTCCTAATGCTTTAGAATTAAGGTACGATTTTTGCAAGGCCAACGCCTTTCCGATTGCCAATCCGGCACCGGGAAAGCAGTCGCACACCCTATCAAGGAAGGCATGATGAAACAGACGCTGGAACTACGCGTTTCCCAGCAACTGACCATGACCCCACAGCTGCAACAGGCGATCAAACTGTTGCAGTTATCGACGCTGGAGTTACAACAGGAAATTAATGAAGCACTGGAAACCAATCCAATGCTCGAGGTTGACGAAGACCAGTTAACCGGCGAATCCGATAACGTCGACTTTTCCACCCCCGAGGTAAGCGAGCAGATTACCAGCGCGGTCAGTCCGGACAGCGGGAGCGAAACCAGCGACAGCGATGGTGAAACCGGCACCTCGGTCGATTTAAATGACGCTAATACAATTCCCGATGAAACACCCCTTGACACGGATTGGCAGGAGACCTTCGCCGAATCCAGCTATGAACTGATTTCTGGCAGCGCACCCACCAATCGCCAGGGCGAAGAGCTCCCCGATTTCACCGCCACCACCCACAAGGCGGAGACCCTCACCGATCATTTAACCTGGCAACTCGACCTTACCCCTTTCAGCGATCGCGACCGGATTATTGCTGAAGCGATCATCGATGCTATCGATGGCAACGGCTATTTACGCGCCAGTACCGAAGATCTGCTGGCAAGCCTGCCGGTTGACGACGAACAGCCCTATCAGCAAGAGGAGGTGATCACCGCCCTGCACCGCGTCCAGCAATTCGATCCTCCCGGCGTGGCCGCGCGGGATCTACGCGAATGCATGGCGATTCAGCTCAATCAGCTCGGCGAGGAAGCGCCAGGCAGAGAAGCAGCCCTGTTAATCCTGGACCATCTTGACCTGCTGGCCAAACGCGAGTTCAAACAGCTGAGGCGTAAAACCCAACTGGATGACGACCAGCTACGCCTGGCCATAGCGGTCATTCAACAGCTCAACCCCCGCCCCGGCAGTGGGGTGGCCGATGAACCCACTGAGTACATCACCCCCGATGTCTTTGTACGCAAAGTCGGAGACCGGTGGAAAATAGAACTCAACCCGGCCATCGCCCCCAAATTGCAGATTAATGCCCTCTACTCGGGAATGATCAAGCGCCGGGACAGTGGCGAGACTAATACCTATCTGAAAAATCACCTCACCGAAGCGCGCTGGTTTATCAACAGCCTGCACAGCCGCAATCACACGCTGGTAAAAGTAGCGACGGCGATAGTCGACCGGCAACGGGACTTTTTTGAACATGGCGCCGAACACATGAAGCCCATGGTGCTGAACGATATTGCCGGCGACGTGGAAATGCACGAATCCACCATATCACGGGTGACCAACCGCAAATACATGCACACCCCCGCCGGTATATTTGAACTGAAATACTTCTTCTCCAGCCATGTCAGCACCGCCGATGGTGGTACCGCGTCGGCCACCGCCATTCAGGCCAAAATAAAATTGCTGATCAGTGAAGAAACCAAACCACTGAGCGACTCCAAACTGGCGACCTTGTTGAAAGACGCCGGTTTTAATGTCGCCCGACGGACGGTGGCGAAATATCGGGAAGCGTTGAAAATCCCCCCGTCCAACGAACGTAAGGCCGATCTGTCCGCCGGGCAGTTCTAATGACAGACTCCCCCACCCGAGATCTCGGTCAGGAGCTGATTATTGTCAGCGGGTTGTCCGGATCGGGCAAAACCACCGGCCTGCGCACCCTGGAAGACCTGGGTTATTACTGTATCGACAACCTGCCGATTGCCCTGTTACCCGCCCTCGGGGAACAGCTCCAGCAGGACGACCCCAACCTAAGGCGAGCAGCGGTCTGCATCGACATCCGCAATAGCACCAACCTGCAGCAGTTTGGTGAGCTTATCGAGCAACTTCGCCGAAGCGATGTTTCCTGCCAGGTGCTTTTTTTTACTGCCAGTGAATCCGCGCTGCTAAATCGGTTCAACGAAACCCGCAGACGCCACCCCCTTTCCAACGCAGAGAACTCTACAGCGGATGCCATCAGCCGCGAGCAACAAAGACTATTGTCAATCTCGGAACTGGCAGACCGTACCATCGACACTTCTCAGGACACCATTTACGATCTGCGAGAGCGCATCTTGCGTCTGATGGGTAGTGACCGGTCGAAAACCTCAGTGCTTTTTCAGTCGTTCGGGTTCAAATACGGGGCTCCCACCGACATGGACATGATCTTCGATATGCGCTGCCTGCCCAACCCCAACTGGGATCCATTGCTGCGTCCCCATACCGGACTCGATCAACCGGTGATGGACTTTCTGTCCGCCGAACCCCTGGTGAACGAAATGTTAACGTCTGTCAGGGAATACCTGACGCGATGGATACCACATTTTTTTGCCGGCGGGCGCAGTTACCTGAACATTGGTATCGGCTGCACCGGGGGGCGACACCGCTCTGTCTACGTTACCCAGCAGCTGGGTAATGAGTTCAGTGAAAAATTCGAAAACGTGGTGATTCATCACCGACAACTGGGCGAAAAATAACGCTCTGGACTCAGCAAGCCCCTGGCCCGGCAATCTCAAGCATCCAGTTCACGCAGCACCGTTTCACACTCAACCAGCTCCTCCCGGCTGATCATCAATACCCCATCCGCCTCCCCTTCCAGTTCCATCCAGATGCCCGGTAAAGTCGGAATTCTCGTTATTAAAGCCTCCATTGCCTCACCCACTTCCAGCACCAGCCAACCACCGGGATTAAGGTGGTCAATGGAACGCGCCAGTATAGGTATCGCCAGATCCAGCCCATCCTCTCCAGCAAATAGAGCCTCTGTCGGTTCATGGCCATATTCAGCTGGCAATTGCCGCCGCTGCGGTACATAGGGCGGATTACTGATAATCAGGTCATACCGATGACCGCCCAACGCCGAAAATAGATCGGATTGAGTGAGCAGGACCCGCTGTTCCAGGCCAAGCCGTGAGCGGTTTTCAGCCGCCACCTGCAGGGCGTCAACAGAGAGCTCCGCTGCTTCCACTCTGGCCGATTCGAACACCATGGCCGCGACCAGGGCAATGCAGCCGCTGCCCGCACAAAGGTCGAGAACCGAGCTTACCTGCCGAGGATCCACCCAGGGGGCAAACCCCCCTACAAGCAGTTCTGCGATAGGTGAGCGTGGCACGATCACCCGTTCATCAATACTGAATTTGACCCCGGCAAACCAGGCTTCGCCGGTGAGATACGCAGCCGGACGGCGAGTCTCAATACGCTGATCAATCAATTGTTGCAATTTTTCAAGTTGCTCCGGCTCTAACTCAAGCCC
>JAYNPV010000233.1:0-3584 GCA_038113925.1 Gammaproteobacteria bacterium | reverse complement strand
TGCCCAGAGCGAGGAGCTCAATTCGGCCGCTGACACCATTGCCCTCTGCCGGGCGAACGACCGATTCGGGTCACCATACCGGTCACATCAAATACCGCCTGACCGGTCTCCTTGTTCACTTCATGTAACAGGGCTTCGTCGGCGCGGCGGTCCTTTTTCGGGGTGTTAAACCAGCGCCATAAAATAAAACCTCCACTTGCGACCAACAGCAGAACGAGCAGTAAAACCCTGGCGGAACCTCCCGTATCAGCACGATGGTCAGCAGGGGGGGAGCCGGCGGTCTTATCCGCTGAGGGTTGTAGGGGGTGGGCCATTTCTGCATCGGGCGCGTCTTTGCGGCCGGAAAAAACCGGTATCGCTTCTTCGGTGGCGGAGGGCTCGGCGACTGCCAGGTTTTCCGCAGGCTCGATGGAGGGCTCATCACCGGTTTCGAAATCATCGGCAAACTCGGCGAGAAAATCGATCGGTTCATCGCCGGCTGGCGCCAGTCCCGGGTGAAAGGTCTCCACGGATATCGCCGAGTGTATTTTGCTGAATACTGTGGGCATGTCTTGTGCAGACAAAATTCGGTAGTAATCTCCGCCTGTCCTTTGGGCGAGCGACTGAAGTAATTCGAAATCGGCGGTTTCGGTGAAGGCAATGGCGAAAATGCGTACCCCGGATTGTGTGGCCTGCTGGGAAAGGCCATTGATTATCCATTCGCGACGGCGTTTTGAATCTTCTTTATTGCCGGTATCGACAATACCGTCGGTAAGAATAACGATGACCGGGTTGGCATCCGGGCGACCGTTCATTTTTTGTTCGTAGAGCGCCATTTCCAACGCCGCTGCGGTATCGGTCCATTGATCGCTGAAATCTATTTTCGTCAGGGCCCCCTGGTTGATGGCAGCTGTTAACTGGTGGGGGGTGGTCAGGCGGTTTACCAAGCGCGCCTGGGTACCAAAAAGCAGCAATCCCGCGCGCTCCGTTGCCTCTAGCTCGCCAACAAATTGGGCGACGGTTTTTCGAGTCAGAAATTCGGGGTCATTGGTTTTCATGCTGCCGGAGTTGTCGATTACCAGCAGAATATCCGAGGACGACGCCGCGACCGAACAGGAGAAAGAAGTCATCATCGCGGCAAGCAGGAGGGTGATGCGGATCATTGTTTTAAAAAGATACCGTTGTATTGAGAGAGCGAATATCGCAGACGGTATCTAGAATACGAATTAACTAATGAGTGTAAAGCGAAGAGCAAAAAAAGCCCCTGACAGCGGTCGAAGATGCTGTCAGGGGCGATGGCTGTTAGTGATTTAGAAGCGCCGGCCGATACCGATGCCGTAAACCCACGGATCAATGTCCACATCGATTGTTAATTTACCGAGAGCTGTAGTGGTGATACTGGCGTCCGTACTCATGTCAATGTATTTGACATCAAAGTTCATGAACCAGTCTTTATCAAGGGCGACGTCCATGCCCACCTGGAAGGCGATGCCAATGGATTCGTCAAGGTCTACATCGGCTTTACCCCCGCCCGCTGTTTTTAGCGAACTGCTTTCATCTTCATCGAAAAACAGGGTGTAATTGATGCCGATTCCGGCATAGGGCTGGTACTTGCGGTCGGGCCTGAAGTGGTACTGCAGGGTTAAAGTAGGGGGCAAGGTGCGCACCTCGGCAATATTCCCCAGTCCCAGGCCTTTATCCTTAAGTTGGTGTTGGCTGGAAGCCAAAATGAGTTCCACTCCCCAGTGGCGGCTGAGCATATAGGTGAAATCCACCTCCGGAACGATATTGGTATCTACCCCGACCCGGGTGCCGAGGTTGCCCGCAACGCTACTGGTGAGGGTGTTGCTGCTCTCATCGGGACTGACAGAGATTATGCGGCCCCTAACCAGCCAATCGCCGGCTTCATAGGCGGTGACGGGGGTGGAAATCAACGCAGCAGCCGTGGCGGCCGTTGTCAATGCGATATTAAGGGTTCCCTTTTTCATTGTCTTGCATCCTGTTTGATAGAGTCCATGCACGCCGACGCTCGCCGCCGGGGGCAGCTCCATACTAGGAGGCTGAACGCCTTTTCTGGCTGATCCAGCGCAGACAATGCAAAACAATCTGAATAAATGGTGGTGTAAACCCTGGAATTATCAGGCGGATGGAGCGCACCGAAAAAACCCTGACGCAGAGAGGCATTGAGGGTTGGAGAATATCTGCGGGGAGTAGAGGACCGACGACAGGAGAGGAGAGGGGGAGGAATCCTGCCGCCGGTTTGTTGATCTTGCGCCGGGGAAGCGCTTTGCCCGCACACAACCGGGCACCTGATCGGGTAGGTCGAGGCGGCAATCCCTGCCACCCTGTCGACAATCACGAAGCCGCTACAGTGAGCGCTTAGACTTACCCCTGACTGAAATCCTGTTCAATCAGTCCCACCATCCTGGTGGGTGGATCCGGAAGTCATTCCGTGTTTCCGTTGGCGAGCAATGATAAGCTGTTCTTAAATGATGTAAATTAGCTATTTTAGGAAGGATGACTTGCAAAATAGAACAGGATTAAACTGGGATGACTTCCGCATCTTTCTGGCGGTGGCTGATAACGGTTCGCTTTCCGGGGCGGCCAGGGAGCTACGGGTTACCCATTCCACGGTCTTTCGGCGAATCAACGCGATGGAAGAGCGGGTCGGCGTGACGCTGTTTGAAAGAGAGGCTTCCGGTTATGCGCTAACTCTGGAGGGGGAGGAGGTACTTGAACATGCCCGTCGCATGGAGACCGAAAGTGAGCTGATCGAACAGAAGTTGAGTGGCGGTGATCTTAAACTCAGCGGCACTATTCGGGTAGCGACTATGGAGGGGTTGGCGATGGTGCTGTTGCCGGCTTTTATTAAGCGGTTTCGTGAGGAGCACCCCGAGATCCGTGTCGACATGGTGATTAGCAGCCAGGTGTTTAATCTGAGCCGAAAAGAGGCGGATGTCGCCATCCGTATGGGTCAGAGTGCGCCGCCTGAGCATCTTACCGGGCGCCGGATTGGCACGGTTTCCTGGGCAGTGTATGGGGCTCCTGCCTATTTTGCCGAGCATGGCAAGCCCGGTAGCGCAGAGGAACTAAAAGGTCATCAGTTCGTCAGCGCCGACAGCCACGAAGCCCATCGAGCCTACGCCAAATGGACACGTAAATATGTGGATGACGACGATATCGTTTACACCAGCAATGTGGTTATGGCTCAGCGCTCTGCGGCTCGTGAAGGCATTGGCCTGGTGGTGTTGCCCCGCTATCTTGGCGAGTCGGAACGCAGACTGGAGCGTGCGTTCGATGCTGGTTCCGAACTCGACCTGGATTTATGGGTGTTAACCCATCCCGATCTTCACAATAAACGGGTGGACGAATTAATGGACTTTATCGGCAACTCGGTGAAACAGTTGCAGCCCATGCTCAATTATCAGTTGTAGTGAGCGAGTAGGGGTGTGAGCCGAATGACACCAAGTTAAGGGTGTTTTGCGTGTGTTCACAGAAGGCCAGGTAAGGGCCAATGGGGTCTTTTAAAGGCGCTATTTCAGTGGGACCGGGTAGAAGATGCCGTTCGTCCTGAGCCTGTCGAAGGGCGCCCTTCGACAGGCTCA
>JAYNPV010000232.1:2417-3700 GCA_038113925.1 Gammaproteobacteria bacterium | reverse complement strand
TTTGATAACTGCCCTGAAGCAGGCCAAACGGGGTTTCGAGCACCGCATGGCTGCGGTAGGTAAAACTCTTGCCGGGTGAAATCAGCGGGGTTTTGCCGACTACCCCGATGTCGCTGATCTCTTTTACTTCATCGTTGGCATCGGTGATTATCCAGTGGCGCGAAAGCAGACGCGCCGGTACGCTGCCGGCGTTGGTCAGGGTGATGGTATAGGCGAACACAAACCGTTCGAGATCCGGCTCTGACTGGGCCTCGACATAGCTGGATTCAACGTCGATCGTAATTTGAGTATCCTTGGTCATAATTAGCTCGGGTTGGCTGCTTTTAACAGGGCGCAGCTTTGTATGGAAAAAGCGTGACCTGAGGAGAACGATTCTACTCGTTTCTCGATATCATTAGTATGTCTGGCGCGGAGTTGCTGTCCGGTAACGGGGGAATTCCGCCTTTTGGATTTTATTTGCGAGGACCCCATGCAGCAGTATCTCGATCTGATGCGCCACGTCAGGGAACAGGGCGTGATCAAGCAGGACCGCACCGGCACCGGTACCCGGAGTATTTTTGGCCATCAGATGCGTTTTGATCTGGGTGAAAGTTTCCCGCTGCTGACCACGAAAAAAGTTCATCTGCGCTCGATTATTTATGAGCTGCTCTGGTTTCTGCGAGGTGAGTCGAATATCGGCTGGTTGCACCAAAACCGGGTCTCCATCTGGGATGAATGGGCCGATGAAGCGGGCGAGCTGGGGCCGGTCTACGGGGTGCAATGGCGCAGCTGGCCCGATTACGATGGCGGCCACATCGACCAGATCAGCCAGGTGGTAGAGCAGATTAAAAATAATCCTGATTCGCGCCGGTTGCTGGTCTCGGCGTGGAACGTCGCTTTGGTGGGACAGATGGCGCTGCCGCCCTGTCACACGATGTTTCAGTTTTACGTCGCCGAGGGCCGGCTGTCGTGTCAGCTTTATCAGCGCAGCGCCGATATTTTTCTTGGGCTGCCGTTCAATATCGCGTCCTATGCGTTGTTGACGGCCATGGTGGCCCAGGCGTGCGGTCTTAAACCGGGTGAATTTGTGCATACTCTGGGCGATGCCCATCTATATGAAAATCACCTGCGCCAGGCTGACGAGCAGCTCAGCCGTCAGGTGGGAGAGCCGCCGCAGCTCAAACTTAACCCGGCGGTGACCTCGCTGTTTGATTTCACCTTCGACGATATCGAAATTATCGATTACCACCCGGCCGCGCATATTGCCGCCCCGGTGGCGGTATGACCATCGCCCTGGTTGCGGC
>JAYNPV010000232.1:0-2407 GCA_038113925.1 Gammaproteobacteria bacterium | reverse complement strand
TAATCAACTGCCCTGGCGGTTGCCGGCGGACATGCGCCATTTTCGGCAGATTACTTTGGGTCATACCCTGCTGATGGGGCGGCTCACCTGGGAGAGTTTAGGCAAGCCCCTGCCGCAGCGCCGCAACCTGGTGATCAGCCGGGGTGACCTCAGCCTGGAGGGCGCGCAGCAAGTGCGAAGCATCGAGCAGGCCATCGCATTGACCGGCGACCAGGAGCTGATGGTCATTGGCGGCGCGCAGCTCTACAGTGCTGCACTGCCCATGGCCGAGCGCCTCTATCTGACCCTGGTTGATGGGGAATTTGAAGGTGACACCTGGTTTCCCGAGTGGGATGAACAGGCGTGGGCGGTGGTAGAAGAGACCCGCCATGCCGCAGACGACAAAAACGGCTGTAGCATGCGATTCGTCACCCTTGAGCGCAAAGGCTGAATGGATGGGTGACTGAAGGGCGCGGATTGAGTTTAAAATACCGGGGACCGGAGAGCCGACCCAGGCAGTGTTTACTTAAGCATCAAGCCTAACCCAACAGCATTCGTAACCCCATAAATATCAAAAATACTGCAAAGATCTTTTTTAGCGTTGCGGTGGGCAGGGTATGGGCCAGCCGCGCCCCTGCCGGGGCCAGAATTACGCTGGGAATTACTAGCCCCAGCAAAGCGGGCAGGTAAACGTAACCCAGTGTGCCTGCGGGTAGATTGTCTACCCCCCAGCCGGTGTAGATAAAGGTCAGTGCCCCGCTGGTGGCCAACACCAGACCGCAGGCCGATGAAGTGGCGACCGCGTTGCGCACGTTAACGCCAAAGAAGGTCAGATAGGGCACGGTAGCACTGCCGCCGCCAATGCCGAGCATGGCCGAAAGTGCACCAATAACCCCCGCCGCCAGCGCGTTGCCGCTGTAGCCGGGGATTGACCGGCCGGTGTCTTCCCTGGTGGCAGTTCGTAACATTTGGGACGCTGCAATCAACACGTAAACAGCAAAAATATACTGGAGCAAGATGCTCGGCAGCAGGTGGGCGATCTGTCCGCCGATGACGGCACCGATGAGCATCCACGGCCCGAGCTGGCGGAATAGCTGCCCGATGATCGCATTGCGGCGGTAATGAGCATAAACAGAAGATGCCGAGGTCGGCACGATAACCGCGAGCGAGGTGCCGACAACCAGGTGCATCAGAAATTCATCGGGTATCCCCAGCAGCGGAAAGGCGATCACCAGGGCCGGCACAATCACCACCCCGCCACCCAGACCCAGCAGTCCGGCAATGAGCCCGGCGACGGCGCCGACCGGTAAGTAATAGAGCAGGGTTTCCATTGCTGTCGAGCGCCATTTTAAATGGGTTAGAAACGCGAAAACCCTCCGGTAGAAGGGTTTTCCCATGAGAATTTTCTGACTGATAAATTATGTTATTTGGTTTATGTTGCCAGGAGTGGTTTTTCCTGCCGCCCAACACTCTGGATGCCATGAGCAGGTCAACGGCGGCTTTAGAGGATTGGCGAACCGCGTCTTCAACGGGGCGTTTTTAGCATAAAAACTGCCGAATTTACCCGGCGATTAGCGGCCCGATGGCCACTCCAAGTTCGCCAATCAATCTTGTGCAAACGCCATTGGTTTTTACCCGGCATCCTGCATACAAGGACCTATCCGTTACCTGTTGCCCAGACGGGCCACCATGGCCACGCCGTAAGGGTCGCCCAGATCGGCTGCCTTGCTGTAATGTTTCAGTGCCTCATCAAGGCTTTTTTCTACCCCGTCACCTTCCATGTACATGTCACCTAGTACTCCATGGGCTTCAATCGCGCCATTGGCCAACGCTTTGTGAATCCATTTGAGGGCCTGTTCAGCGTCCCGCTCGGTGCCCAGTCCGGAATTGACCATTCGGGAGACCTCGACCATGGCGGTGGCGTCGCCCTGCTCAGCGGCAGCGAGCCAGGTTGAGTAGGCCTTGGTAAACCATTTCTGGGCGATGGGGGAACTGCGCGTGACCCCGCTGCCATACCAGTAGAAGGTGCCCATAAAATATTGGGCTTCAGGGTCGCCCTGCTCGGCCAATGGCTTGATCAGGTTCATGGCTTTGTCGTATTCCTGCATCTCAAAGGCGGTAATACCGTCTTCAAGTTGTTCAGCAGGCACGGGGGTGGCGGCGCTGGTGTGTAACATGGCGCCAATTACAACAGCAGAAAGAAGTGAACTCATGGTGATGACCTCGCTAATTTGCCTGTTTCAGGTCAATGTTTGTAACACATTAGGTGTGGCTAGCAAGAGCCGGTTAGCCAATGATACATTTATCGGCGCGTTGACCGACTTTTTTTAACCTGAATTTGACAGTGCGGATCAGCCCGCTGGTCGGCAGGAGACCTGCCGGCGAGTCCGGATCAAAAATGTGGGGCCGTAGCTCAGCTGGGAGAGCG
>JAYNPV010000231.1:0-3713 GCA_038113925.1 Gammaproteobacteria bacterium | reverse complement strand
CGCCGTGGGCTACCTTGAAGAAGCAGCCGCCACAGCCTCCAAGAGCGGCCTCTCATAAATGCCCATAGGCCCCAGGTCATGAATAAACGGGTCAATGGGTCGCTGCTGTTACAGTCATGCGACGGTCATTTTCAGCGGATCACAATATAACTATATATAAGGAGAGCAACTGCTATGAGTCAGGGACAGCGGCCCTTGTCTCCCCACCTGGAAGTCTACCGGCCATTAACCGGATCTTTTACGTCGATCCTGCATCGAGCTACCAATACGGCGCTACTCGGTGGCATGGCGGTACTGGTGTTGTGGTTAGCAAGCGTCTCTATGGGTGGTCAGGCCTATGAATGGATGAATGGCATCTTGTCGAGTTATTTCGGGCGTATTGCGCTTGTTGGCTGGACATTTTGTGCAATTTACAGCGCTGCCCAGTGGATCAGGCATTTTTTCTGGGATCTCGGTTATGGATTTGAGCTGGAAGCGTCGCGCCTCAGCGGTCGCGTTGCTGTCGTCTTTGCCGGTGTTGCCACCCTGGCGATCTGGGTGTTGGTAATAATGAGGAACCAGTCATGAGCCGGTTTAGGTCCGCTGCGGGTGCGGCCCGTAACCACGGTGCCGCCGGCACAGGTACCGAAGAGTTTATTCGAGAGCGATTTACCGCACTGGTTCTGATTCTGCTTGGACTGGTACTGGGCGCAAAACTTTTTTTATTAAGCGCTGGCGGGATTAACCTTGCCGAAGCGCGTGGCTGGCTGGGTGACCCGCTCAATGCCGGGCTGGTACTGGCGTTTGTGCTGTTCGGAATGAATCACGCGTTTATTGCTGGCAAGGTGTTGCTCGAAGACTACATCCACATAACCGGATTGAAAATTCTGCTGGTTACCGGCCATGCGCTGTTAACCACGACTCTGGCGCTGGTGGCTATCGTGGCCGTAATGCGGGCGCTTTTTCAGGCAGTGGCCGGGTAACAGAGGGTATCGGCCAGCCCCCAATATTTGCTTCGGGGATTTGATTCCCGAATAGATAATCAAGCTACCAAGAGACAGCAATTGGATAATTACAAAATCATTGACCACCGTTTTGATGCCATCGTTGTCGGTGCCGGCGGTGCCGGGCTGAGGGCCACCTTTGGTATGGCATCGGCGGGAATGTCGGTCGGTTGTATCACCAAGGTTTTTCCGACTCGTTCGCATACTGTGGCTGCTCAAGGCGGTATTAATGCGGCGCTGGGGAATGTGGTTGAGGACGACTGGCGCAGTCATTTCTTTGATACGGTGAAAGGGTCTGACTGGTTGGGTGACCAGGATGCCATTCAGTATATGACCCAGCAGGCGATTCCCGCGGTGATTGAACTGGAGAATGCCGGACTGCCCTTCTCGCGCACCGACGAGGGCAAGATTTACCAACGCCCATTCGGGGGCCAGTATCTGGCCGATCATAAAACCATTGCTCACCGAACCTGCGCCGCCGCTGACCGCACGGGTCACGCCATGCTTCATACTCTCTATCAGGAGTGTTTGCGCAATAAAGCCAATTTTTTTGTTGAATATGTGGCCCTCGATCTGCTGCAGGGAACCGACGGTGAGGTTAACGGGGTGATGGCATATTGCCTTGAAGATGGATCGATTCACCGTTTCATGGCCAGGGCGGTGGTGCTGGCGACCGGGGGTTACGGTCGAGCCTATCAGTCAACCACCAATGCCCATATCTGTACCGGCGATGGTCAGGCGATGGCAGCGCGCATTGGAGTGCCGCTGCAGGACATGGAAATGGTGCAGTTTCACCCCACCGGTATTTATCCAGCGGGTTGTCTGATTACCGAGGGGGCTCGCGGCGAAGGAGGGTACCTCACCAATGGCGATGGCGAGCGCTTTATGGAGCGTTACGCCCCAACGGCTAAAGACCTGGCTTCTCGGGACGTAGTATCGAGAGCGGAAACGGTGGAGATACTGGAGGGTCGGGGAGTGGGGCCCAACAAGGACCATTGCCTGTTGCACCTGGAACACCTCGGAGCAGATGTGCTCGCTGAGAAACTCCCGGGAATATCCGAAACCGCAAGAATATTTGCCGGCGTGGATGTCACCCGCGAACCGATTCCGGTACTGCCTACGGTGCATTACAACATGGGGGGAATTCCGACCAATTTCCACGGCGAGGTCATTAACCGTCGTGACGGTGAAGATGTAGTGGTGCCCGGCCTGTTTGCGATCGGGGAATGTGCCTGCGTATCAGTCCACGGCGCGAATCGCCTGGGCGCCAATAGTTTGCTGGATATTATTGTTTTCGGCCGGGCTGCCGCGCTGCGGTTGCAGGAAACGCTACCCGATCTGAAAGAACCGCGGCTTGAATCGGCGGCCAGTGACGCGGTGATGGAGCGTTTCGATAAGATTCGCAATGCCACCGGAGCCCGTAAAGTGGCGGAGATACGGGGCGAGATGCAAAGGACGATGCAGAATCGTTGTGCGGTATTTCGAACCGCAGAAACCCTCGAAGCAGGCACCCGGGAGATGCGCGCAGTTGCCGCGAAAATGCCCGATCTGGGGATTACTGATCACGGCATGATTTTCAACACCGATCTGGTCGAGGCGCTTGAGCTGGATAATCTGCTAGGGGTTGCGCTGGCGACGATGGACTCTGCCAATGCCCGGGAAGAGTCCCGCGGTGCACATGCCCGTGATGATTTTCCAGACCGGGACGATGAAAAATGGATGAAGCACAGCCTCGCCTGGGTGGATGACCAGGTGGGGGGCGAGGTGCGACTGGACTATCGTCCTGTCACCAGTCAGCCACTGAATGATGAGGTGGAATCAGTGCCACCGATGAAACGAGTTTACTGAGGAGACACCAGGTGTCAGCCAACAAGGTTGTTTTCGAAATATACCGCTACGATCCGGAAACAGATCAGGAGCCGCATTACGACGAATTTGATCTGGATCTGGACCAGTGTGGGCCAATGGTGCTCGATGGCCTGTTAAAGATAAAGGATGAGCAGGACGGCGGGCTGACATTGCGGCGCTCCTGCCGCGAGGGCGTCTGCGGTTCCTGCGCAATGAATATCGGCGGCACCAACACCCTGGCCTGTACCCAGGACATCGAGAGTGTGGCTAAAAACGGGCGATTAAAAATAACCCCTTTGCCTCATCAACATGTGGTGAAAGACCTGGTGCCGGATCTGACCCATTTTTATGCTCAGTATGAGGCAATTCAGCCCTGGCTTAAGTCCGATACGCCCCCCGCTGAAGGCCGCGAACGTCTGCAGTCCAAAGAAGACCGGGAGGCGCTGGACGGTCATTACGAGTGTATTTTGTGCGCATGCTGTTCCACTTCATGTCCCTCTTACTGGTGGAACAGCGATCGATTTCTCGGTCCGGCGATTTTGCTTGCTGCCCATCGGTGGATTGTCGACAGCCGGGATGAAGGCGAAGGCGAGCGGCTCGATGAACTCGAAGATCCCTTTCGACTTTATCGTTGCCACACCATTATGAACTGCACCAGTGCTTGCCCAAAAGGACTCAATCCCGACAAAGCCATTGCCTATATCAAGAAACGACTGGTGATGCGTCAGCTCTGATGGCGGGAGTCGAATAGCTCAGTTCTGCCGACCTGCGCCACAGCGAACAACTGTGATCATCACGGGAGCAGGTATACAGGATGGGTCGCCGGGATCCGAAGACCGGACACCTGCAATCGTATGTTCAGGGAGTGTAGGAGAGCCGATG
>JAYNPV010000230.1:2936-3731 GCA_038113925.1 Gammaproteobacteria bacterium | reverse complement strand
TTCCACCGGGTTATCGACGGCTTCATGATCCAGGGCGGCGGCTTTACCGACGAATTTGTGCAAAAAGAGACCAAAGGCAATGTACAAAACGAGGCCGATAACGGTCTTACCAACGACACCGGCACCATTGCCATGGCGCGCACGCCTGATCCCCACTCGGCCACCGCACAGTTCTTCATCAACGTTAACGACAATGACTTTCTGAATTTCCGCAGCGCCGATGCCAACGGTTATGGCTACGCGGTATTTGGCAAGGTGGTCGAGGGCATGGATGTCGTCAATGCGATCAAGGCCGTGCCCACCGGTGCCGGTGGCCCCATGCCCACCGATGTCCCGCAGGAAACCGTAGCCATTCAGGCGGTGACTATCTCGCAATAACCTTCAGGCGGCTATCCGGAAACTGAGATGGCTACCTATTTTATCGCCGACCTGCACCTCAACCCTCCGGTTGCCGAAGGGGCCAATGACGACGCTACCAGCGCCCGGTTTATGCGGTTCTGCCAGGCCTGCGCGACCGATTTGGATGCGCTATACATTCTCGGCGATCTGTTTGAAGTCTGGATCGGTGACGATGCAGGGGTCGCTGCCTACCAGCAGGTCGTTGATGCTCTGTCTCACTTAGCTGCGCCTGTATATATCCTGCATGGCAATCGCGATTTTCTACTCAGCGATGCATTTTGTCAGGCCAGCGGCGCCCGGTTGCTGGCCGACCCCAGTGTCATTAACGTCGACGGGCAGCCGATCCTGATTGCCCACGGCGACGCATTTTGCACCGATGATTCGCCCTACCAGCAG
>JAYNPV010000230.1:0-2910 GCA_038113925.1 Gammaproteobacteria bacterium | reverse complement strand
AACCAATCTATCGAAGCGCGCGCTGCCCAGGCAGCCGGTTTACGTGATCAAAGCAAGGCCGCCAATAGCGAAAAATCCGCCGATATAATGGATGTCAATCCTGCTGCGGTGGTGGCTTTGCTGGAAGAGCAGGGCCTGCTGACCCTGGTGCATGGCCATACCCACCGCCCGGCGCGACACAGTCACCAGACTCAGTTGGGCTCTGCCACCCGCTGGGTGTTGGGAAGCTGGCAGCAGGGGGCAGAGTTCCTGCGTTGGGATTCACAGGGTCCGGCGTTGATAAAGCTGGATGAGTGGCTGGGCCGGTAATCGTCGCCGGTAATTATCACGCGCCGGTTGCCGACTGCCCGTTATTTTGGTGACAAAAGAGTTTCGGCTGGCATGGTCGTTTACGGGGTGTCCACCAGCGCGCCCTCTTTCTCCGGCTCTTCCATATCTTTACGGGTCAGCCCCATTACCAGCAGCACCGGACTGGCGACCATCAGTGATGAATAGGTACCAATCACCACACCCACAGTCAGCGCCAGCGCAAAACCGTGAATCACCTCACCGCCGAAAAACAGCAGTGACGTCAGCACCAGCAAGGTGGTCACCGAAGTAACCACCGTACGCGACAGGGAATCGTTAAGCGCGCCATCGATGACCTCGCTGACTCCGCCCTTGCGAACTACCGCAAAGTTTTCACGGATGCGATCAAACACGACAATGGTGTCGTTGAGGGAATAACCGATCACCGCCAGCAGTGCCGCTAACACGGTTAAATCAAATTCAATGGCAAATAGCGAGAACAGACCCATGGTGATAATCACGTCGTGGACCAGAGCGGCTACTGCGCCCAGGGCAAACTGATAGCGAAATCGCAGACCGACATATATGAGGATTCCCACCAGCGCGAACAGCAGCGCCAACCCGCCGTCCTGGGTTAACTCTTCACCGACCTGAGGACCGACAAACTCAACCCGGCGCAGCTCCACATCGGGTGACTGACGTTCCAGCGCCGTCAGCACATCGCCGCTGAGTTGGGCCAGATCACCGCCCTGCCCCACCGCCAGACGGATCAGCACGTCATTGGGGGAGCCGAACAGCTGCACCACCGCATCATCCAACCCAGCTGCAGTCAGGGTGTTTTCTATCTGTTCCAGATCAGCGGCCTGAGTGTAGGCCACCTCAACCAGTGTTCCCCCGGTGAAATCAATACCAAACTGCAGGCCGCGGGTGGCGAGCGAACCGACGGATAACAGTAACAATGCCGCTGATAACAGTCCGGCGATCCGCCGCCGCGACATAAACGCGATAGCCCGGCTGCCTTTAAGCTTGATCCAGGCTTTGCCAATCGGTAATTTTTTTACCCCACTACGACCGCCCCACACAGCGTTAACCAGCGTCCGCGTGACCACAATGGCGGTAAACATGGAGGTGACAATCCCCACCGACAGGGTTACGGCGAACCCTTTAACCGGTCCGGTGCCAAAAACAAACAACACCGCTGCAGCAATAAGGGTGGTGACGTTAGCATCAAAAATCGTCGAGAAGGCCTTGTCAAAACCGGCATAGATACTCGCCTGGGGCGAGTTGCCGTTGGCCAGTTCCTCCCGGATTCGTTCAAAGATCAGTACATTCGCATCCACCGCCATACCCACGGTTAATACCACACCGGCAATACCGGGCAATGTCAGGGTAGCCTGCAACAACGACAGCACCGCAATCAGCAGACCCAGATTCAGCGCCAGCGCAACATTGGCCAGCAGGCCGAATCCGCGATACCAGACCACCATAAAGGCCACCACCAGCAGCAGTCCAAATATCACTGAACGGACGCCCTGGTTGACATTATCAAGCCCGAGACTGGGTCCCACGGTACGCTCTTCAACAAAATGCATCGGTGCCGCCAGTGACCCGGCGCGCAGCAGTAGCGCCAGATCCCGGGCTTCGCGGGAGTTCATTGCGCCGGATATCTGAAAGCGGGCACCCAGCTGGTCGCGAATCACCGGCGCGGTGATCACCTCTTCGACCCTTTCTTCCACCGTACGCGGTTCGCCGTCGGCCCCTTTTACGGTGTATTTTTTGTTTTCAACGAAGATCACCGCCATGCGGTTGCCGACATTCTGACCGGTAAATTTCGACCAGATCTTGGCCCCACGACCATCAAGGGCGACGTCCACCTTGGGTTCACCGGTTTGAGTATCCAGACCGGAACTGGCGTTAGTGATGTACTCACCGGTAAGGACGGTACGTTTTTTCAGCAGAATCTGGCTGCCATCCCGATGGGGATAGAGGGCGGAACCCGGCGGTACGCGGCCGGCAATGGCCGCCTCCAAACTATGGCCCTCATCTACTGCCTTAAACTGCAGGGTGGCGGTTGCCCCCAGCAATTCGCGAGCGCGCACCGTGTCCTGTACCCCGGGCAGCTGCACAATCACGCGGTTGCGACCCTGCTGCTGAATCACCGGCTCGGCCACGCCCAGTTCATTGACGCGATTACGCAGGGTAAGAATATTCTGTTTGAGGGCCATGCGTTCGTGCTCAAGGCGCAACTGATCACTGATCCGCGCCTCCAACCAGAACGCGCCGCCGCGTTCCGACGCTGCAAGCTCGACACCCTCGTAGCTGTCAGCAATCAGCTCCTGCGCCTGATCCCGGTTCTCGGCATCGCGAAACCTCAGTTCGACGCCACTGGTTTCATCGCGCTGAAACCGTTTGATCGAGGTGTAACGCAGTTTTTCGTCCCGCAACAGAGGTTTGAAATCGTCAACCAGGCGCTCTTCCTCCTGGCGCATAACCACCGGCATGTCGACTTCCAGCAAAAAGTGCACGCCGCCCCGCAGGTCCAGGCCCAGAAACATCGGTTGGGCATTTAAATCCGCCAGCCATTCGGGAGTAGCCGGAGCCAGGTTCAGGGCCACCCCATAG
>JAYNPV010000229.1:0-3785 GCA_038113925.1 Gammaproteobacteria bacterium | reverse complement strand
CCCCCCCCCCCCCCCCCCCCCCCCCCCCCCCCCCCCCCCCCCCCCCCCCCGAGAGGGTTGCTGGCCAGGTTTGGAATCGAGCCGATCATGGTCGTTTTTTTCTGAATCAGGCCGGTGCCGCGGCGTTCGAATGCACTATATGAGTGCAAAGGGCCAGGGCTAAATGCACGATATTGGTGGATTGTTGCGATGAGTGGAGGGTTCTACCCTGGCTATCTGTCTGTTTTAAAAACACAATTAAGTTGTGGCACAGATAATGCTGTATAAAAAAGTAAGCGGGGAGCAGAGCGGTGGCCGGTGCTAGCGGATTACCCTGGGCCAGCAGGAGGTAACCAGGCAACCCGGGCCGTAGGTTAGTTTGCTTCGAACAGACGGGAATACCACCGCATAGAATACTGGTGGCCCGGATGCTCCAGGCTGATGATATCCAGTCATTACCCTGAGTCGTGAAACCTTCAACATAAACTTCGGAGATATGAAAACAGTGAAAAGTAAGTTGGAATATATTTGGCTGGATGGTTATAAGCCTACCCAGAGTCTGCGTAGCAAAACCATGATCCGGAAGGATTTCAGTGGCAAGCTGGAAGATTGCCCGATGTGGTCGTTTGACGGCAGCTCCACCGAGCAGGCGGAAGGCAATGCTTCCGACTGCTTGCTTAAGCCGGTGATGGTGATTCCTGACCCTGGTCGCCAAAACGCCTATCTGGTCATGACCGAAGTGCTGAATGCCGATGGTACTCCCCATGAGTCCAACGGCCGTGCCACCATCGACGACCATGACGATGATTTCTGGTTTGGTTTTGAGCAGGAATACTTCCTCTGGAACCCGGAAACCAACCTGCCGCCCGGTTTTCCGGCCGGTGGTTACCCACCGCCGCAGGGCCCTTACTATTGCTCGGTCGGTGCGCGTAACGCCTACTGCCGTGCGCTGATCGAAGAGCATCTGGATATGTGCCTCGAAGCCGGCCTCAATGTTGAAGGTATTAACGCCGAGGTGGCCGCAGGTCAGTGGGAATTCCAGATTTTTGCCAAGAGCGCGGCGAGCGCTGGCGACGAAATCTGGCTGGCTCGCTACCTGCTGGAGCGCTGCGCCGAGCAGTATGATCTGGCCGTCGACTGGCATCCAAAACCGCTGGGCGACACCGACTGGAATGGTTCCGGCATGCACGCCAATTTCTCCAACAGCCCGATGCGCGAGAAGGGTGATGAGGCGGTGTTTACCAAGATTTGCGACGAATTCGCCAAACATATCCCGGAATGTATCGGCGTATACGGCGCGCACAATGACCAGCGCCTGACCGGTAAGCACGAGACCCAGGCGATTGACCAGTACAGCTACGGCGTATCTGACCGCGGGGCTTCCATCCGTATTCCGATTGGTACGGTAGAGGACGGCTGGAAAGGTCGTCTCGAAGATCGCCGGCCGGCATCCAATGCCGATCCCTACAAGGTTGCTGCAACCATCGTCAAGATCACCAAGAAAGCGCTGGCCTGATAGCGTTTTTAAAGCGATTGACGAAAAGCCGGGGTGGACTATCCGCCCCGGCTTTTTTTTGTATCAACGGCTGGCGGTTACCAGCTGCGCAGTCCAGTCCTGTTGCAGAACGTGCAGGATTTCATCCATGGATGCGGGTCGTCTGTTGGGTTCTTTCTCCAGGCATTTCAGGCATAAGCTTTCCAGGAGTTTCGGAACCGGGTATTTGCTGTTTTCAGACGGTCTGGGGGGTGGTTGATTCTCCACCATGTCGAGAATCTCGTAACTCTTGTCGCTATCGAACGGGGGGTTGCCGGCAAGGGTTTCGTAAAGCACGGACCCCAGACTGTAGGTATCCGTGGCGAAACTGATCTCCGGGTCGCGGCGAATCTGCTCCGGTGACATATAACAGAGCGTACCCTGCAACTGACCGTGTCCGGTCATGGTTTTGTTCGAATCGTCCGTCACCCTTGCCTGCTTGTCTAACTCTTCTGCTGTCGTGGTGCCGTCCTTTCGCCACACTTTGGCCAGTCCCCAGTCCAGCAGCAGTACCTCACCATAAGGTCCTACCAGGATGTTTTCCGGCTTGATGTCACGGTGAGCGACCCCGTGAGCATGGGCATAGGCCAGCGCCTGGGCCACCTGCTCAATCACTTCAATCAACTGGGTTAGATCGTAACGTTCACGGTAATCCAGGATCTCCCGCAGCGTATAACCGTGAACCAACTTCATAGTGAAATAGTAATGGCCCTGGTTATCGCGGCCGATCTCGTAGACCGGCACCGTGTTGGGGTGTTGCAGCATCGCTGATACCCTGGCTTCACGTAGCAGGCGGGTATTTTCTACCTCATCCTGCTGGAATTCCTTGCGTAGCTCCTTGTAGGCAACCACCCGGTTCAGATGCCGGTCCTTGCAGGATTTGATCAGCGATTTTCCGCCTTTAGCGATGGTGCTCAGGAACAGGTAGCGGGTGTGCGGATTCAGCTTTTCCGGCAGTGGCTGATCGGTATCTTCCAGGTAGACATGTTGCTGCTCTTTCGCGGGCGGTTGAAAGGTAGGCATCGTAAAAGACCTCTATTCACAATTGTCATCAAGTGTAGCAGTCGAGCGGTATGCAGTCGGCGGCGTTTCCATATTCTCTCCGGTTAATAAACCGGTTGTGGCCAGGTCGGGTCCGCGCTGGACGATATCCAGACGAAGACCCGGGGGCAGCGGCATTTGAGATTGACGATGAGCAGACAGGGTTCCCCCGTTGGGTACTTAATATTTAGTGAAAATTCCCCAAGCTCTGTCTGATCCCGTTTTATCTGGCTCCCTCTAACAGTGCGGGGTGCACCAAAATCGGTCCCGGTGGACGCTGGAAAGGTAATACCCGGGAAGGGCCATGGAACTCCAAATCCTGGTCTGAAGTGGCCTCTAGAAGTCCTCTGAACGCTCAAATACCGTCGACAGCCACGCTGATGCAGCTGGCTTATTCAAAACTGGCATGTTTCTCGCATTACCCCGATTACCAACGGCGTGATCAAGGAGGATCACCGCAACCGGCCTCTGTCGCAGGCAATCCATGCTCCCGACAAGGAGTCTGGGTATTTGGCTTGGTTAACAGCACCCTTTTTGGCTGTTCAACCCGGCAAACGGGCCGGTTCAATGAGCGGTTATTGCGCGCCGCCGGAATCGACAATCGTAAAGGTTAATGCCGGCTCACACCGGCGCGGAAAAACCGTAATTTATTAAGGAGAAATCTGTTGTCAGAACCTATTAATCTGGAAACACTCGGATCGGCCAAAGGCGTTTTCGGAGCGGTGCAATGGACCAGCGATTCCACGGTCCACAGCTCCATCAAACCGCCGCGAATGACCGCCTACACAGGCTTTAAAAAAGAGGAGCGCGCGATTCGGCTGATGAAAACGGCCGACGCCCTGACACTCGCCTCAGCGGCAATTTTGCATCTGGAGTCTGACCATCGGCCTGAGTTTAGAACCACGGAATTTCCCATCGACAGTCTGGTGATTCACGGTCAGAAATATTCCTTACTGACCAGCTACAACAACGTCGCCGCGCTGCTGGATAACTCGATCGACTACGACATCAAGGAGCTGACCTTGCAGATTTCGCTGGTTGCGCCCTGACTTTGAGCGATTTTTAGTAGTGATAACGGCACTAAATCATCGTTAGGTGATTGTTATCAATTACGTAGACGAGGCGGTTACTCTCATCAATACGACGAGACCAAAAACCAGACAGATTTTCTTTAAGCGGTTCAGGCTTTCCGATACCTTCAAAGGGTGTTCACTCAAAACCTGAACCAAAA
>JAYNPV010000228.1:0-3826 GCA_038113925.1 Gammaproteobacteria bacterium | reverse complement strand
TCATTAACAGAATGACAATCCAGTAGTTGTAGAGGCCGAGCCAGGTCGTCACGGTTGCCCCCCTTTGACCGGCTGATGGTTCGAGGCCCCGAGATCATTGTCTAATTCATCATCAGTGGCAGGTAGCAGGTCGCCCTGCGGGTCGCGCCGCCCTCGCCCCGAAAAGGCAAAAAAGATTGCCGTTAACACCGAGGCCACGGTGATACCGACGCCCAGTTCTACCAGCAATATTCCCAGATGCTGGCCGTGGACCGGATCGTGGGCAAGTACGTTGTAATCGAGGAAATTCCCCCCCAGGAGCAGACCGGCAACACCGACACCGGCGTAGAGCAGCACGCCCAGTGGAATCAGAAGCTGCAATACCCACTCTTTAATTACCTCGCTGGCGGTGTCGAGTCCAAACACCAGTGCATAGAGCACCAGGCCTGCTGCCACAATGACTCCGGCCTGGAAGCCGCCGCCGGGGCCAAAGTCGCCATGGAATTGCACGTAGAGCCCAAACAGCAGGATCAGCGGCACCAGCAGTTTGGTGATAATGCGGAGGATAAAATGGTGCGTCATTCGTCATCCCTCTCGCGTCGTCGGCCGATACCCAGCAGCATCAGAATGGCAACGCCGGCGGTAAATATCACCGTGGTTTCGCCCAGGGTGTCAAAGCCGCGGTAGCTGGCGAGTACCGAAGTGACAATATTGGGGACACCGATTTCCTCGCCGGATTTTTCAATATAGTGAGGCGCGACGTGGGTATGGATGGGCGCATTGGCGTCGCCAAAAGCAGGCACGTCCAGGGTGCCGTAGACCAGCACCGCACCGGTAATCAGCACCACAGATAAAGGCAAGAGAGGATTGTGACGGGATTCGCCCTCGCTGCTGTGAGTCAGCGCCAGGGTGCCCAGCATCAACACAGTCGAGAAGCCGGCGCCCACTGCGGCTTCAGTGAAAGAGACATCCGCCGCGTCGAGAATGAGAAACCAGAAGGCTGAAAGCAGGCTGTAGATGCCGGTGAGCATTACTGCCGCGAACAGGTTTTTCATGCGGATCGCTGAAATCGCGGTAATTCCCATCAACGTCAACACCAGAATGTTAATCAGGGTGCTCATTCGCCCTTCTTATCCAGTAGTGGTTGCTCGCCGCCTGCCAGCGCCGCTTTGGCCAGCGCATGACAGGCGGTGGGTCCGGTAAACAGCAGGAAAAACACGATTAGCAGTAGCTTGATCAGCAACAGACTGAGTCCGGCGTGTAGCGCCAGACCGGCAAATATCAAAATAACGCCGAGGGTGTCGGCGATGCCGGCGGCGTGTATACGGGTGAACAGATCGGGCATTCTGATCAGCCCCACGGCGGAAACCAGCACGCAAAAGCTACCCGCCATTAGTAGCGCCCAGGAGAGGAGAGTAATCAATTTTTCTGCTCCGGCGGTTGTGCGGATCTTTGGTAACCAAAATCACCGACCTCAACAAATTTCAATACGGCGATAGTGCCGATGAAATTGATCAACGCGTAGGTGAGGGCAATGTCCACGAAGTCTGTCTGGTCGGTCATGAAACCAAGCACGGCAATCACTAATACGGTGATGGTGCCAAAGGTATTGACCGCCAGCACCCGGTCGTAAAGCGACGGCCCGGCAATGGCACGAACCAGCGCCAGAAACATGGCCGACAAAAGGGCCAGAACGGTGACGGTGAACATCATTGATCGTGACCTTCCATTCTGCTCACCAGCCGATCCATTTCGCCTTCTTCAAGTCCTTCCTGACCCGCCCGAGTGAGGGCATGTACGGCGATGCGGTCTTCCAGCACCTGCAGTGAAACGGTGCCCGGGGTCAGGGTAATGGAGTTGGCGTAGATGACCCGACCCATGTCGGTTTTCTGAGTCACCGGCACACTAAATACACGCGGACTGATCGGTAGTTTCGGGTCAAGAATGATTTTAATCACCTGCAGGTTAGATTTGACGATTTCCCAAACCAGCCAGATCCAGAAAAACGGTGCCCGCAGCGTGAGATGAACAGGGTGACCCTCGTGGTCAATCAGATCCATGCGTAGCGCTAACCAGGTGATCGATAAAACCGAAGCAACGCCGAGCCCCAATATCAATGGCGCGGTATGCCCGGAGAGAAAAAACCAGATCACCGCCAGCATGGCCGCCAGGCTGGCGGCATGTAGCAGTCGGCTGGGTGGTTTTGATTTGGCGTTAATGGTCATGGCTCCGGGTCTAGGACAGGGGCGTGGCAATAGCCCCTGTTAGCGGCTGCTGTGCTCAGAAGTTAAGTGGTTCAGGCATTCAACAAGCGATAATTACCGATTAAAAGAATCATAGCCAACTGGGTGATGGGTGTAGAATATCCGCCCCCAAAAAAGGGCCATTACCGATAGACTTTTAACGGTGATTCTGGATGGGATGGTGTGCGAGATCGTTATGCCACAAGTGAACTGTTTAGTTAAGAAACCGACTTTGGTTTTTCCTGTGACAGGATACCTGAACCACCTATTTTTTTGTCAACACTAGTGGTGATACGAGTAATAAATTTCTTCCATGCGGAAAGCCGACAGCACTGGCGACCACTGCCTGACGAGCGTGCCGGCGACCCCCCTCAATGGCGAAACTGAAATGGCAGAAGTGGATCCCCGGTTGTCAGTGGCCCCGATGCTCGACTGTACCGATCGGCATGCGCGTTATCTGTTGCGGCAGATCACCCGATGTACCACGCTCTATACAGAAATGGTGGTCGACCAGGCGTTGCTGCATGGCGAGCCGGAGCGCTTTCTGGCCTACGATCAGGATGAGCACCCGGTGGTATTGCAACTCGGAGGCAGTGACCCGCAACGTCTTGCTCAAGCCGCTCAGTTGGGTGAGGAATATGGCTACGATCAGATCAACCTCAACCTGGGCTGTCCCAGTGAACGGGTGAAGGCCGGCAGGTTTGGCGCAGCGCTCATGGCGGAACCGGCGCTGGTGGCTGAGATTTTTGCCGCGATGCAGCAGGCGGTAGATATTGAGGTGACCCTCAAATGCCGAATTGGCATCGACCATCTCGACAGTTGGGATTATTTTGCCGCCTTTGTTGAGCGCGCCGCAAACGCCGGTTGCAAGACTTTTATCATTCATGCCCGCAAAGCCTGGCTGCATGGGCTGAGCCCCAAACAGAACCGATCGGTACCGCCGCTTAATTACGAATTTGTACACCGCCTGAAACGCGATAACCCAGAATTGACCATTATTATTAATGGCGGGCTCGATACCCTCGGCATGGCCACTGAGCAGCTCGACCGGGTGGATGGTGTGATGATCGGCCGGGCCGCCTATCGAGATCTGTGGATGATGAGCCAGGCCGACCAACTGATTTTTAAAGACAGTCGACCCTTACCCAACCGCGCCCAGGTGCTCGGTAACTACATTGATTACATGATCGAAAAGCTGGGTGAAGGTGTGCCCCTGCGCCTGATGACGCGTCACCTGATCGGTTTTTATCAGGGCCAGCCGGGGGCGAAAAACTGGCGGCGCTGCCTGGCCGAAGAGGTGGGTCGAAACCAGGATCTGGCCAGCCTGAGCGCGGCTGTTAAGCAGATGGAACAGCAAGCAGCCTGAAGACAGGTCACCGTGTAGTGGGTCATGAGCTAATCGCTGCCGCAGTCACCGTTTTATAAGACCGCCCAACACTAACGAGATGATGCCAGGGCGGAATAGCGCTAAGTTAAGGGTGTTTTGCGAGTATTTACAGAACGCCAGGTAACCGCCAATCCGGTCTTTCAAAGGCTCTATATCAGCGTAACCAGGTAGAAGCTGCCGCCCGTCCTGAGCCTGTCGAAGGGCGCCCTTCGACAGG
>JAYNPV010000227.1:2633-3872 GCA_038113925.1 Gammaproteobacteria bacterium | reverse complement strand
GACTAACCCTAGGTCAGCGAGAAATGGGGGGGCGAAACAAGGAGTCGGCTTCCTGGGTTAGGAAGGCGACCGAATATTCTGTATTGAGGGGTTGAGAAAACTGAATAGAAAACGGCGCGTGGATATTGTTGGCTACCGCTGCGCCTGTAGAAACACAATCAATTTGGGGGCAATATTCCTGACAGCAACAACCCGCATCATCAGTCGTATCGGCATTATCAATTTGGGCATTGTTTACGTGGTTGTGGTGATCCCCATCCATCGCCCCTGTAGTTAAGGGCTTGTCCGGTTGATTTATGTTCTGTTCGCAGGGGGCTTTCACCACGGCAAACGACTGGCTGGTAAAAGCCAGTAACGCCAAGACTGCCATGTAAAACCGGAACCTGTTAAGCCACATAATCTGCAAATCTATAATATTAACCTCAGGTAAAGATACCTTACTGCCCTGAAAGTTCAAACATAACGCCGCCTGGAAGGTGAAGTAGTCTCTAAGTTCTCAAGAGCAGAGCTCACGCTCCCTTATCTCTACTACTGCACTTTTTGCCAGGGGTGACGGTGATAAACAGCGAAGTGCGCCTGGTATCTATCTGGAACGCTGTAAAAGCTCTGCTGTGCAAGGCTGCCACGCTTCAGAGGTGCCCTGACAGACTCGGGTGCTAACTGTCGGGGAGTTTTTGCGTCAACTGCTTGAGCAAGGGAGTAATTTCTGTATTTAGCACCAGGGTGGCGATGTGGTCCAGCCCGGTGGGTTCCCGATTGAGAATGACCAGTGGAATATTGAGCTCCGCCGCCAGTTGCGGAAATCCCGCCGCCGGATAGACCTGCAGGGATGAGCCGATAGCGATAAACAGATCCGCGTCGCGAGTCACCTGTTCCGCCTGGGCCATGGCTACCGGCGGCATGGACTGGCCAAATGAAATAACCGCTGACTTGATGACGCCGCCACAATGGGTGCAGGTGGGCGGGGTTTGGTCGAGCAGAAATTGCTGCTTTATCGGTTCCAGCTCGTAACGCTGCTGACAGTTCAGGCAACGGGCGTAGGTGTTGTTGCCGTGCAATTCGATAACCTGATCAGGCGGGATGCCCGAGGCCTGGTGCAGGCCGTCGATATTTTGGGTGATGATGGAATTGACGATGCCGTGCTGAACCAGTTTATTAACGGCCAGATGCCCGCCGTTGGGGGCCGGAGTGCCAAGTTCATTGTCCATGTCGAACTTGCGTTGCCAGGCTTCTCGGCGG
>JAYNPV010000227.1:0-2623 GCA_038113925.1 Gammaproteobacteria bacterium | reverse complement strand
GCGGCTCTTCTCTGAGTTGATGAACTCGCCATATTCGATGGGTTTGAATTTGCTCCAGAGGCCGCCGGGACTGCGAAAATCGGGGATGCCGGAATCGGTACTAATGCCTGCGCCAGTAAACACTACCGCTGAACTGGCGCTGGACAGGAGCAGGGAGAGTTGTTCGATGGCGGCAGTCATCGCGGGACGCAGTTTACTGATAGTCGTTAATGGCGCTGACCAGCTCGTAGGCGAGGCGGGAGGCGGGAGTAGCAACCCCGGTTCGCTGGCCCAGGGTTAACAGGTGTCCGAGGGTTTCGTCGACCTCCAGCCGCTTGCCATGGAGCAGGTCCTGTAGTGTCGACATGCGGTGACTAGGCGCCCGTTCTTTAAATCCGGCGCCGACAGCCTGTACCAGTTCGGTTGCTTTAGCTATATCGGCAGCCGCTACACTGGCCGCAGGGATAGGGCCCTTGTCGTCGACGGTCACGTTCAGAGCCCTGGCTACTGCCACGGCTTCGCGAACCATCTGCGCTGCCAGTTCAGCACTGTCTGGATGGCTGCAGAATTTCCAGGTTTCCATACGGGTCAGCACTGACAGCGCCATTACGGCACTCCAGGGAATAAACTTGGACCACTCCACGGTATTGATTTGATCTGAGGCAATGGTTTCGATTCCAGAAGCTTGGAACAGGTCAGTAATTTCCTGGACTCGGGGGGATAGTTCTCCGCCCGGTTCGCCAATGTAGAGCCCCCGGTTCTGGGTAAATAGTACTTTGCCATTAGTAAGGACTTCGCCGCTGACGTTGGCCGCAGACCCTAACAGCGCAGCTTTGCCGAATATCGCTTCCAGTTGGGCGTTTTTTAGCACCCCGTTCTGTACTGAAAATACGCTGGAAAAGTTCGCTTTTTCGAGGGGGGCCAGAGCGGCTTCGGTGTCGTAGGTCTTCACCGTAGTGATGAACAGGTCCGCCGATTGAATGGTGGATGGATCAGTTTCAACGGGGACCGCAGTGGTGGCATCGAGCAGGCCGGTGATCGTGATTCCCTCTGTGCGCAGTTGCTCGGCCCTGGTTCCTCTGGCGAGTAGGGTGACATCGGCACCGGCACGTACCAGGTGAGCGGCAAAAATTGAACCGAGGGCACCAGCGCCCTGAATGACAATTTTCATAAGAATTCCTGAATCTGTTTCGAACGGGGACCGCAGTCGCCGGCTTCACGTTTACAATAGACGATAAAGGTGTCGCCGCCTGAACTACTATGTTTTTAACAGTCTACCGTTGTTTGAGGAGCCCTGAAATGGGGATGTCTGGCCAACAGAGTGTCGGTCGCTATGGTCGAGCACCGGGCGGGGTAATGCTATTAATACTGCAGGTGATCTCCAGTGGCTGCAGTAATGGCGTTTTGCCTAGCTCGAAAAATATTATCGACTCAAATTGGTCAAATTTTGCCGAGGCCAAGAGTGCCTTTGACGCCATAGTCGTCAATCAGACTCACGCAAAGGAGATGAATGAACTGGGGTTTGGCCCCCACAGCGCATCGAATATCCGTATCCTCAATTATCTGGAGCTGACCGCCCGTTTTATGCCGAATCCCGCGATCGGGTTTGGTGATCTCGACCAGGGAGTGCGCCAATGCCTTAGGGCCAAAACCGCCTGCGAAGGCTATCACGTCAGCATTCTGGAGATTGATAAAAAGCGTGAAGGCAATGCCGCGGCAGATCTGTTTAATTTCAAACGCCGAACTCGCTCCTGGGGCTGGGAGTTTGATGCTTTGCTGGTGTTAAACAATGACGTGGTGGTCTACAAAGTCTGGGGTGGAACTCCTAACATCAACAAACTCGATAGCAACCGTAACCCCTTGGGGCCTTTGCAGAAAATGCCCGGTGCGGTGATGAAGGTGTTCTAACAGGTTACCGAAATCTGAGACCCGCTGTTAGTCATAATCCCAGCATTGTTTGGTCTGGGAGGCCAGCTTTAAAGCGAGTGATCGAGAAATCCCGGATTAACGTCCTCGTCGTAATAAGAGAGTGCTTTCGACAGATCCGATTCACTCCAGGTGATCGGTTCGGCTTCCGGGTGAGCGTCTATAACTCGGCCACCGCAGCAGAGTTCCAGTCGGACTCCAAAGGGGTCAAAAAAATGCAGCGAAAAGGTATTGCCATAGGACTGCTTGGTGGGCCCAAAGGTATCGATCTGAATGCCGTCTTCGCGCAGGTATTGACCGATGACGAGAATATCGTTGGGATCTTCCTTGGTGAAAGCGATATGGTGGAGGTGGCCATCTTCACCGGGGAAAATGGCGAGTTCCTGGCCGCCGACGTCGCGACACATACGAAATGCCAGCCCCGAAAGCAATTTACCCTCGTCGTTGACGATTTTCTCCGAGACGCTGAACCCGAGGGTTTCCTGGAGAAAATCGATAGTGGCCCCGGGATCTGAACTGGTGAGACCAACGTGATTTAAAAACATGGGTGCGGCGGTGCCGCGCAGTTCTCGCGGAGTGACCCAGTCGGGGGATTCGAAACCGGTAACGTAGCCGCTCTGGGCCATATCGGCGAACAGGCGTAACTGCTGACCGCCTGGAATAGTGAAACTAATGGAACGACCCATCCCATTGAGGGGTTCACCCGGCGGGCTTTGGG
>JAYNPV010000226.1:2934-3878 GCA_038113925.1 Gammaproteobacteria bacterium | reverse complement strand
CAGATACTGCTGATCGCCCAGAAAGATCCTGCTCAGGACGACCCTGAGCAGGATGACCTCTATCAGATAGGCACACTGGCAAACATCCTGCAATTGCTGAAACTTCCCGATGGCACTGTGAAGGTACTGGTGGAGGGCCTGACGCGGGCATCACTAACAGGGTTTTCCGAACAGGATGAATGCCTGGTGGCCAGGGTCGCTCCCTGCCATGAGAAATCACCCGAACAGGACGAACAGGAGCCACTAATGCGCTCCCTGATCAACCAGTTTGAGCGCTATGTTCGCAATAGCGACAAGGTCCCGCCAGAAATCATCAGTGCCCTGAACACCATTGACACACCCGGACGGCTAGCAGACACCATTGCCTCTCACCTGACTCTGCGACTGCAGCAAAAACAGGAGTTGCTTGAAGATATAGATATTGGCTCTCGTTTACATACGCTGATGGGTGAGATGGAGGCGGAAATCGACCTGATAAAGGTCGAAAAGCGTATGCGATCTCAAGTCAAAAAGCAGATGGAAAAGGGCCAGCGAGAGTACTACCTGAACGAGCAGATGAAGGCGATCCAAAAAGAGCTCGGTGACCTTGAGGAAGGCGGGAATGAAATTGAAGAGCTTGCGGAGAAAATTGAATCCGCGGGCATGTCAAAGGAAGCGCTGGAGAAGACCCGCAACGAGTTTAATAAGTTAAAAATGATGGCGCCGATGGCAGCTGAGGCTACCGTGGTGCGCAATTACATCGACTGTATGGTTTCGCTGCCCTGGAAAAAACAGTCCAGGATCCGCACTGACCTGCGGGCAGCCCAGGAGGTCCTTGATACCGATCACTACGGTCTGGAAAAGGTTAAGGAACGCATCCTCGAATACCTGGCCGTGCAGCAGCGGGTTAAAAAGCTCAAAGGCCCCATTCTCTGCCTGGTGGGTCCGCCCGGGGTGGGCAAGAC
>JAYNPV010000226.1:0-2924 GCA_038113925.1 Gammaproteobacteria bacterium | reverse complement strand
CCTCGCTTGGCCAATCCATCGCAAAGGCAACTCGGCGAAAATTTGCCCGGATGTCTCTGGGGGGCGTGCGTGACGAAGCTGAGATTCGCGGGCATCGACGCACCTATATAGGCTCCATGCCAGGGAAAATCATCCAGAATCTCACCAAAGTGGGCACCCGAAATCCCCTGTTTATGCTTGATGAAATCGATAAGATGGCGATGGATTTTCGTGGTGACCCGGCTTCCGCGCTACTTGAAGTGCTCGACCCTCAGCAAAATCACACCTTTAACGATCACTATCTGGAGGTCGATTATGACCTCTCGAACGTAATGTTCATCGCCACCGCCAACACCTTGAACATTCCGCCGGCATTACTCGACCGCATGGAGGTTATTCACCTCTCCGGGTACACCGAAGATGAAAAGATGAGTATCGCCAAAGAGCATCTGCTGGGAAAGGTGACTAAAGACCATGGTCTGGCAGCCGGGGAAATTCAGATTGCGGACACGGCAATTACGGAAATCATCCGCCGTTATACCCGCGAAGCGGGTGTTCGCAACCTCGAACGGGAAATCAACAAAATCTGCCGGAAGGTTGTCAAAAAACTGGCCGACGAGCCGGACAGGAAAAAAATCGCCGTTAACGCCAGGAACCTGGATAAATTCCTTGGGGTTCCCCGCTATCGCTTTGGCCGGGCTGATGAAGAAGACCGCATCGGCAATGTCACCGGATTGGCGTGGACAGAAGTGGGCGGCGAATTGCTCAGCATTGAAGCGGCAGTCGTCCCCGGCAAAGGCAATCTGGTATTGACCGGGAAACTCGGCGACGTCATGCAGGAGTCGATCAAGGCAGCGCTCACGGTGGTACGCAGCCGGGCCGCTTCGCTGGGGATAGACGCAGACTTTTATCAGAACCACGACTTCCATATCCACGTCCCTGAAGGGGCAATTCCCAAGGACGGCCCCAGCGCCGGGGTGGGCATGTACACCTCATTAATCTCAGCGTTGACCAGAATAGAAGTTTCGGCAGCGGTTGCCATGACCGGCGAAATAACCTTACGCGGTGAAGTGTTACCCATTGGCGGACTCAAGGAAAAACTGCTGGCTGCGCTACGAGGGGGCATCAAAACGGTGCTCATCCCTGATCAAAACCAGAAAGATCTGGTGGAGATTCCGGACAACATAAAGAAAAACCTGAAGATTATCCCGGTACGTTGGGTAGACGAGGTTATCGAACAGGCATTAACGCGTCTCCCGGAACCATCAGAAACAGAAAAGAGTGCTCCCGGAAAAGGCCAAACAGAAGTAAAATCACTCAGAGCCCATTAACGCGCAATCCCGCCTTGACAGTAGTTTTTGGGCACTGGTATAACGTCTCTGCCCTAGGGTTTTTCGACTAACAAAATCATTAACCTATCCAGGGACGCAACACCGACAATCTCAACCACGTTTTTTCTATCCAACCATCACCAACCTTTCGTCAGGGGAACTAAAATTGAATAAATCCGAACTAATCGATCTCATCGCAGCTGATGCTGACCTGCCAAAAGCTGCCGCTGCACGCGCACTGGACTCAGTGGTGGACGGCATCACCGCGGCCCTGGGAAAAGGCGATTCAGTAACTCTGGTAGGTTTTGGAACCTTCTCGGTCGGCTCCCGTAGCGCCCGCACCGGACGCAACCCTCAAACCGGCGCTACCATTCAGATAAAAGCTTCGAAAACTCCTAAATTCAAAGCTGGAAAAGCCCTGAAGGATGCCGTAAACTAGCGCGCCTTTCGGGTGCTTAGCTCAGCTGGTAGAGCGTCGCCTTTACACGGCGAATGTCGGGAGTTCGAGCCTCTCAGCACCCACCAGGAAATCCGGAGCGGTAGTTCAGCTGGTTAGAATACCGGCCTGTCACGCCGGGGGTCGCGGGTTCGAGTCCCGTCCGCTCCGCCATTACCTGTGGGGAATACCCCCAAGCAACGCCAGATGTAAGCCAGCTAAAGTGGTATTTAAAGACAGGGGTGCACTCCAGACGGAGTTCACCCCTTTTCTTTTTACCAAGGTCGTTGTGTAAGAGGGTGTTGTTCGCCCGCTGCGCCTTACCTGTTCGTCCATGAGCACCCTACCCAGCTAATATCAACCTGATCTTCTCCCCATTCAGGATCTCCACCGCTATGCTTGTCAATATTCGCCGCAACCTCCACAAAGTCGCTGCCACTGCCATTATCGCTTTATTGGTTCTCGCGTTTGCCTCCTGGGGTATTGGTGACTACGTCAGTGGTTTCAGTCAGGTCCGGGTTGCGTCCGTAGATGGCAAGGGAATCACCGATCAGGCATTTGCCAGGGCCCGGCAACTGCAGGAACAACGCTACCGCAGTGAGCTGGGTGAAAACTATCAAGCTGGAATGCTGGATGACCCGACCATAAAAATCGCCCTGGTACAGCAACTGATTGATGAACACCTGCTCACCCGGGATGCCAGAGAAAACGGTTATCGGGTAAGCCCGCAGCATTTAACACGGACGATTACCGGCATCAGTGCTTTTCAAAATGAAAAGGGGTTCGATCGCGACCTCTACAGGGACCTGCTTCGCCGCCAGGGGCTCTCCATCAGCCGTTTCGAGGAAGACCTGGCCGAATCGATGATCAGCGACCAGGTGCGCAGCGGCCTGAGCGGCAGCGCTTTGGTTACCGAAGCCGAACTTGAACAACTGTTGGCGTTACAGGGAGAGCAGCGGGATATTAAATTTCTACTGCTCGAACGTGCCAATTTTGCCGATCAGGTGACCCTTGAACCAGCCGCAATCGAAGAATTTTACGACCAGCACCCGGAACGTTTCCAGACCCCTGAACAAGTCAAAATCGAATACCTCGAACTGGTACTCGATGATTTCGCTGCCGCAATAGAGATCGAACCGGAACTTCTGGAAAAACTCTATTCCGAGCAGGCCGCCGAG
>JAYNPV010000225.1:0-3917 GCA_038113925.1 Gammaproteobacteria bacterium | reverse complement strand
CTACACCAGCTTCTGGGCGAGATTAATCAGGGCGCAGACTATAGGCACTTTTTGCCTGCTAAACAAGGGATAGCAGCGCGATTCCAGTGATCCCCGTGGAATATTCACACCGGTCGATTTCCGGGCCAACCAACCCTATCCGCAATGGGGTTAATCACCTGCTTGCACCGGCGACCACTAATAATATGGGTGCTGGCATATTATCGACTTAAGGAACCGACTGCTGTTGACACGATTCCAGAGTGGCGTCTGGCGCGCCAGGCACCGACAGAACCGCTGTCGGTGTCGATCCTTCATCGGCAATCATGTCGAAGGTTATCCAGCGCCGCGACAGTTCTGTCGGTTTTGCTCTGATGGTCACTGGAAAGCCCGCCTGCGTTAATGCCCGGTGATGGCGTTGCGCCCGATCATCCGCTTTAAAAATCCCCAGGGAGATTAGATTCGGCTCTTCCTCCGCGCGAGGCAGATAGTGGTCGTTAAACCCTTTCTCATCCAGCTTACTCACCCATTCTCTGGCGGCTTCAATGGAATTCGCTTCTTCAAGCACCACCCAGAAACGCTCCTCCGTGTACGGAAGCTCTACCTCCGACCATTCGGCGGACAACTCTTGCTCGAGTATTTGCGCTCCCACCGCAGCCACCTGATCGAAATTCTGCAATGGCCCGAAGCGGTAACAGGCAATGACCGGTTCTGGGACGGGAGCTTCCACTGGCTCGACCTGCGGCGCGGCTTCTGTCGGCGCTGACTCAAGAGGCTGTTCCGTAAAACTCACCTCCTCTATTTTCTCTGTTGTCGCTTCGCCCCCCTTATCCATGACCTGCTCGACCGCGACGGGCGGACTGGCGACTGGCGCTGCTTCAACTAGTCGGTCGGGCCGGGGCACCGGTGCAGCTGGCAGCTCCGCCAGGGTTTGAACGGTCGCCAGGGAATTCGGCAGCGGCTCTGGGATATGGGCGTCTTCTTCTACCAGACTATTCAGCACCAGCGGTTCGACCATTAACACCACCCCGAGGGTGATAACCACCAGCAACAAAGATAAGTTAAACCATTTCACGTTTGTGTCCCTTGTTCGAATCCGCCCATCAGGGCCATGCCTTGGAAAACCAGATTATCCACCTGCTGCGTCTGCGCATGAATAAGTGGCTGCAATTCTGCCGCATCGCCGCCGGTAAGCAAAACCGGGACCTCGGATTGAAACCGTGAGAATATGGCGTTCAGCACCTCATTGATGCCTCCTGCCACCGCCCAGCGCACCCCACTGTTCACCGCATCTGCCGTGTTATCCGCAAACGGCCGTCGCACTTCGCCGGTAGCCCCGACGACATTGTGAGTTTGCCGATAAAAGCTATCCGTAGAGAGCTGCAACCCGGGAAAAATCACCCCCCCCAAATGCTGCCCTCCCGTCTCTATGGTGTCCACCGTTACCGCAGTGCCGCAATCAACGACGACTACCGCGCCTTTCACCCGATGCCAGGCTGCAACGATTGCCGCCCATCGATCGATACCCAAACTCTGGGGAATGGCATAGCCGTTGATCAGCGCCCCAAAAGACTCGCCGGCAACCAGGCGCTCGGCGGTTAGTCCCCAAAGCGCCTTGCCTTGGGTTATGACTTCAGCGGCGCTGGCTTGATCACCCACACAACTGACGACAAGCTGGTTCGGCATTCGATAACAGCAGTCGAGCAATTCGGCCACCGCAGTAGATACATCCTGGCCGTCGCGCACCACCACCCAAGTGCGATCGAGGTCGTCAGCAAAAGCGGCTTTAAACCGGGTATTCCCCAGATCAATCAGCAGCACGAACCGACACCTCGCCACTGTGCAAAACAAAGGAAGACCCGTTACTGCTCACCCGCAATGCGCCGGATGCATCCACTCCGGCAGCCAAAGCGGCCATTTTCTCGCCCCCCTGCTCGACCCACACGGGTTTGCCGACTAACAGGTCTAGCTGATGCCAGCGCTGGCTGAAGGCAGCGAACCCTTGTTGCTCAAAGCATGTCATTGCAGAGATCAGTCGGTCGATCAACTGCCCCGCCAATTGATTGCGCGATAGTGGTTTTGCGATCAGTTGCTGGCAACTGGTCCAGGGCTGATCGATTGTCTGGCCGTCGCCCGCCTGCATATTGACGTTGATTCCCACACCCACCACTGCCCAGATGACACCGTTCGCCTCGCCTCTCAGATCGATTAAAATGCCGCCAAGTTTTTGGCCATCCACCAATAGATCGTTGGGCCACTTTAAGCCGATACCCGGCACCTGCATGGCCGACAGCAGCTCGGCAACCGTCACGCCAACAGCCAGACTTAATCCTGATAAATCCGCCGCCGACGAACGGACCGGCCAGGCCAGCGAGCAATAAAGGTTAGCGCCGAAAGGGGAATACCAATTGCGGCCCCGCCGCCCCCTGCCCGCGTGTTGATATTCTGCTAAACAGGCCACCGGGCCTGCCGCATGGCCGATCTCTTCGTCGAGCAGATACTGATTGGTAGAGGGAATCTCTTTAAACAACCGCAGCGCCGACAAATTCTCGCCCTTGCCAACAGAAATACCGGGCATGGCCTGACGGATCTGGTGGGCATCAAGCAGGTCCAGTGCGGCCCCGGCGAGGCGGTAGCCTACCCCACGCTGATGCTCCACGAGCAGGTCGAACTGCTCCAGTTTATTAAATGCCTTCCAGACGGCTGTTCTGGATACCCCCAACCGTCTGGCTATGGTCTCACCGCTGTGGAGCTCGCCATCCGCGAGTTGCTCGAGGATTAACCAGTGCAACGGCTCCTGCCTGGCCCGGGCTTCACTCATGGCGTGCGAAAGGCAGTTTGTAAAGATAGGAAATTCGCGAAAGCCTGATGCAACAACATATCTGCAGGAATTAATTTTCGGCTCGGGGACGGGGAAGCACGGAATACGCGCCCCGAAGAGGATTCGAACCTCTGGCCTTCCCCTTAGGAGGGGGACGCTCTATCCAGCTGAGCTATCGGGGCATTGAGCTAGACGATCTGTTTGCTAATGAAAAAGTGTAGCACTTCTGGATAGATCAAAATCAGCCCTACCCCAGCGAACAAGGCCGTACCGCTTTAGATTGGACCGGGCTCTAAAATTTAGTAATTATGAAAGAGTTGAAACCCACCCGAGTTGCCCAGGATGCCGCCCGTCCTGAGCCTGTGGTTCGACAAGCTCACCACCGACGAAAGGCATTAAATATTCAAGCGCCCTTCGACGAGCTCAGGGCGAACGGAGTGTGGGTCGATAGCCAGAGGAATTAGCCAGATTTTATAGGGGGGGGCGACTCAGTTGACAACAACCCCAACCTGCACTGGTAAGACAGAACTGCCCCAAAAGGGCTTTAACTTAGTGCTATCCGGTCTTTTAAAGGCTCTATAATCAGCGTGACCAGGTAGAAGATGCCGCCAGCCCTGAGCCTGTGTCGAAGGGTTAGTCCTGAGGCGGAGTGTTGGCTAAATTATCCCCTAAAGGGGCTTAACTTAGTGCCATTCCGGTCTGGACCCTCATTGAGACTATTTCGACCCTCTACCTGCACAGGTCTTTCATCTGCCCAGCAAATTCCCATTCCCACGGGTGTTCCATTTCGCAGAATTCTCGCCGACTTCCTGATCCTCCCGGGGTTTTTTGTTCTCCTGCCCACCCCTAGGCAACGGGAGAAAGCGTTATCACTTCCGCTTCTGCCTGGCCTGCCCCCTCTCCGGCACTCGCTACTTCGCGCTCAACGGGCAGGCTCGGCACCAGCTCCGCCAGTACCCGCCTAAGTGCCATGGCCGCTGCGTGTTCATCAGGTTCTTTCAGACCTGCCTGCAACGCCTCCAGCCTGGACTCAATAAGCCGTGAATCCTGTTGTTTCCCCGCTGCGCGCAGGATCTTCCCATGCGCGCTACCGACTGGGGTCTCCTCCGGATAGAAC
>JAYNPV010000224.1:0-3956 GCA_038113925.1 Gammaproteobacteria bacterium | reverse complement strand
GGCCACATCGGTACCGGTACCGATAGCAAAACCGACATCTGCCTGGGCCAACGCCGGCGCATCATTAATACCATCACCGGCCATGCCGACCCGTTCACCCTGCTGCTGTAGCTCAACGACTTTCTCGGTTTTCTGTTGCGGCAGCACTTCGGCGATCACTTCATCAACCCCCACCTGTGCGGCCACCGCTGCTGCGGTCAGGCGGTTATCGCCGGTTACCATGACAACCCGCATGCCAATGGCCTGGAGTCGCTCAACAGCAGCCGCTGACTCTTTTTTGATCGGATCAGCCACGCCCACTACCGCCGCAAGCTCGCCCGCCACCGCCAGGTAAACGGGAGTTTCCGCCTTTGCCGCCATCTGCTCGGCCTGCTCAACCCCTGCGCCAATATCGACCCCATGGTCGGCCATCAACTTCTCATTACCAAACAGCAGTGAGTTACCGGCTACCTGGCCCACAATTCCCTTGCCGGCGACGGCGGCAAATCGGTCAATCTCTGCCAGTTTCAGTCCACGTTGTTGCGCCGATTCGAGTATCGCCATTGCCAGCGGATGTTCCGATCCGGCCTCCAGACTTGCCACCAGCCTCAGCGATTCATCTTCCGACTGGACACCACAGAGATGAATATCGGTCACCCTGGGTGCCCCTTCGGTAATCGTGCCGGTTTTATCCAGAATGATGGTGGTCAGGCCAGCGGCGGTTTGCAGAGCATCGCCGCTACGTATCAACACCCCCGCCTCGGCAGCCTTACCGATACCAACCATGATCGACATCGGGGTGGCCAGTCCCAGAGCACAGGGACAGGCAATGATGAGCACCGTCATTGCTGATACCAGGGCATAGCCTATGGTCGGCGATGGCCCCAGATTAAACCAGAGCAATGCACTGACCACCGCGATAATCATCATCGCCGGGACAAACCAGGCCGATACCTGGTCAGCCAGGCGACCGATGGGCGGCTTGCTGTTCTGTGCCTGCCTGACCAGCTGAATAATCTGTGCCAGGGCGGTATCACGACCCACCCGGGTAGCTTGAAACAGAAAACTGCCGCTTTTATTAACCGTACCGCCGGTCACTGTGTCACCGCTGCGCTTGTTAACCGGCATCGGCTCACCGGTGAGCATGGCTTCATCCACCATGGTTTCACCGCTTGTCACCTCGCCATCCACCGGAATTTTTTCGCCGGGACGGACCCGCACCTGGTCATTAACCAGCAGCTGCTCAAGCGGCAGATCAACTTCTGCCCCGTCCCGAATCACCCGTGCGGTTTTCGGTTGCAATCCGATAAGTCGTTGAATAGCCGCCGAGGTTCGACCCCGGGCCTTGACCTCCAGTGCCTGCCCCAGGCTAACCAGGCCAATAATCATGGTGGTCGCTTCGAAATAAAGGTGACGGGCCGCTTCCGGCAGCAAGCCGGGGGCAATCACCACCAACATCGAATATAACCAGGCGCTGCCGGTTCCCAGGGCAATCAGCGTATCCATGGTGGCATGATGGTTGAGTAGCGACTTCCAGCCGGAGAGATAAAAATGCCGCCCGGGAAAGAGCATCACCGCAAAGCAGAGCAGCCCCACCAGCCCCCATATCCACTGATCGGTGACACTTTGTACCGTCATCGACCCACCAGCTAATCCATACACCATGAGGGGCAGACCCACGGCCAGTGACAGCACCATATTAGTCATCAGCTGTTGGTAGTGGGCCTGATCGGCCTGCTGTTTCTGCTCCAGGCTTTCCTGCTCATTCCTTTCGGAGGGCAGCGAGGCACCATAACCCGCCGCCTCCACCGCCTGAATCAGGGCAGCAGTGCTCTGACTACTGGATACGGTCAGGGTCCGCTCCACCAGATTGAGTGTGGCCTCCTCCACCCCAGGTAGTGCCTTGACGGCGCTCTCTATGCGATTGACGCATCCAGCACAGGTTGCCCCTTCGACCATCAACTGCTGCCAGGTTCCAGGATTAGGCGTTGTTTGCTCGTTGGTACTCATCTTAAAAGCTTGTTTATCTGAATATCACTGGTGACATTACCATCATCCGCCTTCTGATCTACCGCTGGCAAGGTACTGCTTTAGTTTTCGGGTGGCAGTGGGTTCAGCGCCCCCCTCGGGCCGTTTGGCCTCCGCTCGGACGGCATTTCTAATCAACTGATTCAGGTGCTGACGTTCCAGATTGGGATACTCGGCCAGCACCGTTTCGCTTGCCTTGCGCCCCTGCTCGATCAACTGGTTCACCATGCCCTGCAGCCGGGTATGATCACCCTGAAGAGCGTTTGCTGCCCCCTGAACCGCAGTCCGAAGG
Source organism: Gammaproteobacteria bacterium (assembly GCA_038113925.1). GTDB lineage: Bacteria > Pseudomonadota > Gammaproteobacteria > Immundisolibacterales > Immundisolibacteraceae > QNFC01. Next base: position 1,657 of record JAYNPV010000224.1, on the reverse strand, counting down.
GTATCCAGTGTCTGTTCATCAAGATCCCTTAATAACTTGCCAACGTACTGGAAATGGCGTTTTAGCGCATCACTGTTTTTAATGCGGTCAGCTTCATCCAGGGCATTCGTTAATGATTCGTTGAGCCGCACGGTGGCACGGAGCCTCTTCGGCAGCCTATAAATATCCCTGCCGAGTTGTTGCAGGGCCTCCGCTTCTCTTTTTATCTGGCTGCGGCTGACGACTTCGCTCCTCTGAGTCAGCGCTTGTGGCTCATCGCTCATATGTAGCCTTTAAGTTTAATGGGGTGATTGGAATGACCCGTTATTCTAGAGCCATTAAACATTCTCACGTGATCAAGTTTGCGGCACCATTGATCGGGAATTAGCAACGACCACATTCGGGTCACGATCGGGGAGGGAAAATGAGGAGCCTACGCAGTTATATCGTCACTACATTTTTACGGCTGGTCTTTAAGCGGCAAAAACCGGGAAAGTTACCGATTCAGAAGCAGCGTGATGACTTCGTTAAAATGATGGCACGAAGCTACCAACCCCAACCCGGAGTAAGCTGCGCGACCGGATCGCTCGGTGAAGTACCCGGAGAGTGGAGCCGCCTCGAGGATCATACGAGCACCCGCCGGGTGCTTTATTTGCACGGTGGCGGCTACATTCTGGGGTCTGCACAGGCCTATCGTGACCTGGCAGGACGACTGGCCGTCGCCGCCCAGGCGGACCTGTTCGCGGCGGACTATCGACTCGCACCAGAACACCCTTTTCCTGCTGCGCTTGAGGATGCCCTGGCCTGTTATCGAGGTTTAATCAGTGATGGCATTCCCTCCACCGCTATTACTATCGCGGGCGACTCCGCTGGCGGCGGGCTTACCCTGGCCACCCTGGTCGCTCTGCGTGAGGCCGGCGATGAGCTTCCGGGGGCTGCGGTCTGTCTGTCACCCTGGAGTGACCTGACCGCCAGCGGAGACTCCATGGTAAATAACAAGAAAGCCGATCCCATGCTCACCGGCCCGACGCTGGCATTCATGGCCGACCACTACGTGGGTGACCAGCAGCGCAGCGATCCGCGTATATCACCCTGCTTTGCCGAGCTAGGCGGATTGCCGCCCCTGCTGGTTCACGTCGGTGATAGCGAAATTCTGCTCGATGACGCTCGCCGGGTGGTGGAGAAAATCACCGCCAGCGGCGGAGCGGCAACCCTGGAAGTGTGGAAGGGCATGCCCCACGTCTGGCATATGTTTGCGGCCCTGCTACCGGAAGGTCGCCAGGCGATCACTAAAATAGGCGGCTTTATTCAGGCCCAGTGTCAGTAACCCCTGACAGCGATGCGTCAATTAACCGGGAGAGAACAAAAATGACCGATCAGGTAAAAGTGTTACGCATCGAAGATGAACGATTACAGGAGGTGATTCCTGGCAAGTTTCAGTTTAAACACCTGCACGGACAGGGGCTGTCAGTGGGCCTCTACAAAATGCGCAACGCCGACGAAATACCTACCGCCCACAATTATCACGAAGAAGAAGTCACCATCATGCTCAAAGGTAGCTGCAAGATTAAGATCGATGGTGAGGAGATTGTTTTAAATGCCGGGGACACCATTATGATCCCCGGTTTTAAGGAACATTTTGGTGAATTCCTCAGCGACGAAGTGGTACTGGTGAGCG
>JAYNPV010000223.1:0-3986 GCA_038113925.1 Gammaproteobacteria bacterium | reverse complement strand
TTGTGGGTACGCTTGTCGGTAGCCAGCTATCACGGGTGATTCCTCAGCAACTACTCCAGCGGATATTTGGCCTTTTTTTAGTGGCTGTCGGCCTGTTTGTGACCTGGAAAAACGCACCCCTGTTGCTGGAGTTAACGTGGTGAATAAGCAGATGGCGCATCTTGAGATCAAAAATCTCTGCGGACCGCTGCCGTTGGCGAAGACTGCCTACAGCGGTGGGCAACCGACCCGAGCGCAGCTTGCAGAATTGGCCGGGTTCCATATTGGCACGGTGATTAACCTGAGGCCCGACAGTGAAATGGGTGACCTGGATGAGGCGGCCGTGGTGAGCGAGTTGGGCATGGCTTACCGCCAGATTTCAATTAGTGATAAAACTGATTTGACCCGTGAAAATGTTGAGAGATTTGCGACTGCTTTGAATGACTCCGCGCCACCCCTGTTTATCCACTGCGCCGGTGGCAATCGGGTTGGTGCGCTGGTGGCGCTGATGGCCTTTTGGCTCGATCAGGTATCGGCGGAGCGGGCGCTGGAGATGGGAATACAATCCGGGTTAACGGGGCTTCGAGAAGCCGTGGCTGATCGTCTGAGATAAAGGGCTAAACCGGGATAGAGAGTTAATGGGTGTTGAAGTGTTTCGTTCAGCGTCAATGCTGGAAGCGCAGATGATTGTCGACCTCTTGTGGCGCGAGGGTATTGAGGCGCAGATCGTCGGCGGTGAATTACCCGGTGCCGTGGGCGAGTTACCCAGCGACGGGCCGGTATCGGTGCGGGTTGAGCCGGTCGATCAACAACGGGCAGAGAGCTGTCTGGCGGCCTGGGAAGCAGAGCAACCCGAGCCGACCACTGAACATCCTCAGCAGACAAAGCCTCAATCCATGGCCAGCGGTGGGTTAAAAAACCGGGCGGGCGTCTGGTTTGCCGCCGCAGGGCTCTTTCTGGGGGGAGTGATGGTGGGCGCGGCGGTGATTGCCAATTATTATCGCAGTCCAATCGGTCGCGAGGGGATTGACCACAACCGCGACGGCATCCTCGACGAACAGTTTGTCTATCGTGGCGAGCGGCTCACCCAGCGCCTGCAGGATAGAAACTTCGATGGCCAGCCCGACCTGCTGGAATTTTATGACCAGGGGGGATTACTGCTTACCCGGCAGTGGGATGACGATTTTGATGGCTATTTTGAGCGTCAGCAACGCTTCCAGGACAATGTTCCAGCATTGGAGCTGATCGACAGCGATAACGATGGGTTTACCGACCGTCGTTTCCAGTTTCGCCATGGGGTACGGCAGAAGTAGATTGCTGAACGGCGCAGCGCCGGCAGTGGTAACCTGTTAGATTGTTCTGAACTGACCGGCCGGTCAGCAGTTGAACGCTTAACTCATTCAGGAATTAATTTGTCTGCTGGCGAATCAGGCGCTGATCAATCAGCCCGCAACACGCGTGTGTTTCTCTCCATGGTAGCGGCCTGGTTTATCCCCCATGGCTTGCAGATAGTGCTCTATCCCTGGCTGCTGGCTGTTTATCTGCAATTGCCCCCGGAGCAGGTGGGCTTTGGGCAGATGTTGTTGCAATTGCCGGGGCTGTTTCTGGTGCTTTGGGCGGGGTCAATCGCTGACCGTATAGACACCCGTAAACTGCTTGGCCGTCTACATCTGGCAGCCTCAGTACCGCCGCTGCTGCTGGCGTTACTGATCTGGAATGGCCAATTTTCTTTTCTGCTGCTGGCCCTGTTCGGATTAAGCATGGGGGTCTGTATTTCTTTTTCGAATCCCAGCCGCGACGCCATGTTGGCGGTGGTCGCCAAAGATAATATTCAGCGGGTGGTGGTCAGCGCTACCGGGGTGCAGTTCGGGGTGCAGATTATTGGTTATGGTATCGCCATGCTCGCGGGGGTCACCGGACCGGCACTGTTGCTTTTGGTCCAGGGAGTCATGATTAGCAGTGGTTATTTTATTGCCCGCCAGCTGCCAGCCCGGCCGCAGCAACAACCCTCCACCGACGCGGGTAACCATCCGCCCGAAAAAGGTGCGGTTCGGCAAGGGTTAAAAGTGGTCTGGGATACACCGGAGATTTTTTCTGTACTGCTGGTGAGTCTGGCCGGTTCGGTGCTCTACCTCGGCTCTTTTTTTGTCCTTATCCCGCTGTTGATTCGTGACTATTATGGCGGCGGTGCGGCGCAAATCGGATTGGTGAATATCTGTTTCATGGCCGGCACACTGCTGATGGTCTGGGTACTGTTGCGCAGACGGGGGATTCGTCGCCAGGGCCGTGCCTACATGTTAGCTAATGTCTGGGGGGCGGCCTTGTCGCTAACGGTGATTTCAACCGGGGTGTCGTTTCCTGTGCTCATGCTGGTGCTGGGCACCTGGGGCGCCGCTGCCGGCATCGGCATGAGTATGAGCCGAACCATCCTGCAGCAGTATGCCCCGGAAAGTCACCGTGCTCGGGTGTTTGCCGCCTACCAGCTCTGTTTTATGGCCGGCGGTCCGATCGGCTCGTTGATGATGGGTTACCTGATTGGCCAGTTCGGGCCGCTACAGGCGGCCATGGCGCCGCCGATAGGCATGGTCTTTATTATGACCAGCGTCTATCTGTTTACCGATTTATGGCGAATAGAGGCCCCGTCGGCTGTCAGGGAAAAAGCCGCTGGTTAAATAGTGGCCACCGAGCCACCGTCTGCCCGCAGGTTAGCCCCGGTTATAAAGCTCGCCTGCTCGGATGCCAGGAACACCACCGCAGCTCCCACTTCCTCCGGTTCGCCGGGACGACCCAGCACTATATTGGGGCGCAGTTCCTTTAACAGGGTTTTCTCCGCTTCCTCCCGCGAACAGCCATTTTGTTCCGCAGTCTGGCTGATGAATTTTTCCACATCCTCGTTGCGCGTCATCGCCGGAGAGACGCTGTTGACGAGAATGCCGTCACCCGCGAGTGCCTTTGACATGGATTTGCTGAAATTAATCAGGGCGGCCTTGACCGCGTTGTAATGGGGCATAAACGGGTCGGGTTGTATGCCCGATTCAGAGGCGATGTTGATGATTCGCCCCCCACCATTGGGTTTCATAATCGGTAATACCGCGCGGGTCATGCGCACGGCAGACATCACATTGAGGTCCCAGATCTGCTGCCAGTCATGGTCATCAAGCTGCTCAAAAGGCAGCAACTGGTCGACTCCGCCCACACAGTTCACCAGGACATCGATGCCGCCTAATGCCTCCTCACAGGCGGTAACAAAACTTTCGATCTCCGCAGGTTGGGTCATGTTGGCCTGGAAGGCGCTTACCTCACTGCCTTTCTGCTGACATTCCTGGCGCACCCGCTCCAGGGCTTCGCTGCCGCGGGCGCAGATAGCTAACCGACTGCCCTCGTCGGCAAAGCAGTGGGCGATGCCCCGACCAATACCGGCGCTGGCACCGGTGATGACCACCCGTTTGTTTTTGAGTCCTGTATCCATAAATTCAATTTCCTCTCGGCTGAATCCGGGGGTTACCGCTCAATTTAGAAAACCATCACCCGCAGCAAATGCTGCGCACTGGTTGAGGGCCGAGAGCATCATGGCATGGCTGGCAATGCCCTGGCCGGCAATATCAAAAGCGGTACCGTGACCGGTGGTCATGAACAGATAGGGCATACCGATGAAGCCACCGCAATTGCCCTCAAAACCCCAGGTTTTTAACGCGATATGTCCCTGATCATGGCACATGGCGAGCACCACGTCGTACTTGCCCTCAATACACTGACGAAAGACGCTATCGGGGGAAATCGGCCCGCTAGCGTTGATCCCGGTAGTAACCGCGCGCTCTACCCCCGGGGTGATGGCGTTATCTTCCTGTGGACCATGGGCGTGTGGGTTCAATCCGGCCACGCCAATATGGGGGGCGTCAATGCCATAACCCTGCAAGGTCGCGTGGGTCGTCTGCAAAGCCTTTTCCACCAGATCTGCGGATAGTTGGGCGCAGACATCCTCTAACAGCACGTGGTCAAAGATGTGA
>JAYNPV010000222.1:2927-4019 GCA_038113925.1 Gammaproteobacteria bacterium | reverse complement strand
CCCGGGGTCAGTTTGTCGTGAAACCAGTGCCAGTCCACTGCCGCCGCGACACAGCGCTCAGCGATTATTTCAACAATGTCATCACCGGGTGTTGCCATCTTCCTCTCTCCCTGATTTTTTTGCGGTTGAACCGTCGATCTTCACCCTCAGCAATCTTGCTGTCAAGGTCTGTGCGGTGGGTCAGGCGGCTACCAGGCTGGCACCTGCGGCGTCCAGCTCTTCGCCCAGTTCACTGACCCCCTGATAAAACAGCGTGGCGGCATTCAGGGCAGTGTCCAGTCCGGCCATCACGTCGCTGGCCAGTGCTTCAGTGGTGACGTGTCGTTGCAACGGACGCCAGACTTTTTTACCGGCGTGTTCCATATCAGCCTGCTCGTGGTAGGTGAAGAAAAACAGCTGCTCCTCCGTAAGGTTCAGATCTTTCATCCATTTCTTGTAACTCATGTTGGTTTCCTGCTTGCCGTTGAGAGCCACCAGAACGAACTCGTCAATCGAGGTCGCCAACCAGCCGATAATCCAGTGGCGGCGGTTACAGAGGTTCTCCTGGATATTGCAATAGAGATCGATGATCGGCGTGGGCTGGGCATCGTTCAGCTGTTGATCTGTCAGGCCGATATTGCGGCCCATTTCCCAGAGGATTTTGGTGTGGGCCGCTTGAATGTTGTCGTCGTAGACCAGTTCTTCGAGCATCTGGCCGATGGTTTTGCGCACGATGCCCTGATCGGGACAGCGGCTCATCCAGGCGGGGCGCCACGCCGCACTGTATAGTCGGTTACGGATCGAGTGCTGCAACATAAACGCCTGCGCCTTTCCGGGCGTTAACTCTTCCATGAACCAGGCCCAATCCTGGCACTTTTCAACACAGCGGTTAGCGATCTCGTCGATGATGGTGTCACCTGGTGTGGCCATCTCTTTTGCTCCTCTCATAGTTTGTCGGGTCGGGGTTTACATTCCTTGCCGGGTATCTGATCATCGCCGACCCCACGTGTCAATTAGCGACTGTTGGCGAAATTTAGTAAGGGAGTTTAATTAATGAAATTTGGTCTGTTTTACGAAATGCAGGGGGCGTCCAGTCGTAGTGACCAGGCGCTT
>JAYNPV010000222.1:0-2917 GCA_038113925.1 Gammaproteobacteria bacterium | reverse complement strand
TATGAAGAGCATCTGGATCAGTTTGAACTGGCCGATAAACTGGGCTATGACTGCCTCTGGCTGGCGGAACTGCATTTCAACCGGGGTTATTCGGTGATGCCCAATCCGAACCTGGCCCTGGCGGCGGCGAGCCAGCGCACCGACAATATCCGATTGGGTACCGGTATTTCCGTCTTGCCGATTAATCACCCGCTGCGACTCGCTGAAGAGATTGCCACCCTTGATCTGATGAGCGGCGGCCGGGTCGACTGGGGTATCGGTCGGGGTCATCCGATGACCGGAATATATGACCACTTCGGTGTGGATATCGAGACCAGTAAAGCCTGTTTTCGCGAGAGCCTCGACATCATCAGAAAGGCATGGAGCGAAGAGCGATTCTCTTTTGACGGACAGTTTTATCAGATTGACGATGTCGCCGTGGTCCCCAAACCCCTGCAATCGGGAGGACCCCAGACCTTTGTTTCCGCCTTTAGCCCCGATACTTTCGCCCTGGCCGCAGAATATGGCACTCACCTGTTTCTGCCGGCCCAGGTCACTCCCAAAGAGATGATCAAACAGGCCATTGGCGGTTTCCATGCACAGCTAGATGCTCACGGGCGGGATAAGTCCCAGCACCGTACGCCGGTTCTGCTGCCCGTTTACATCGATGAAGATGGCGACCGCGCCCGCAAGGATATTGAGCGGGCGATGATGAGTTATTACGAAATTATTGAGTCGATGATGGGCGATATGATGGGCCGTCTGCAGCGCAAGCATGAGGAGTTTCCCGATAGTTACAAGGGTTACCTGCAGCTTGGCGAAATCGTGGACGGCCTGACCTACGATGCCGTTTGCAGCGAATTTGCCATATTCGGTTCCCCCGAAGAGGCGGTTGACCGATTGCTGGCGTACCAGGAAGCCACCGGGGTAGACGATTTTATTCTCTGGACCAATGTGGGTGCCATGCCCCATGACAAAGTCGCCAACTCAATGAAATTATTTGCTGAGAAAGTAATGCCCAAGCTCGGTTGATCGAGTGAGGCGGGGGCGGAGAGTCCCTTGCCAAGCAGTCTGAGTTGGGTGGGATGGCCGGTCAGTATGCTGACCGGCCATCTCTGGTTGGTGAACATTAAAACTAGCGCGGGGAGTTGACCCATGTTGCTGGAGTTTTTCCATGATCCGCTCTGTGCCTGGTGTTACGCCTTATCGCCTCGGGTGCGGCAACTCGCCGACCGGTTCCCCGATTTTGAGATTGTGCAGAGGGGCTTCGCCCTGGCCCCCGAGCCCGATGCTCTAGACAAAATCTTTGGTGACAAAGTTAAGGGCAAAGCGGAAATACTCAACCATTGGCGTGCCGCCAATGATCACGATGATGGCCGCCGTATGCGGCCCGACTTGATGGCCGAGCGGGAATTTGATTACCCCTGGTCGGTGCCGGCATTAATGGGCTGTGAGGCGGCGCGCACCCTGGGCGGGGAGGGCGCATACTGGGATTATTTTGACCGGGTCCAGACATTGCACCTCAGCGAGTGTCGCAATATTGCCGACCCGCAAGTGCTTGCGGATTGCGCCGAAAGTGTTGGTCTGGATCGGCAGCAGTGGTCCGCAGCCATGGAAGAAGAAAACGCCATTAAAGCGTTGCAACATGACATGGCCCGGGCGCGCTCTTTCGGTATTCGCGGCGTACCTGCACTGGTCTTGGAAGGCCAACTGGTAGCCCAGGGGGCTCTCACCTGGGAGCAGCTACTTGAGAATGTCACCCTGGCGCTGCAGCAGATTGACAAGCGCTGAATTTGACGCGGAGTTGATCTCGATTAGTTGTTCTATCCTCAAGCGAGAATAAACTGCCTGGCTACTAAAGAGGTAACCAAATGACATCAGCGGCAGTAAAAGAGCGACTTGAGCAGCGCAAGCGTGAACTGGAGGAGCGTATAGGTAAGATCAGTGATGATGTTCGTCACCTGGATCGGCCGGTAGAGGCGGATTCCGCCGAAGCGGCGGTGGATCATGAAAATGACGAAGTGATTGATGCCCTGGGTAATGCGGCGGTAGACGAACTGACCACAGTTAACCGTGCCCTGCAGCGTATCGAGGAAGGAAGTTACGGTATTTGTGATAGCTGTGGCAAAGCAATTTCCGAGGGCCGTCTGCAGGTGTTGCCCGATGCGCAACAATGCGTGGCTTGTGCCGATTAGCGGCCCGCGACTGATTAGTAAATAGTGTTAGCCGGACGGGGAAAACCTTATCGGGTTTTTGCTGTATATTTACCCAGTTATCAACTTCGGCCGGTGTGAATGAACTCCCTGCAAACCCTGACCCGCCGCCAGGCGGAAATACTGACGATGATTCGTGACCGAATCGATCAACGTGGTGCTCCACCCACCCGTGCGGAAATTGCCACCCACTTTGATTTTCGTTCTCCTAACGCGGCGGAAAGTCATCTGCGGGCGCTCGCCCGTAAAGGCGTTATTGAACTGCTGGATGGGACTTCCCGAGGTATTCGTCTGGTGGCTGATGTGGCCCGGCCTGAAGGCCTGCCGCTGGTGGGCCGGGTGGCCGCCGGGGAGCCGATTCTGGCCGAACAGCACCTCGAAGAGTATGTGCCGTTGGACATCAATTTTTTTAAGCCGGCAGCGGATTACCTGCTGCGGGTGCGCGGCATGAGCATGCGCGATGCCGGTATTCTTGATGGAGACCTGCTGGCGGTACACAGTACCGCTGAGGTAAATAATGGCCAGATAGTGGTCGCTCGCCTCGATGGCGAGGTTACCGTGAAACGGTTCATACGCCGGGGAAATCGGGTGCAACTTCGGGCAGAGAACCCGGATTTCGTGCCCATCGAGGTCGACCTGAACCGCGAGAAACTGATTATTGAGGGGCGAGGGGTCGGGTTGATCCGTCAGGGATTGGCACAGTCGGCTACGGCCAGCGAATAAAC
>JAYNPV010000221.1:0-4027 GCA_038113925.1 Gammaproteobacteria bacterium | reverse complement strand
GGGACATTGTTGCCCAGCAGTCGTTGAATGCGTTCCGGGGCGGGCTGGCCAAGCATTAAAAAGCAGGTGCGGAGGGTAGTGCCGAGAAACAGCGCTCCGGATACCAGGAAAACGGGGGAAAAAATATCCAGGCGGCTGCGACGTACCACGCCCAAGGGTGACTGCAGTCCGATGGACAGCCAGATTAATGGCAAAACCGCTAGGCAAATATAGCCAACGGTCATGATCAGCCAGGCAACATCGTCGTTGAGAGCCACGTTTGCTTAATTGGAAACTAAAGTTGGTCAGAAGCTGGCTTATCAACAACGTAGTTCGGCTTCCAGGCGTAGACATCCCCCGCGCGCCAACGCCAGCTGTTGTCTATCGTTGATGAGGGTTCTCCACGAGTTTTTATGGTGGCAAAGCCTAAGGATTCGAGCCAGATCCTTATCGCGCGATTTAACGGTGTTCCGTCCTGCTGCATTGCGTGTCCTTTTGCGTAAATTCTGGCATTCGGGCTGTGGCGTAGGGTTTTTTCCGCACCATGTAACACTTCAAGCTCTGCCCCGTTTACGGTGACTGAAAGGTAATCCAGGGTTTCGAGGCCCAGGTCTGCCATCACGTCGTCTATGCTGAAAAAAGTGCAGTCGATGGTTTCCATCTGTTGATTCCCCTCGCGCAAATCATTATCCACGAGTATATCGTTAAGGTTTATTTTATGATCCCCACTATAGGGACTGATGGATAGTTTGCCCTGACCCGACACGCGCCAGGCGGCACCAGCAACAATCGTAATATTAGGAAATTTATCGGCGGGAAAGGCAACTTTCAGCCGCGTTATATTGTCTGGTTCGGCTTCAAAAACAATGACCCTGCCAGTTGGCCCAACCATTTTATGAAACCGGCTAACCGTGCGCGGCCGTGGCGTACCAATCTGCACGGCTGTGTCGCCACTGCTCAACGCCAGTTCGATGGGCAGAGAGTTCTGTAGGCGTAGGGTTATCAGTCGAGTGCGGTGTTTAAGAACTGACTCTCCTGCCCAGCAAAAGGGCAAAGTGACACCCCTCACCATCGCGCGGATCAAATAGATGTAGACACGAGCGATTTTAAAATTGCGGCCTAGATAGATCGACGACAAAGTACCCTTCCCTGCAAGACGTATAATCCTGGAATTTCAATTTCATTCGACAGTCTAATTTGTGATTTTTCCATTTTAGATTTTGATCGGTAGGTTGCAGTTAGATCGCGTAATTCAATCGTTGCTCAACGAGAGTTTTTAGTTCTGCGCGCTTAACTTTCCCCGATCCGGTACGCGGGATTTCCTCCAACATTACGAAATCATGGGGGATATGATTGTTCGGCAGCGTTTCGCGGAGGAGTTTTAGCACTTCTCCACGTTTAAATTCTTTACCCTCAGTAATTACACAACAGGCTATCGGTACGGTGCCAAAAATGGGAATGTGGAAGCTAATTACCGCTGCATCGCTAAAGTAATCACTGAGCATCAATGCGCTGGAGATTTTTTGAGCTGAAACTTTTTTACCATTGACCTTGAACACGTCGTTTTCGCGCCCGGTGACAAAAACGTACCCGTTTATGTCTATATAACCTAGATCGCCAGTGTAGAGGTTCCCACGCCGAAATGCCTCGCTGGTTTCGACTGGGTTGTTTAAATAGCCTGACGCGACCAGCTCTCCAGCAGCGACTATTATCCCTTCGTCACCAGCGTGTTTGGGTTCGCCGCTGTTGGCGTCAACTACTTCAACGGTTAAGCCGGGGATTGGCCGACCGACACTGCCAGCATGGCAAGTTGTCTCTTCCGGCCGAAGGATGCAAAACCGCCCGCCAAGCTCAGTTAGGCCATAAACCGTGAATAGTTGGCACTTAGGGTAGTTTGTTCGGAGCTTCTCCGAAATCTCCACGGCAAGGTGGTCACCAGAAGAGAATGCAAAGTTCAGGCTGCTTTTCAGGTAGTCAGCATTTGCACCGCTTGCTTCTGCCAGCCAGCGTAGTTGAACTGGCGCTCCGCCGATTCCTGTGGCCTGTAGGGATACGAATTGTTGGACGAAATCGGAGAATATCAGTCTGGTTTCGCTACCCAGGAACGTTGATTCAGACAGGCATGCTGACAAAAAATGACATATGGCGCTGGTGAAATGAAAAGGTACGTTAACAAATAAACGCTCTTTTTCCAGGCGGGTGATGGACAAGGTAGCGATGGCGTTGTTGAGTAGCGAATATTGAGAAAGTAACACGCCTTTTGGCGTCCCGGTGGAGCCTGAAGTAAATAGCACGGCGCAGGGCAGTTCCGGCTCCCGGTCAGTGAAATTAATATCTTCGATTGTTAGATGGCTGTAGGTTTTTGGTGTGGAAAGGTGCCCATTCAAGCAGTAGTCAGCGCCTGAAATTTGTCTTATCTGCTGCAAATATTCGGGGCCGTCTGCGGGCGAATAGGGGATGGCAATCGCCCCAAGAGTCCAGAGGGCAAATAGGTCGATAAAGAAATCAAAGTCCCTACCGGAGGCAACTAAAACCATTTCGCCTTCGGTCACGGAACCAGAGAGTTGTTCGACGCGGCCAGCGATCTTGCTTAAAAACATCTCAGGTGTTGTCGCCGGGTTATCACCGAATTGGTATAACCCGGTCGACGTCGCAGATCGCTTCATGGCCGTAGCCAACAAGTAGTGGGCAATATTCATGGCTGCCTACTTTCCTGGAATTTTTCTAATACGATTGCCTTGTAGGTCGGCAGAAATTTTTTGCGCGCCTGTTCGATCATGTGGGTATGATCATAAAAGTCTTCGTCGCTATAACCGGGCATATTGCGTAGATCGCGGTAGTCAATGCCCGTTGGCCGTACTGACTCAAACAGTTCGTGGTACGCTTGCTCAAATGGGAACCAGTCGCCATGATATTGAAGGAACCAGTCTCGATTCATCGGTAGGTCAATGAGCACGAATTGCGCTCCCCTGCGCTGCACATAATCATGCATGCGTTTTATCAACTCGATATTTGCCTCTGCCTTCTCCTGGTGTAGTACCAACCAACTATCATTAAATTTGGGATCGGCCTGTTTTGCCAGCCGGTCAGCACGCCTCAGTTCAAGCGCTTCCCGGTCACGGTCCAACGGCAGTGGGTAAATACCGGCATACATTGGCGCTTCGTCACCCAAAAGTAAATTCCGGGCCATTCTTTTTAGTAGCTTGTGGCGCGAAAGCCAGGTTATGTGGCACATCGGGTTGGCCTCGGTGGGAACGCCGATCTCATTCAGTACAGCAATAATGTCACCAGGATTAATGGTGTAAAAATAGGGATTACATATCCAGTGCTTTAAGGGGCTCAGTGTGTTTAATCGGGAAATGTTCACATGCATTACCACCAGATCATGCGCGCGCAGGTCGATCGATTGCAGCAGTATCAAGCTCTCGACGTTGGATTGGCTTGGGGTGGTCAGGTTATAGAATTGAAATTGGTTATTAAATTCCTGCTCCAGCGCGTGGTCTTCATCAACCGCGCGCAGTAGGCTTGAGCCACCCAGATTGAAGACCGCTGGTCGTTCATCAGGCGCGCTGATTAAACGGATCGACATATGCGCGCGAATATCGTCTTCGCGGCTGACGGTCAGATGCAGATTGTTTGAGATGACAGCTCGGGTAACCGGGACAAGCAAGAGCAAGGTTACCGTTGCAGCGATAATGGGAGAAAGCGTTGGTTCCAGCATTCGATTGGTCTTGCACCAGGCCCGCCATCTGGTTTTGAGACACGCGAATTTTTTGGTGATACCCATTTAGGTGAGTCCGGTCCAACTGAACAGCCAACGCAGATAACCCAGGTAGAGTTCCAGTGCTATGTCGTAATCATTAAAGTAGACGAAGATAAAGCCGAGTGACACATAAACTAACGTCAGAGCAGTGCGTAACGGCCGTAGCCACGTCAGCCAATTGGCGGAAAGTTGTACATATTTCTGAATGATTCCTACTAGAGTCATCCCGGTGGCATGATGAATTGCCCATGAGAACCAGGGCAGCGTAAATGCATGCCACATACC
>JAYNPV010000220.1:0-4031 GCA_038113925.1 Gammaproteobacteria bacterium | reverse complement strand
GTTTGAGGGTGACGCCAAGCAGATGTGGTCGTCGCTGGAAAAAATTCTCAAATGGCCCGATAGCACCTTACTTTACTGTGCCCACGAATACACTCAGAGCAACGGTCATTTCGCGTTAACGGTTGAACCCCAGAATGCCGATTTACAGGCTCGGGTGAAACAGGTCGACGAGTTACGGGCAGCCAATCAATGGACGGTGCCGACAACCCTGGGCCTGGAAAAAGCGACCAATCCCTTTTTACGTCCCGATAGTCCCGATCTTCAACAGACCATCGGCAAGGTGGGCGCGCCTCTGGATGAGGTGATGGGCGAAACACGGCGACTCAAGGACAACGCCTGACCGATAGCAGTCTGACCTAGGAGAATGCAGGTTTTTCGAGCGCTAACGATAGGCAGCAGTCGGCCATGCAGGTGCCGTGTATAGACCCTGGTCAGGGCGGGGTTGAATCAGATTCAGTGTCGGAGAGCACCTTCCCCGGATTCATCAGATTGTGCGGATCAATGGCCCGTTTCACTTGTTGCATTAATTTGAGGGCCACCGGCGATTTATAGTGTTGCAGCTCAGTCTTTTTCAGCTGGCCGATGCCGTGCTCGGCTGAAATTGATCCCCCGAAGCGGTCCACCTGATCATGTACCAGACGATTAAAACTCTGCCACTGGTCAAGGAATCGGGCGGTTTCCATTCCTGGTGGCTGACTCAGGTTGAAGTGCAGGTTGCCATCACCCAAATGGCCAAAAACGCAGGGCCGTACGCCGGGCAGCTGTTTTGCTAACAACGGTAGAGTTGCTGACACAAATTCAGCCAACCGATTCAACGGCAGTGCGACGTCATGTTTGATGCTAGCGCCTTCGTATTTCTGTGACTCTGATACCGCTTCCCGTAATCGCCAGAACTCGTTGCCCTGGCGCAGATTCTGGGCGATCACCGCGTCACTGATGCTGCCCTCGGTAAGCGCGGCAGTCAGCGTGGTTTCCAGCATAGTCATCAGCGGTCGCTGTTGATCCGGGTCGGTGAGTTCCAGCAGCAGTTGCCAGGGCGGGTTGTCCTGCAGTGGCAACTGAATATCGAGATGGCGGCTAACGAATTCCATTGCGGTAGACGACAGCAGCTCGCAGCCGCTAACCGCCCCATTGGTAAGCTGCTGCAGGGAGCTGAGTAATTTCAGCGCCTGATCAATGTTCACCGGCGCTACCCATGCGGTCACTCGCTGCCTCGGCAGTGGAAATAGTTTGAGACTGGCCGCCGTGATTACGCCCAGAGTGCCCTCAGCCCCGATAAAAAGATTGCTCAGGTTGTAACCGGTATTGTCCTTACGTAAGCCGCGCAGGTCGTCGAGCAGCTCGCCATCGGGTAATACCACCTCCAGTCCCCGAACCAGCTCGCGGGTGTTGCCGTACCGCAGCACATTGGTGCCGCCGGCGTTAGTGCTGATGGCGCCGCCAATCTGGGCCGAGCCATCGGCGGCAAAGCTCAGTGGAAACAGGCGGCCGGCCTGCTCGGCGTTTTGCTGGATGGTGGCGACGACACTGCCCGCTTCGGCGATCAGGGTGTCACCATCGATATCAATGGATCGGATCTGATCGAGACGGCTCAGGTTGAGCAACAATGACTGGTAGGCCGTATCCGGCATGCTGGCGCCAGTTAGGCCGGTATTGCCGCCCTGGGGAACAATAGAAACCTTCGCTGCTGCACAGGATTTAACAATTTCAACCACTTCGGCCCGGCTTACCGGGTGAGCAATGGCTAGCGGCTGGCCGGTAAACATCCCCCGGGGTTCGCTCAGGGGTTCAGTTAACTGGTGACCAGCAATCAGGTTGCTGCCGAGCAAATGACTTAGTCGCTGGAGTAATTCAGACTGGTTGATAGTAGGCGGCGGACTCATCGATTTCTCACGGGGGCTGGTGGCATTACTCCCTAGTTTAAAGTGAAACCAACGGGCAGCCGTCGAAAGCGCGCACTGGCGCGCAAGTGGCCCGGAGTCAGCGGCTTACCATCCGGTTCTGTTTGGGGGGCCGGCCTCTCGGTGCGCCTCATGCCGGCGCAGCAGGTAATGGGTTTGACCCAGATAAGATTGCGAATGGAATTGGGGGGAAGAGGTGAAAGCACTCCGTCCACCTATTAGTCGGGACCCCACTAAGCAGGCGAACCCCCACACGTGGGTATCTGTCGTCGGTTGATGACGGGGGCAACAAGTGGAAATTATAGTCCGTAAAAGCGTTGGGCATTGCCGGCCAGAACCTTGGCTTTATCTGCCTCGGTAATGGTTTCCAGCTCCATCAATTCATCGATTTCATCTTCAATGGTTTCCTTGTTGACCTCGTGCGGATAGTCGCTGGAGAAAACAAAGGCGTCGCTGCCGTAGCTGTTAATCGCGTAACTCAATGCCGGTTCATCACCCTCGACCCCGACAAACAGGCGACCACTGCGAATATAACCGAGGATGCGGTCGGCAACCTTCTCAGCTTTCCCCAGTTGAAGATAGTTTCCTCGTGGATCGATGGGTTTGAAGGCACCGTATGAACCGCTGCAACGTTCCATGCACAGTAGAAACCAGGCGAGGCCGCCTTCCATAAATCCGAAACGAACATTTTCGAATCGCTCAAAAACGCCGTTCATCAACATGTCAGTGAAATTCAGCATCAAGCCAAAAGGGTGGCCCAGCGCGTGAGCCGCGGCAAATATGCCCTGATTATCCATGCCCATGTTCTGGTGAGCACCACCATGTAATGCCAGGGCGCAGCCAAGCGTGTCAGCGGCGGCAAATACCTTCCAGTAATACTCCTGTCCCAATAACATCGGTAAGCCGGTGGGCGGTAGCATGGCACCAACCATGCCCAGCTCAGTGACCGCGCGGTGTAGTTCTTCTATTGCGGCGTCCGGATCCTGCATGGGGATTAATGCCAGGCCGTTGAAGCGACTGTCCCGGTGGTCGTAGGTGTCCGTCAACCAGTCGTTATAAGCCCGGCAGGTATAGATCGCCAGGTCCTTGTCGGTAATGCGCCCATAAGAGAGGCCGATGGTCGGATAGAGGACTGCTGCAGCAAAGTTGGCGGAATCGAGAAACTCTGACCAGCCGGTGATACCCCCAGGGTCCTCAAATGCCTGAGGCGGTGCCTGCCAGAGCGCCTGGTGTAGATTGTCCAGAGGTGGGAAGGGGCCCTGCATGGCAATGATAGGCACCTCGCGAGCGTCTGCGGGCATGCGCTGCACAATGGCGGCAATGTCTTCAAAAACATGGCCGTCACCGTCGATCATTAACGGACGTTTCACAGTCATTCCTCTCTCCTCCGCTCTATCAAATTCTGTTATTCGCAGTTCCTTATCTTAGCTGGCACGATCCTGTTTATCCTGCTTGCGTGTGAAGGCTATCCACTGATCTGACCGGTGGCGGTATCGCCGGTCGCTTGCAGGGATTCCCATTCGGTCTCTGCCTCAACTCCCGAGCAGTTCACTCTCTCACGGGAATGGTCAGCACCGGCCGGTTGATCAGATGGACCACTTTTTCAGTAACGCTGCCCATGATCATGTGCTGTAAGCCCGTTTTGCCGCGCGAGCCCATCAACACTATATCGACATCGAGTTCATCCGCCACCGCAATGATTTCATCCGCCGCTTTACCCTGGCGGATGATTAACCGCTCGATTTCAGCAGATTGCAGTAACGGCCGCACTTTTTGATTTACCAAAGCGTTGATGCGGTTTTCAGATTGTTCCGGGGTTTCATCCGCAAAACCAGCGCCGGCGCTGTGACCCGCAAGCTCCAGCACGAATAACAGGGTCACACTAACGCCGTAGAGCTCACCAAGTCGATCAGCGTAGGTCAGCGCAGTGGCGGAAATCTGTTCAGCATTAAGGGGCAGTAAAGCCCTGGCAAAGGGGTGGTCAATGGTGGTCATTTTCTGTTACTCCTTATGTTTTTTAAATCCGTCACTCTTCCTTGAGTAACGGGATGGTTATGCCATAGGCTGCGGGTAGAAATATTGATCCGGGTCGTCAAACCGACCCAAGCACTTTAGCTATCTGATTTAGGG
>JAYNPV010000219.1:0-4052 GCA_038113925.1 Gammaproteobacteria bacterium | reverse complement strand
CCCATGTAGGCTTGTAGCGCGGTGGGGACACGCACGCTACCGTCAGCCTGTTGATAGTTTTCCATTACCGCCACCAGGGCCCGACCCACGGCTACCCCGCTACCATTAATGGTGTGAATCAGGGCCGGTTTGCCGGTTTCGGGATCGCGCCAGCGCGCCTGCATGCGCCGGGCCTGAAAATCACCAAAATTGCTGCAAGAGGAAATCTCACGGTAGGTTTGCTGAGACGGCAGCCAGACCTCCAGATCGTAAGTCTTGGCGGCGCTGAATCCCAAATCACCCCCGCACAGACTGACCACTCGATAGGGTAACTCGAGCCGCTGCAGCACCTGCTCGGCATGACCAGTGAGGGTTTCCAGCGCTTCCCACGATTCGCCGGGGCGGCAGAGCCAGACCAGCTCGACCTTATCAAACTGATGCTGGCGAATCATGCCACGGGTATCTTTGCCGTAGCTGCCCGCCTCCCGCCGGAAACAGGGGGTATGGGCGACAAAGCGCTTCGGCATCTGTTCCGCCGACAGTATTTGTCCGGCCGCCCAGTTGGTCACCGGCACTTCGGCGGTGGGAATCAAGTAGTAATCATCACTGACCGCGAACAGATCTTCCTCAAATTTGGGGAGCTGACCGGTACCGCGCAGGCTGTCTGCATTAACCAGATAAGGGGTATATATCTCTTCATAACCATGCTCGGTGGTATGCAGGTCGAGCATAAACTGCGCCAGGGCCCGATGCAGTCGGGCAACCGGGCCGGTCATCACCACAAACCGGGAACCGGCAATGCCGCTGGCGGCCTCAAAATCGAGCCCCGATAAGCGAGCACCAACGTCAACGTGGTCAGCCGGTTCAAAATCAAATGCCGGGGGCTCTCCCCAGCGACGTAATTGTAGATTAGCCGACTCATCGCTACCCGCGGGTACGCTCTCATCGGGCATATTGGGCAGTGATAGCGCTATTTCATCCCACTGCCGCTGAACCCTGCTCAACTGCTCGGCCGCCTGGTCCAGCTGCTCACCGAGTCCAGCGATTGAGGCCAGTATTTCATCGACCGGCTCACCGGCCGCCTTGGCTTTGCCGATGGACTTCGAGGCCTGATTGCGCTCAGCCTGCAGGGTTTCGGTTTTCACCTGCCAGGTACGACGCTCTGCCTCCAACTCGGCTAGCGTCTGCTGATCAAGCACCAGACCCCGTACCGCAAGCCGGTCGGCAACCTGTTGAGGATGTTTACGTAACAGTTGCGGGTCGAGCATGAGTGAGCGTCCTTACCGAAGTTTCGGTAGCGGGACTGGCCTAGGCCAGTTCGTCGATGATGGCCTGGGCGGCCTGGGTGGTCATTTTGCGCAGTGCTTCGTGAGTCGCCGCCCCGATGTGGGGACACATTACCAGATTGGCGAGCTCCAATAGCTGCGGATCTTCCGGGGGTTCGGTCTCAAATACATCGAGCCCGGCTCCGGAGATCTGTCCCTCACGCAACGCCGTCACCAACGCTTTGTTATCAACCACCGGTCCGCGGGCGGTATTGACAATAATCGCGGTCGATTTCATTGACTTGAACTGCTCAGCACCGAGCAGGTGGCGGGTGGAATCCAACAGCGGCACGTGCACGGTGACGTAATCGGCGGCGTTCAACAACTCATTGACATCTTCGACCTTATCCACACCGTGTTCGGCCATGGCCGCAGCGTCAACAAAAGGGTCGTAGCAGGCGATCTGCATTTCGAAGGCTTCGGCCCGACGGGCGACTTTTTTACCGATGTTGCCAAAACCGACAATGGCCAGCTGCTTGCCGGCCAGCTCGAAACCGATAAAACGATCCCGGTCCCAACCCTCGGCGGCGCTCAGGTAGTTGTGCGCCGGTACCAGGTTGCGGGACAGACTCAGCATCAGGCCGAACACCAGCTCGGCCACCGAGGTGGTGTTGGCATCCGGCGTATTGCGCACGATCAGCCCTTTCTGTTTGGCGTATTCGAGGTCAACCTTATCCAGCCCGGTGCCCGCACGGGCAACCATTTTCAGCTTAGTGGCGCGGTCGATGACCGCAGCGGAGACCCGTGTATAAGTCTTGATCATCAGCGCATCATACTGATCGACAAGTTCGATCAGCTCTTCCTCGCTGGTGGTCTCACGACGATCCACCTGGAAATGCTGCTCCAGCATCTCGTAGCCTTCCGGATCGAGTGCCTCGGTGACCAGTACTTTTTTCATTCTGTAACCCTGTTCGCTAGTGTCGGTGCCATGGGTGGTCGAAACCGCCATCCATTTTCGGGCGCACAGTGTACTCGCCCGACCGTTACGATGAAATGACCTGTCAGATCCGCGATTAAACCCATGCGCAAAAAAAATGCACCCTGGGGTTGCCCCAGGGTGCATCAATTGCTTAAGGAGTCATTATTTCAGGTAGTTATCCAGCACTTTGATAATGCGATAACAGGCGGTAATGGTCGGTACTTCGAGACCCAGCTCGGGTGCCTTGTCGATAAACGGCTTGATAATGTAATCGGCTTCTGTCTTACGTCCGCGGAGCACATCATCATGCATGGAAGTGGTCCCCTTATAACCCCGCTCCTCCAGCTGCTTACCCATGCCCAGCATGGTCTGGATCGCCTCTTCGTCATCCTTAATTTCGTAAATCTGCTTCAACCGGGAGATGGGTGCGTAAAAGTTCTGCGGTTCGTATCCCTGTGCGGTATAGACCGACAGGAGCTCGCGGGCAATGGCCACGTAGTGTTCCGCGCCTTCACGAACCAGCAAACCATGAACGAAATCCAGCTCGGTGTTGCCGGCCAGGGTCGAGACCGCAAAGGTGGAGGCGTTGGCAATCTGGGTCAGTTTCTCCCACAACACCTGCTGTATGTAGGTGACTGCTTTAGTCGGCAACCCGCCTTTATTGAAGGCGTCAGTAATCGCCTCAACCCGAGGACTAATGGTGCCATCGAGCTCACCGAAATAGGCGGTGCAGTCTACGGTCATGTGGTTGTTCACCTCACCCGGTCCAATCAGGTAACCGCCCTCAATCGTGGAAGCTCCCATTACTTTGGTGGGATCACCGCACCACTCTGCCAGTTCGGTTTCCTTGACGATGTTGTTTTGCACCGAGAAAAAGGTATCGCTAATATTCTCCTTAACCAGATGCTCTCCACGCTGACCGATAATGCTCAGGCCGTTGGCATTGATTGCGTCGGCGTGGGCCGGGCGGCAAATCAAGGTCACATCGACGCCTGCTTCGGCCAGATAACCGCCAATTACGGAACCCAGTCCTCCCGCGCCTAACACTACTAATCGCATCACTCACTCCCTTTAAATTTCATTCAGCCTAAACCAAACACGGCCCCGGCAAAGAATTACCGGGGCCGTAATTTAATCACTAATTTGGAACGAAATCAGGCGACGCCCAGCTCGATCAATTTAGCTTTAATCTCTTCACCACGAGCTGCGGTCGGGGTCTCTACCGGGGCCAGACAGGGTCCGGCCTTCAGACCAATCGCCTCGTACCAGTGCTTCAAAGTACCCAGGGCGCTGGCATAAGTAGCGGTCGCCGCGATGGTCCAGAGAAACTCATCTTCGTAGTAGTTACGCACCGGCGCCAGCTCGGCCCAGGCGGCACGGGACTCTTCGTATTTACCTTCCTGGCCGAGACGCACGTAATCATTGACCAGATGGCGCTTTTTGCCATAAAGGATGTAGGAGAGTTCACCCCAGAGCACCTGCCCACCTTCGCGCTGCTCTTCGCAGTACCAGTATTCGGAAGGATCCATGATGATGAAATCTTCACGCATTTCGCGACGCATTTTCATGGTCACGGCGCGGTTCAGGTCACCCTGTTTAACACCAATAACGGTGTCGATATCCGCCAGGCGTGCGGTCAGTTCAAACCCAAGCACTTTGCCGGAAACCGGGGTGCGGTACAGGCAGATGGCCAGGTCGGAGCGATCGGTCATGTACTTGAAGTAATCGTAAATTTCCTGATCGGTACGCAGCTGCACGACCGGGTTGATGACTTCGGCACCGTTATAGCCGAGTTTTTCAACAAAGTGCATTTTGTCGAGTGCCTGATG
>JAYNPV010000218.1:0-4126 GCA_038113925.1 Gammaproteobacteria bacterium | reverse complement strand
GTGCTTTTCCTGCTGATAAACGATTACACCGTGACGATGATCAGCGACGAATACGACCTCACTGCCTTGCAGGTCCAGCAATACCTCTACCGCCTTGACCGGATGAGCCTGATTGATCTTCTGCCCAATAACCAGACCCGGTTGCGGGTATCGCGACAGCTGGAATGGCAACCGGGTGGTCCGATTCGCGGGCTGTTCGATCGTCAGGTGCGGGCAGAGTTTTTACAGGCGGATTTTGATGGTATCGGCGACCAGTTGATGTTTCTGAGTGGCATGCTTACTGATGCCTCGGTGCAGCTGATGCATCGGCGATTACTGACATTGGTGAGTGAGTTTAACGGGTTGTTAAAAGAAGATGGTCGCCAGCCTATTGTCAACCGCCACGGTTTTAGTATGCTGCTGGCGACCCGAAACTGGACTTTTTCGCTCTTTGAGCAGTACCGGCGGGGCTGACCATCAGAGAACGGGGTGAAGTCGGCGAACAGGTTCAGTTAGCCGTCTGATCAGACGCCTATGTGCTGGGATGCTGGAAATCGACAGCACCGATACTTGGCCCGACAGCTTGCAATTGCGCCGCCTCGCAATCGCGACTGAAGTTGCTCCTGCAGCCCTTCCCGGCAATACCCTCGCCCCCCTGACTTTAATCCCCTTAATGCCGACAGGTCTCTATGGTGAGGGGTTCCCGTGTTTTTCGCCCTGGTGCGTTGCCTATTTTTTGCCTAAATGGCTGCCGTCAAGAATCATATTAAACCCCTGCGTATTCGCGGGAATTACCACCACGCTACCGTCATTTTCGGCAAACATTTTGAGGGCTTCATTAAGTTCATGCTGCAGGTATTGGGGGGTTAGTGAGGAGTTGATAATGGCGTTGGCTTCAGCGATGCCCCGCGCCCGTTCGATTTCAATTTCCGCGTCGCGCTGGGCAATCTCAACTTCCACTTTTTTGGCTTCCCGGTTCTTCTGTGCCTGTACCGCGCGCTGGATGGCTGCCTCGATGGTCGGGTCCGTATTCAGTGCCCGCACGGCCACCCGGGTAATGGTGAATACGCCGGGGTCTTTGCTGTCGAGTTTCAGTTGCAAGTTATCTGCAATGCCGTCGCGCAGTTGGTCGCGGTTTCGGTGCAATTCCAGTGAGTCGATCTGGGTGACCTGCTGATAAATCACGTCGCGGCCCTCACGGTAGACCACGCCGTAGGCGGGCAACAGCGCTTCGTTACTGTTGCCGGATGCGGCCGCGTACTTGACCATCAGTTCGGCAATTGCCTCCGGGTTGACGCGGTAGTAAACACTGATATCCAGGTCCTTGAGTCGCAGGTTATCGCGAGCTTTGGGCGTCAGGTCGTTAAAATCGAGCACTATCTCTTTAGCGGAAAATTCGTAGGCCCGAGTCAGCAACGGAATTTTCCAGTTGAGTCCGGCCCCCTGTTCGTTAAGGTCAACCGTGCCCATGGTTTTTTCGACCGCCACGTGGCCGGTATCCACCACGTACCAGCTGCCTGAAAGTATCGAACCAACAAGCACCAGAACAATAATGGGCAGTAAGTGAGCTGGTTTCATCGGACCTCTCCTGATGGGTAACGGTGGGCTATGCCGGGGGATGAAGTTTATCAACGTCGGGCCTGCTGATCTGACGCCGGCTGTAACTCGGGCAATCGCCATATATAAATAGTCACCGCGACACCGATAGCGAGCAGACCGATTCGAACCCAGGTCAGCGGCACCAGATAGCTGGAGAATAGCAGACTAATCCAGAGCGGCAGAGTAGTGTAGATCTTTGCTCTGCGCGGAATGCCCTTGCCATCGAGATAGGCCAGCAGGTATTTACTCAGTACCGGATGAGAGAGCAGCCAGTGGTAAAAACGGGGCGAGCTGCGCAGATAACAGGCGGCGGTGAGCAGCAGAAAAGGCGTAGTCGGCAGCAGAGGGAGAAATATCCCGATTACCCCGAGGGCCAGGGAGATGCCGCCTATCGTGAACAGCACCGTTCTGAGGCCGCGATGAGCGACCAGGTGGTCGTTGCTATCAGCGGGTGGGTCGGTTTCTGCATCGGGCGAGTTCACCATAAACGAATTTTACCGCCTGTCGGGGTCGAATCGAAGATGGAAAACTCCGGGCGGGGATCGCAACCACCCCATTGGCGATGGGAATGATGATTGCGAACCAATATTCCGTTTTAGAGGGGGTTTTTTTGGGTCGTGGTTGGGTTGTGGGCGAGGTCATCGGCTCTTACACTCAAACCCTTTGCCGGGCATCAACGAGGGGGAATGGGTGTGGGTCGATACGAGCAGGGTCAGCCGCCTGATGTGATTGTTATTGGTAGCGGGTTCGCCGGTTCATTTAGCGCGGAGCCACTGGTTAAAGCGGGCTATCGGGTCACCATGATCGAGCGTGGCCCGTGGCGGGATACCGTGCCGGTTCGCTCCCTGGGGGTCGAGGACCGGGCGGTACTCCCCCGGGGCCGGGGTATGTTCACCCATGCGCTGAGATCAATAAACACGCGGCTCTGGCCGGGGGGGCGATTGCCGTGGAACAAACGGGGGCTGATCGAAATATTTCATGGCCGAGGGCTGAATACGGTCTGTTCATCCAGTGTTGGGGGTGGCAGCCATGTTTACTCAGCGGTACTGCGTAAGCCGGCATCCCCCGAATTCTGGGATGGCCGCGCTCCCGGGGTCGACGCCGAGGTAATGGAGCGCCACTACCAGAGCGTGATCGATAAACTGGCGCTGGTGGAACCCAATGCGGAAATGCAGATTCCCCACACTGCTGCCGAACGTATGGGGCCGGACGATCCCTTGCAGGGACCGAGCAAGGCGATACCCACCTGGCTGGGATTTCTGTTTCCAGATGAGATAGGCAAGCATGAAAAGGTGACCACCGCAGCGGGGGTTGAACGCTGGCAGATGAACTATGACGATCCCCATAATCACGGTTTTTTTGGCTCTCCCAGCGGGGCCAAGACCACTCTCGACTGGCATTCAGTCAAACCGCTTATGGATCAGGGGATGGTGTTGCGGGATATGACCGAAGTAGTGCGCATCGCGGCCCAGCCAGAAGGGTCAGCCAGCCGTTATCGGGTCGATATTCGAGATTTGCGTAGCGGCCAGGAACACGCCCTCTACAGCGATAAGGTGATTCTTGGCTGTGGCACCATGAATACCATTCGCCTGCTGTTGAAAAGCCGCGATCAGCACAAAACCCTCACGGGTATGCCACGGCTGGGTTTTCACCTTGGAGGCAATGGCGATTACTTTGCGTTTTGGGACTATAACGATGCCGATCGTGACCTCAGTACCGGTCTGCCGTTTCACGGCGGGTTTGAGCTAAAAGAGGGCGATGAAGATCCGCATGATCCCATGGTGCTGGGCGGTGGTGGCTGGCCGGCGGTGGAGTTCTGGCCATTACCCCGCTTTATACGCCAGCGCTTAAAACGTACTGCCTTTACCGCCAGCTACGGTGATGAAGCCCAGGATGGCACCGTCAGCTGGCGGCGGGGGAAACTGCAACTGACTTACAACCCGGACAACAGTCCCATTTACCAGCGCATTCGCAATACCTGGCGCAAGGTTAGTCAGCTTACTGGGCGCAAGATTTATTTTATTGATAAACCCCTTACGATACACACACTGGGGGGGTGCTGCGTGGGTGACCGGGCAACCTCAGGCGTGGTGAATGGCGTCGGTGAAATCCATGACCTCCCCGGGTTGTTTGTGGCGGATGGTTCCGTGGTGCCCGACGCCCTGGGCGGACCACCTACCCTGACCATCGCCGCCTGGGCGGAGCATGTCGGCGAAGCAGTGGTGGCCAGGCTGCAGCAAGAGCGGGCTGCCAGTTGATCCCGGTCTACCCGCGGCAGGGCGGAGTATGCATAAATAACCGGGACGGCTCTGAAGCGCCGCGAAGGCTCCAACGATCAGGAGAATAGCCAGATGATCACCGTTGAAGACATTATGACCCGCCACCCCAAAACCTTGAGGGCTAAGGATACGCTCGCCGATGCGCGTCGATTGATGACCGAGTTTGAAATCCGCCATATACCCGTGCTCAGTGATGCAGGTGCCCTGGTCGGGCTGGTCACCTTACGTGACGTGCTGGCGGCCAGTAGCTCGGTGCTGGATGAATCGGA
>JAYNPV010000217.1:0-4207 GCA_038113925.1 Gammaproteobacteria bacterium | reverse complement strand
GTTGAATACCACCCCCTTGTACACCAGCTGCTGTTCGCCCTCCGGAGTTTTTTCAAACTCGACCCGGTGGCCCTCCTGCATGAAATCGAGTTCGTCGAGTTTTGGAAAAAAGGCCGCATCCAGGTAGACCCCCAACAGATTCTGGAAATCCTTGCGGTTGCGGCTGGCGAAGGGGTAGGCGGTCCAGTCGCTGGACGTCATCGCGTTCATAAAGGTATTCAGCGAGCGCCGCAACATCAGAAAAAACGGGTCGCGCACCGGGAAACGCTCACTGCCGCACAGCGCAGTGTGTTCGAGAATGTGGGCAACGCCGGTAGAGTCCTGTGGCACAGTCAGAAACGCCACCAGGAAAACATTGTTGTCATCGTCGGAGGCGAGGTGGAAATGGCGGGCGCCGGTGGCCCGGTGGCGATACTCTTCGACGGTGAGATTCAGCGCCCCAACCGGCTCGCTGCGAAGTTTTTCAAATGGACTCTGGTTGGTCGAAGAAGCTGGATTGGCCACCTAATACCCTCTGCTAAACAGTGATAAAAACGGCTGATTATACCTGCCCGACTCCGTTCAACGCGCGGCGCTTTACTGTCATAAATAATTAATCAAATTGTCATTCAGAAGTCACTGCCATCACCGATGATCTGCGGCGTTTTTTGAACCGGTCGAGGTCCCGCGTCATGCAGTTTCATCAGGTCAATGGTCATTGGGTTGTTACTACCCGATCTGCGGCGATATTGTTGCCTGATCGTTTTTGCAGGTGGATCAGCGGATTGGTGGTGCCGGAGCGGTTGCCCGAGCTTGGCATGGGCCTGCTCATCTTGCTGGTCTGGTTATTCGGTTGTCTCTGGATGGCACAGGGAGTGCCGGCGACCGGCCACGCTGCCCGGTTAGCCACTGCGGAGTTTGAACCCCTGCAACTAAACCGTTTTGAAATGGTCGGTGAGGCGGTTACCTTGCCGGGCATCACTGATAACGCGTCCGGTCTGGCGATCAATGCCGAGACCAACAACCTGCTGGTGGTTAACAATAACCCCACGCAAATTCTGGAATATTCTCCCGCAGGGGAGCTGGTGCGCACCATCTCCCTGGATGGATTTCATGACACCGAGGCGCTGGTCCACCTGTACGGTGATCAGTATGCCGTGGCCGAAGAGCGGCGCGGCAACATCATGCAGATCACCCTTAACGACGGCACCCGGCAGATCGATCACGAGCAGAGCAGATTGCTGGCAATGGTTGACACGGTAGGCACCAACCACGGCCTGGAAGGCCTGGCCTACTGCCACCAAAGCAAGCGACTATTCATGGTGATTGAGGATCAGCCTGCCCGGTTAGTTGAAGTGCCCCTGGGTGATGACCTGCAAGGACCGGCAACCATAATCAGCAATCGTTTTGTCAATCATCCTCCGCGGCCCCCCGGCAATCTGGACGACCTCTCCGGGCTTCATTTCGCCGGTACTCATGGCAACCTTCTGGTGCTCAGTGACGAGTCAAAGGCGCTCATTGAACTCAATGGTGAAGGCGAGATCGTCTCCAGGTTATCACTGGGCTGGCGCCAGCTCGGGTGGGGCAATGCCGTGCCCCAGGCAGAGGGAGTAACCCTGGGGGCTGATGGCACCCTCTATATCTCCAGCGAGCCTAACCTGCTCTACCGCTTCAGAAATCCTTCCTATGGGCCTGCGGCCCAACCGTCTCTGCTAGTGCTCGCCGCTCGTTAGGACGCTGTCGCTTTCGCGGTGATCCCGACCCGCGCTTCTATTTATACTGTGCGGCCGAGTCGGCCGCCCCGCCAGGGTGACGGTCGCGGATTCTTTCCCTGCCGACAGGTATTACTTTGTCCCAACGCTGGCTGTTCGCCGCCGATCGCGGCGGCACTTTTACTGACCTGATCGGGATCGCGCCGGATGGAGTGATCCACAGCCGCAAACTGCGTTCGCAGTCACCGGCTTATGCCGATGCTGCGGTGGCCGGGATTCGCCAGCTGCTGCAACTGAGTGACAACCAGCCGATTCCATCGGATCAGGTTTCGGTGGTTCGTATCGGAACCACGGTGGCTACCAATGCGCTGCTTGAACGCAAGGGCGAGCCGACCGCGCTGCTGATCACCCGGGGATTTGGTGATCTGCTGCCGATTGGCAATCAGGCCCGGCCAGATATTTTTGCGCTGGCGATTGAGAAACCCGAGCAGCTTTATCAGCAGGTGGGTGAAGTGAAAGAGCGGCTAGACGCCGCCGGGGAGGTGATTCTGGCGCTCGATGAAGCGCCCATCGTCGAACGGCTGCAGGACTGGAAAGCGAGCGGCATTACTGCCATTGCCGTGGCGCTGATGCATAGCTGGATTAATCCGGTTCACGAAATTCGCATCGGCCAGCTTGCCGCAGAGGCGGGATTCAAACAAATTTCCCTGTCACACCGCTGTATGCGCTTGATCAAGCTGGTGAATCGGGCGCAAACCACGCTGGTCGATGCTTATCTGAGCCCGGTGTTGCTGCGCTATGTAAACCGGTTACAGTCAGAGCTGGGCACTATCCCGCTGGAATTTATGCAAAGCAGTGGCGGGCTGGCAGATGCCGGCACTTTTACCGGCAAGGAGGCGGTACTGTCCGGGCCGGCCGGTGGGGTGGTGGCGGTAGCGCAGCGGGTTGATCAACACCCGCAGTTGATTGGTTTTGATATGGGCGGCACTTCCACCGATGTCTGCCGTTATGGCGGCGAGTTTGAATTTCGTCATGAGGTGACCACCGCCGGTATCGCTTATCACGCCAACATGTTGCAGATCGAAACCGTGGCCGCCGGCGGCGGCTCGATTCTCGGGTTTGACGGTCAACGTATGACCGTTGGCCCGGAGTCAGCCGGGGCCATGCCGGGGCCGGTATGTTACGGCCAGGGCGGGCCGCTGACGATTACCGATGCCAACCTGGTGTTGGGGCGCTTGCTGCAGGTCACCTTTCCCCGGCAATTCGGGCCTGATCAACGTGGCGAGATCGATCTGCAGGCGTCGCGCCTCGCGCTGACGCAGCGCACCGATGAGATCAACCGGGCTACCGGCGGCAATCTCTCCGTCGAGCAGGTTGCCCAGGGGTATCTGCAAATTGCTAACCAGCAGATGGCTCAGCCGATTCGCCGCGTTTCCGTCGCCCGTGGTTACGACCTGCGTGATCACGCGCTGGTCAGTTTTGGTGGGGCCGGGGGACTTCACGCCGGCGAACTGGCCACCCTACTTGGCATCAACAAGCTCCTGATCCATCCGCTGGCGGGGATCTATTCTGCCTGGGGAATTGCCACCGCCGCCCGCCGTCACGAGCGCGAACGCAGTCTGCTGCGGCCGTTCACTAGTGAGCTACTTGATCAGATAACCGGGCAATTCGAGCAACTGGTCGATGAACTCACGCCCCTGTTTGATCCTGCCCAGGGGGCTTTGCAGCGCCGTGATCTGCTCGACCTGCGTCCCCAGGGAAGCGACAGTTATCTCACCATCAATCGGGCGGACTACCAGGCCAGTTGCAGTGAATTTAGCAAGCTGTTCCATCACCATTACGGCTATCGCGTCAGCACCGATAACCTGGAACTGGTTAATATTCGGGTGGAGATCAGCCAGGCCGGGCGCGTGCCGACAGAGTGCCGTTATCCGTCGCTGGCCTATCCGTTTACCGTGCCAACCGAGACCTCGGTTTATCTCCAGGGTCGTTGGCAGACGCTGCCCTGCATCGCTTTGCAGGATGTCTCCCCCGACCAGTCATTACCGACTCCGGCGCTGGTGATTTCGGACCAGTTCACTTTGTTGATCGACGACCAGTACGCCGCTGTCGGTGACCAGAGTGGTGGACTCATGCTCACTCGCCGGTGTGACGACAGGCAGGAAAGTAATCGGGCGGATGGTTCCTCCGCCGAGGCCGACCCGGTCACCCTGGAGATCTATCACCACCGATTCATGGGCATTGCCGAGCAGATGGGGGTCACCCTGCAGAAAACCGCCCATTCGGTGAATATGAAAGAGCGGCTCGATTTTTCCTGTGCGCTCTTCGATCGTCACGGCAATCTGGTGGCCAATGCCCCCCATATTCCGGTGCATCTGGGGGCCATGGGGGCAACCATCAAGGCGCTGGTCAGTCAGGGCAATATCGAACCTGGCTGTGTCTATGCCAGTAACCACCCGGCCCATGGTGGCTCTCACCTGCCCGATGTTACTGTACTTGCCCCGGTATTTGCGAAA
>JAYNPV010000216.1:1629-4211 GCA_038113925.1 Gammaproteobacteria bacterium | reverse complement strand
CACCAAATGTATTCAGGCCTGTCCCGTTGATGCCATTGTCGGTGCCAATAAACTGATGCACACCGTGGTTACCGATCTCTGTACCGGGTGCGATCTTTGTGTGGAACCCTGTCCGGTTGATTGTATCTACATGATTCCCGAGGAAACTACGGTTGCCAGTTGGCACTGGCCGCAACCCGGGGATCAAACCGCCGATGCTGCGCCCGGTCAGGACCCCCCCGAGGCGGTTAATTCGTGACGTTGTTGCACGGGTTTCAAGGCGGGCTTGCCAGATTACCGGCGGTGCCCGCTTCAACAAACTTACCGGTTCAGTCGGCATTCGTCCCGCCGCGGCTTTACCTGCCGGTGGACAAAGACACGCCGCTGATTGTCGCCTCGGGAGAACGGGTGCTGGGGGGGCAGGCGCTGACGGAATCAACCCCGGCCGGCAGCGCGGTGTGGCACGCCCCGTTGGCGGGCAAAATTATTGACGTGATTGATCACCCGGCCCCCCACGCGTCCGGGCTAATGACGCCGACACTGGTGTTGGAGCCGGATGGCAGCAACGATCAGGTGGATTTTCACCCCCATGGCTGGGCCGGGCTGTCGGTTGAACAGCTGCAGCGGCAGCTGGAATCTGCAGGGATTATCGGGATGGGGGGAGCCGGCTTTCCCACCTGGTTAAAGCTGGATGGGGTTGATCGCGGGTCGCTGACGACTTTGATTATCAATGGGGTTGAATGCGAGCCAGGGATTAGCTGTGATGACATGCTGATGCGGGAACAACCAGCAAAAGTTATTGCTGCGACCGCCAATCTGGCGGCCCTGTTGCAGGTCGATCGGGCTGTGTTGGCCCTTGAGGATGATTGCCCGGAGGCCTTCAGCGCGCTCGCAGACAAGCTTGACGGAGTTCTGGCCAATCACTCCAGAGGGGTGGAACTGGTCAGCGTGCCGACCCGCTATCCGTCCGGCAGCGAAAAACAGCTCATTGAAAATTTGCTGGGAAAGCAATTACCGCAGGGCAAATTTCCCACCGACATAGGTGTAGTTTGTCTTAATGTCGCGACCTTATGCGCGATGGATGATGCAGTGGTAGCGGGCCGCCCCCTGACCTCGCGGGTGGTCACTGTCACCGGGGATGCGCTGGCTCAACCCCAAAACCGCGAGGTGTTCTTTGGTACGCCGGTGGATGCTCTGATTGAAGCTTGCGGCGGTCTTTCGGCTGAAGTGGATGCGCTGGTTATGGGGGGGCCGATGATGGGCTTTGCGCTGGCTTCGCCGCAGGTGCCGATTGTCAAAATCAGCAACTGTATTCTTGCCCAGCGGTTGCCGGTGCTCACTAGCCGTCAACCGGTAATGCCCTGCATTCGCTGCGGAGATTGCGTCCCCGTTTGCCCGGCGGGGCTGTTACCGCAACAGCTCTACTGGTTTGCCCGATCGGGTGAACACAGCAAGGCAGAACGCCATCACCTGTTTGACTGTATTGAATGTGGGGCCTGCGCCTATGTCTGTCCCAGCCAGCTGCCGTTGGTGCAGTACTATCGGGCTGCAAAAAGTGAGATCCGCGACCAGCGGGCGCAGCTGGTTCAGGCCGATGCCGCCCGCGAACGGATGCTGGCCAGGGATGAACGGCTCGCACGCCGGGAACGCGAGGCGGCCGAGCGCCGTCTGGCAAAACGTAAGGGCCGCAAGGCAACGACGGAAAAAGTGGATACCGGCCCCTCCGCAGAAGTTGCCGCCGCCATGGCGCGAGCTAAATCCCTGCAGCAGGCGGAAAGAAACCGGCGGGAGCCAGCCGAGGAAAATTCTTCATCGACCTCCCGAGGCGCTGATTCAAACGAGATGCCAGAGTGATGGAGTCCAACGGGCCTCTTAGTTCCCCGCATATCCATAACAACGCCTCGGTCGGTCGTGTTATGGCGACCGTATTGCTGGCCCTGCTACCCGTGGTGGCAGCTTATGTCTGGCTCTGGGGGGTTCCGGTAGTGCTGCAGTTAGCCACGGCTGCGGTGACTGCGCTGGTAGTCGAATCAATCATTTTGACGATGCGCCGGATGCCGGTACGTACCGCTTTGCTCGATGGCAGCGCTCTGGTCACCGCCTTGTTATTGGCGTTTTGCTTGCCGCCAACGGCGCCTCTCTGGGTGGTGGCTGTCGGTGTGGGTTTTGCAGTGGTAGTAGCCAAGCACCTCTACGGCGGGCTGGGTTTTAATCTGTTCAATCCGGCGATGGCCGGCTATCTGGTGGTGCTGATCGCATTTCCGGCCCAGTTGAGTCTCTGGCCGGTACCGGATAATCCGTGGGATGACAGGGAAGCGCAGATTAGCGATAGCGTGACCCAGGCGACGCCGTTAGACCAAATGCGTAGCGGCCGGTTACAGGGCAAACCGGTGGCAGAAGCGATGATTGCCAGCCCGTTATTTGGTCTGTTTGCTAACGGGGTGACTGCCCTGCTGGCTCTGGCGTGGTTGGCTGGGGGGGTGCTGCTGCTGGTTACCGGCACCATTCGTTGGCGTATTCCGCTGGCGTTGCTGGCCTCTCTGGGGCTGTTCGCAACGATATGTGCCTGGGTGAATCCGCAGCTGCACGCCGGGGCGATGTTT
>JAYNPV010000216.1:0-1619 GCA_038113925.1 Gammaproteobacteria bacterium | reverse complement strand
GCCGATGTCTCCCCAGCTCAGCGGCGGGACCATGGCGGCTGCATTTTTTATTGCCACCGACCCGGTGAGTGCGGCCACCACGCCACGGGGTCAGATCATCTATGCCGTGGGTATTGGCCTGTTGATCTATTTAATACGAGGTTGGGGAGGTTATCCCGATGGGGTGGCTTTTGCCGTGTTGCTGATGAATATCGCGGTGCCGATGATTGATTACTTTACTATTCCGCGAGCTTACGGTGAGTAGGGGGTTATTTTCAAAGATCAGCGCCAATGTCGGTTTGTTGGGTCTTGTCGCCCTCACCGGGGCGGGCGTATTGGCGACCATTGATCATTGGGCCACTCCCCAGGTGCAGATTAATCGTGCGCAGGCGCTGCGTAATCAGCTTGCTGAACTGGTGCCGGAAGAGCTTTACGACGCTCCCCTGGAACAGGGAGTGAAAACGGTGACGGCTCCTCGACTGGGCGCAGGTGAACAACAAATTTATCGCGCTCGCCGCGCGGGTAAAGTGACGGCGGTACTCATTACTGCACAGGTCGCGGATGGCTATAATGGGGCGATCCGGTTACTGCTGGCGGTGAACGGAGACGAAAGGGTACTCGGTGTCAGAGTATTGGAACATCGCGAGACCCCCGGTCTTGGCGATGCCATCGAGACACGTAAAAGCGACTGGGTGCTGGGGTTTAACGGCAGGAGCCTTAATGATCCCGAGCCGGCCGGCTGGGCGGTACGCAAAGACGGTGGCCGGTTTGACCAGATAACGGCGGCCACTATCACTCCCCGCGCGGTGGTGGGCGGCGTGAAGCGGGCGCTGGAATATATTCAGGCTCACAAGATTGAGCTATTTGAAATCAATAACACTTAAGGAGGCTCTGAATAACTCATGAACTCGTATCAGGCGCTCGGAACGTCCCTCTTTGTCGTGGGTAAACTTCGCAATAGCCCGGCTATTACGTGCGTTTCCCGCCTCAAATCTGAACCTCCCGAATCACCCGCTACTTCGTCCAGAGTTTTTCAGAGCCTCCTTAAGAGTCATGTCCATTCATAAAATAATTGCCGACGGTCTCTGGCACAACAATCCGGCGCTGGTACAGCTGCTGGGACTCTGCCCGTTACTGGCGGTGAGCGGAACTGTGGTTAATGGCCTGGGGTTGGGCCTGGCCACCACCCTGACGCTGGTGGTCTCTAATCTGCTGGTTTCGCTGGTGCGTAATTACTTGCCGGATGAGGTGCGAATCCCGGTTTTTGTGATGATTATTGCCGCCGCCGTGACCAGTATCGAGCTGGTCATCAGCGCCTGGTTTTATCAGCTCTATCTGACCCTGGGCATATTTATTCCGCTGATAGTGACTAATTGCGCCATCATTGCCCGCGCGGAGGCGTTTGCCTTTCGTAATTCCCCCCTGCCATCACTGCTCGACGGGCTGTTTATGGGTATGGGTTTTACCGCAGTGCTCACGCTACTGGGCGGGCTACGGGAGTTGATTGGTTATGGCACCCTGCTGCGTCAGGCAGAGTTGTTGTTTGGCGAAAGTGCCCGCAGCTGGACGCTGACGCTGACTGAAAATTACGACGGATTTCTACTGGCGATATTGCCTCCCGGGGCGTTCATCGGGCTTGG
>JAYNPV010000215.1:0-4243 GCA_038113925.1 Gammaproteobacteria bacterium | reverse complement strand
CATTATTGTAATGACCAATAAAGTGCCAAAAAGTGATTTTCAGCATGTTAAGGTGCTGCCCCTTGATAAGCTAAACGGTTACATTCAATATTTCGAAGAAATATTTGATGAAGCTGAGACAGAAAACATATTCAATTATTTGAACGATGAGACATTGTAAAACACATAACAAGGCGCTCGTTCGGACGAAAACTACGCTGCGCTTCGTTTGCGCCACATAGCATGAACGTTAGGTAGCGTTCAATGCCACGACCCTTTTTCATAGCGTTCTGCATTACAGTCTTGAAAACATCGGGGTCAGGTCTTTCCAAGCCACATTTAAGCGCACAAACATCGAGGTCTTTCCAAGCCACATTTAAGCGTACCGATGTGGGTCAACAGTGGTAAAGGAGAAGCACAGGGTCAGTTCTAAAAAGGAGAAGCACAGGGTCAGTTCTAAAAAGGAGAAGCACAGGGTCAGTTCTAACATTCCAACAATTAGAACTGACCCGGATTCGCCCTGTTCGGGAAAACCTACACTGCGATTCGGTTGCCACTTAGCAAGGCGGTAGGTTCAAAATATCCCTTGACAGACCGTACGTTTGGACGTACGCTCAGCTAGGAGGTATTTATTATGACTATTTTGAATGCTACTGAAGCCCGTTCTAAGCTATATACCCTAATTGATGAAACTACAGAAACTCACCAACCCATTGTAATTACCGGGAAAAGAGGCAATGCTGTCTTGGTTTCAGAAGAAGACTGGAACTCCATTGCTGAAACCCTTCATTTGCTTTCCGTTCCAGGAATGAGAGAGTCAAAACATATCGACATCGGGGTTAAAGAAAAAGACTCAGGCTCTTTTAGAAGTTATAAAACAAGACCCATATCAAAGCCCACCGCCTTATGAAAAGCAAGTGGGTGATTTATCCGGCGCATATTCACGCAGAATCAATATTCAACATAGGCTTGTCTATCAGGTCTATGAAGAAGAGCATGTCATTAAAGTTATTCGTTTATGGACGCACTACGAATAAGAATGGAACTAACGAAAAACTGCACGAACAGGAAATTTGGGGTCTTTCCAAGCCACATTTAAGCGTACCGATGTGGGTCAACAGTGGCAGAGCGGGACGCAACCAAATAGACTTTCCAAACGGGGGTATTTACCATCAAAGAGATAGGCGATTACTTCAGTATGCACTACTCGACGATCAGTCGAATTATTAAACGGGCAGGAAGGTAATGTGGCGTGGAAAGACCCCGAGTCCTCCGAGTCCTTCAAGGCAAGATCCTCCACGTCACCTTTCTTCTTTGCGGTGCCTGGCTAGCCATCTACGCATTTGAGTATACAGCTGGTCTATTATTTGGCGCACTTCCAGTTCCAGGCCTGCTCATCAATGCCACAACGTCTAGCTTACTGATGATAGTCGGTTTAGTTACTTTGCCTGTTATGGTTCGTCTCAAAACGCACCTTGTAGCGGAGCATAACAAGCAAATGCAGCCGACGCCTAACGGCGCCGGCTGATTTTGGCGTTATGTGCAAAAAGAGTCCTTGCGAACTATATCAATAGTGATACTATTTATGTATGGGGAGCATTGCGAAAATACTTGATCAAATGAAGGCGAATCCGAAAGGGGTTCGCTTTAGTGATCTGAAAAAGGTTTGCGAACATCACTTCGGGGAGCCCCGTCAGAGCGGCAGTAGCCACTGCATTTACAAAACACCGTGGCCGGGCGACCCCCGAGTGAATATTCAAAACCACAAGGGCAAAGCTAAACCCTATCAGGTAAAACAGGTCTTATTGGCTATTGAGAAAATTGAGGTGGGGCATGGCTCCTGAAGTCGACAAATATACCTATCGGGTTACGTGGTCTGAGGAAGATGGCGAGTTCGTTGGTTTGTGCGCGGAATTTCCAAGCCTCAGCTGGCTCGATCAAAACCCTGAAGCCGCGCTAAAGGGTATTCGGGCGGTTGTGTCTGAATGCATCTCTGATATGGCTAATGGTGGTGGGGCCATTCCGGCACCAATTGCCATTCGGGAGTACAGTGGCAAATTCATGGTAAGGGTTCCCCCGGAGGTACACCGTCATCTTGCCATTGAAGCTGCGGAGTCAGGGGTTAGCCTCAACCGTATTGCCAGCGCAAAACTGGCCCACTGAGCCCGGAGCAGCACATAATAATTAGTTCCAGCGGACCCCAAACTCCGCTCGATTCACCG
Source organism: Gammaproteobacteria bacterium (assembly GCA_038113925.1). Taxonomy (GTDB): domain Bacteria; phylum Pseudomonadota; class Gammaproteobacteria; order Immundisolibacterales; family Immundisolibacteraceae; genus QNFC01. The sequence continues at coordinate 2,042 of JAYNPV010000215.1, read as the reverse complement.
TTGAGCAGTTCACAAAAATCTAAAGCCTGACCCTGAATGCGCGCGAAAAAGGTCTACTGATTCGGATTGCTATCTCCATCGGTGGCCGTAGACAGCGCATTGGGCTGCCCTATACTTATCGCTCACGATAGAGCGGAGAGTGTGCAGCGATGAGTCGGCTGGCCAGCCACCCTTTTGATTTTGACCACCTGGTAGAGGACCGCCCCGGTGACGGGGTGTTTCAGGTGCATCGCGATGCCTATCTCGACCCGCAGCTTTTTGAGCTGGAGATGGCGCGCATTTTTGAATCCACCTGGCTGTTTGTCGGGCTCGATAGCGAGGTGGAAAACCCCCACGATTACATCACCCGCAATGTTGGCCGCCAGCCGGTGATCATCATGCGCGATAAGGATGGCAAGCTCGGCGCTTTTCTCAACAGCTGCCGCCACAAGGGGTTAAAGCTCTGCCCCCGGGGCAGTGGTAACGAAAAACTCCATGCCTGCCCCTATCACGGCTGGGTCTATGACAGCGCGGGTAATAATGTTGCTATCACCGCTGAGCAGAGCGGCCATTACCCGGATGCGTTTGCTCAGGCCGACCATGGCCTGGTGCCGGTGGCCCGGTTCGATAGTTACCGGGGATTTCTGTTTGTCAGTCTGTCCGACCAGGTGCCGACCCTGCCGGAGCATCTTGGCGAGGCACGTGTGCTGCTTGACCTGATCGCTGATCAGGCACCCCAAGGTCTGGAGTATGTGCCCGGTGGGTCTGCCTATACCTTTGATGGAAACTGGAAACTCCAGTTTGAGAACGGGCTGGATGCCTACCACTTTGCCGCCACTCACGCGGCTTTTGTCGATATTGTAATGCAGCGCGATCCCCGTGACGTTCCCGACCCTATTCGCGAGTTTACCGCTCCGGCGGATCAGATAGTGGCCGGCACGGTCGGCATCGATCGGGGTCATGCCATGTCCTGGTCATTGGGCGCACCAGGGCAGGAGCCGGCGGCACGACCGCTACCCTATGATCGGGAAAATTTTGAGGCGGTGAGAGAGAATGTCGGCCAGGATCGTCTCAGCTGGATGTTACGCCAGCGCAATCTCACCATTTTTCCTAATCTGCAGATCATCGATATCCAGTCGCTGCAGGTACGCACCTGGGAACCCCTGGCAGCGGGCAAAACCCGCATGCTCTCACACTGCCTGGCGCCGAAAGGGGAGAGTGCCGAGGCGCGCCGGTTTCGAATTCGCCAGTATGAAGAGTTTTTTAACACCGGTGGACTCGCCAGCTCTGACGACAACATTATGTATGAGCTTTGTCAGGCGGGGCTCAGTGCCACCTCGGCAGGTAACCCCCAGGGTTTTTCCCGGGGTATGACTGCGCCGCCGGCGCAGCCTGATTACTACGCCGGGCTCGATTTTCAGCAGGCAAGGCTCACCGCCAGCCCGGCGGGACTCGGTTTTGGTGATGAAACCGGCATCCACCCCGGCTACCGCGAGTGGTTACGGTTAATGAAAGCAGGTGAATAACAGCATGGCCATGTCAGATCACACCGCAACCGCCATCGCCACAGACCTGCTCTACCGCGAGAGCGCCACGCTTGACCAGCGCCGGTGGGCTCAGTGGCTTAACCTCTATACCGAACAGGCGATCTACTGGGTGCCGGCATGGCGCAACGAAGATGAGCAGACCACCGATCCTGATTCAGAGGTTTCGCATATCTACCACGACTCGCGCCGAGGACTTGAGGAGCGGGTCATGCGGGTTGAATCGGGCAAGTCAGTCACCGCCATGCCCCTGCCGCGGACTACCCATTTGATCACCAATATAGTCGCCACCGCCGCCGGCGATGCAGAAATCAACGTGGCCGCCAATTACATGGTGCAGCTATTTCAGCCCCAGCGCGGCGCTCATTACGTGAACTTTGGTGATTATGAAATCACCCTTACCAGGCAGGGTGACCAGTGGTTGATAGCCAGCAAAATTATCCACCTGAAAAACGATTTGGTGCCCGCGTTACTTGATTTTTATACGCTCTGAGTAAGGATGGTTAGGCGAGGCAGACG
>JAYNPV010000214.1:0-4249 GCA_038113925.1 Gammaproteobacteria bacterium | reverse complement strand
GAGTATAGGAAGAATAAACGCCCTATTCGCCCAAAGCTAGCAGCTCTGACTGCGAATGACTAGCCCGGAAACCGTTCGATGGCCCCGAAAGGGCCTGAATTCCGCTCACGTCGCCAACAACCGGTCCACATTTTCTACAGTGTCGGCCCCTTTCCAGCCACCCGGCACGGCAACCCCCTGCCGCGGTGGTGTAACGCAGCATCCTGGCCTGAACTCCTGGTTTTCAGGCTCGTCAGTCAAACAACCCGTGGTGCCATTCAACCGGCGGCGCCCGGCTTTCGGGTAGCGCCCTGGGCTGACTGGCTTCTGCTTTGTACTCCAGGTGATCGAGTATTTGCTTGATCACTATCGAATCTTCAATACAGGCAATCACCTTCATGGCGCCGCCGCAGGCGCTGCAAGTCTCAATGTCGATGTTGAAAACGCGCTTGAGCCGCTGTGCCCAGGTCATCGCCGCCCGCCGTTCTGCGGGCGTTGGTGGTTCAACATTCACCATGGCCTTCTTGCCCTTGCCCCGCTTTGCCAGCGTGACCAACGCCCGGTGCCGACTGTTCGGGGCAAACACCCCATGAAAGCGGGTCAGATTGACTCTTGGCTTTGGCACCAGTGCGGCGAGGCGGGCGATAAAATCCAGCGGCTCAAAGATCACATGCGTGGTGCCGTCCCGGTACGGCGTCTTGAGCTGGTAGCGCACGTTGCCAGTCTTTGTGAGCGACAGCCGCTTCTCGGACACGGCCGGGCGGCTGATGTAGCGGCACAGGCGTTCGAGCTTCTTGCGTTCATCGGCCCTGGCCGCTACCCCGGCATGCAAGCTGAACCCCGCCACTTTGCCGATCCCGGCATCGAATGGCTCATCACAAGCCGGCAGGGTTTGCAGGGTGAATACCTTACGCCCAGCCTGCGGACCAATGGCGATGCGGTAAGTGATGGAACGCCCCAGTAGTGGCGTCATCGAATCCTCGTCCACCGCATCCGAGGCCAGGTAACTGTTCTCCATATCCCGTTCCAGCAGACCCTGGCGTTCCAGAAAGCGGCCGACCCGGTGGGCGATGGTATGTGCCAGTTGGGTGAGTTCGGCACTGGTCGGCGCCTTCACCCAACGAAACCGGGCCGCTCCATGGCGTGAATCAGCATACACACCATCGAGAAATAGCATGTGAAAATGGATATTCAGGTTGAGTGCCGATCCGAACCGCTGGATCAGCGTGACCGCACCGGTGCGGGCCGTCTTTTGGCTATGTCCTGCTTTCTTGACCAGATGCGTGGCAATGACGCGGTAAACGATGCCCAGCACTCGCCCCATGATCTCCGGACGGCTGGCGAACAGGAAGCGCAACGGAAAGGGAAAGCTGAGCACCCATTGGCGCATGGGCTGTTCGGGCAGGACTTCATCAACCAGCAAGGCTGCGCTTTCGGTCATGCGTCGTGCACCGCAGCTCGGACAGAACCCTCTTCGCTTGCAACTAAACGCAACCAGGTGCTCGGCGTGGCAGGACTCACAGCGAACCCGTAGAAAACCATGCTCCAGCCGCCCGCACTGGAGAAATTCTTCAAATTCCCGTTGTACATAGCCCGGCAATTCCCTGCTCTGCTCTGCCATAAGCGCTGCGAACGCCGGGTAATACTCATCAACAATCTGATAGAGAAGGGTTAGCTCGGGACAATGGCGCTGGTAACGACCAGCATTCTCGTCCCGGCTGGCCATCCTGGCCGCCACATGAGGCATGATCCGCTTCCTTGCGATACTGTGTTTACATACAGTCTATCGCTTAGCGGAAAGTTCTTTAACCCTCAGCTGAAATGCCAGCCAGTGCCAGACATTGCCTGCCAGTGCCGGTCACTCCCACTCTATGGTGGCCGGGGGCTTGCTGGAGATATCGTAAGTAACCCGGCTGATGCCGCGCACTTCGTTGATGATTCGCGCCGAGATGCGCTCGAGAAAATCGTAGGGCAGGTGAGCCCAGCGGGCGGTCATGAAGTCGGTGGTTTCCACGGCACGCACGGCGACCACATAATCGTAGCGGCGGCCATCCCCCATGACACCTACGGATTTGACCGGCAGAAATACCACAAATGCCTGAGCGACCTGATCGTAGAGGTTCCAGCGGCGCAGTTCTTCGATAAAAATGGCATCCGCCAGGCGCAGCAGGTCAGCATATTCCTGCTTTACCTCACCCAGAATGCGCACCGCCAGCCCAGGTCCGGGAAAGGGATGGCGAAACACCTGCGAGTGACCCAGGCCAAGCTGAATACCCAGCTGGCGCACCTCATCTTTAAACAGTTCCCGCAGGGGTTCTAACAGTGACAGTTTCATGTCGTCGGGCAGGCCACCGACGTTGTGGTGCGATTTGATCAGGTGAGCGGCACCGTTTTTGGCCCCGGCCGATTCGATCACGTCGGGGTAGATAGTGCCCTGGGCAAGTAATTCGACCCCTTCTATTTTTGCCGATTCGCGGTCGAACACTTCGATGAACAGACGACCAATAATTTTGCGTTTCTGCTCGGGTTCATCCACACCCTGGAGCTCACTAAAAAACAGCTCTGCGGCGTCGACACGGATAACTTTTACCCCCAGCTCCTCGGCAAAAGTGGCCATCAACTCGTCGCCTTCGTGCAGCCTGAGCAGACCCGTATCAACGAACACGCAGGTTAACTGGTCACCTATTGCCCGATGCAGCAGCGCCGCCAGCACGCTGGAGTCCACACCGCCCGACAGGCCAAGCAGCACCTGCTTATCCCCGACCGTTTCGATAATCTCTGCCACCATCGACTCGGCAATGTGTTCAGGAGTCCAGTCATGCCCCGCACCACAAATCCGGTGGACGAAATTATCCAGCATCTGCTTGCCGGCGCGAGTGTGGGTCACCTCAGGGTGAAACTGCAATCCGTAAAACTTTCTGGTTTCGTCAGCCATGGCTGCCAGTGGCGAATTGGCGGTATGGGCAATCGAGGAGAAACCATCGGGTAACCGGCTCACGCGGTCGCCGTGGCTCATCCAGACCGGCTGGTGACTCTCCAGATCGTTAAATAGTGCTGATTCATTACTGACCACCAGATCAGCATGACCGTATTCACGGTGTTCGGCCCCCTCAACACTTCCCCCCAGCTGCGCGGTCATGGTCTGCATGCCGTAGCAGATGCCGAGCAGCGGAATACCCAATTGAAATAATTCATCAACGACCCGGGGCGGGTCACCGGCGGTGACCGATTCGGGACCGCCGGAAAGGATCACGCCCAGGGGTGAAAACGCTTTGATTTCATCCAATTCGAGGTCAAAACTGCGGATTTCACAATAGACCTGTAACTCTCGTACCCGGCGGGCGATCAGCTGAGTGTACTGGGAGCCGAAATCGAGGATCAGTATTTTATCGGCATGAATATCGGCCATCGGCTCTGGGGGGTTCTCGTTTTTGAGGGAGGGGGAGCTAGTAGTTAGGGTAGTTGGGAGCTTCTTTGGTGATAAACACGTCATGGACGTGGCTTTCTTTCACCCCGGCACCGGTAATGCGCACAAACTGGGGACGATTTCTAAACGCGTTCAGATCGGCACACCCGGTATAGCCCATACTTGAGCGGATGCCACCGGTAAGCTGGTAAACGATGGGCACAACACTGCCCTTAAACGGCACCCGCCCTTCTATGCCTTCGGGGACTAACTTATCAGCGTCGCCGGTGCCTTCCTGAAAATAGCGATCGCTGGAGCCCTCAACCGCCCCCATCGCGCCGAGTGACCCCATGCCCCGGTAGGATTTGTAGGAGCGGCCCTGAAACAGCTCTATTTCACCCGGTGCCTCGTCGGTGCCGGCAAACATATTGCCAATCATTACCGTCCAGGCACCGGCTGCCAGGGCTTTGGCAATATCACCCGAATAACGGATACCGCCATCGGCAATCAGCGGCACATCTGTGTCGCTCAGTGCAGTCGCCACCGCATCAATGGCGCTGATCTGTGGCACCCCCACCCCGGCCACCATGCGGGTGGTACAGATCGAACCAGGACCGATACCCACTTTAACTCCATCAGCGCCGGCATCTACCAGCGCCCGGGCTGCTTCGCTGCTGGCAACGTTGCCGCCGATCACATCGGTTTCAGGAAAGTTCTTCTTTACCCAGGCAACCTGGCGCAATACCCGCTCAGAATGCCCGTGGGCGGTATCAACCACCACGGCATCAACGCCAGCAGCCACCAGCCCGGCAACCCGCTCATCGGTACCCTCACCGATACCGACGGCTGCCGCCACTCTTAGCC
>JAYNPV010000213.1:0-4265 GCA_038113925.1 Gammaproteobacteria bacterium | reverse complement strand
CTCCTGCTTGGGCTGGTCGGGTGGATCGACGCCCGTTTCCCGATGACCAAATGGTGGAACGAGCATCTCGCCCAGTACTATGCGCCCAAGAATTTTAACTTCTGGTACTTCTTTGGGTCTCTGGCGCTACTGGTGCTGGTTAACCAGATAGTCACCGGCATTTTTCTGACCATGAACTACAAGCCCTCGGCGGCGGAAGCCTTTGCCTCGGTGGAGTTCATCATGCGCGACGTCAGCTGGGGCTGGCTGATTCGCTATATGCATTCGGTGGGCGCATCGCTGTTTTTTGTGGTGATTTACCTGCACATGTTTCGCGGCCTGATCTACGGTTCCTACAAGAATCCGCGGGAATTATTGTGGGTGTTCGGCATGGTGATTTACCTGCTGCTGATGGCGGAGGCTTTCATGGGGTATCTGCTGCCCTGGGGGCAGATGTCCTTCTGGGGAGCGCAAGTGATCATTAATCTGTTCGGCGCTATTCCCTTTGGTATTGGTGATGCCCTGACCATCTGGATTCGCGGCGATTTTGCTGTCGGCGACCCCACCCTGAACCGCTTTTTTGCCCTGCACGTGGCGGCGATTCCGCTGCTGCTGGTGGCGTTGGTGTTCTTTCACATCATCGCGTTGCATGAAGTGGGTTCCAACAATCCGGACGGCATTGAAATCAAGAAAAATAAATGGCAGGAGGGTGTGCCGCTGGATGGTATTCCGTTTCATACCTACTACACCGTAAAGGATATTTTTGGTGCGGGCGATTTTCTGATTCTGTTTGCCTTGATTGTTTTCTTTGCACCGGAAATGTCCGGCAAGTTTCTGGAGCCGGATAATTTCACCGCCGCGGATGCCCTGGTGACGCCGGAGCATATCGCCCCGCTCTGGTATTTTGCCCCCTTCTACGCCATCCTGCGGGCCGTCCCGGACAAGCTCATGGGGGTAATGGCCATGGGGGGTGCGATTGGGGTGATGTTCCTGTTGCCGTGGCTGGATCGTTCAAAGGTGCGCTCCATCCGCTACCGGGGGCCGCTGACCAAAATCGCGGTAACCCTGTTTGTGATCTCGTTTCTGTTGCTGGGAGTGCTGGGCACCATGCCGGCCGGCGATATTGAAACCATTATTGCCCGGGTCTGCTCGGTTATTTATTTCGCCTTTTTCCTGTTGATGCCGGTTTACACGTCAATAGAAAACACTTTGCCTGAACCTGACCGGGTGACATCGAAATGAGAAAATTAACAAAAGTGTTAATCCTGTTGCTGACCCCCGGTGTCCTCTGGGCCGCCGGTGCAAAGGTCGATGTTCACGTTGACGTCAATTTGGGTAACCAAGCCGGATTGCAGCGCGGGGCGCGTACGTTTATAAACTATTGTGTCAGCTGTCACAGCGCCAAGTTCATGCGCTATAGCCGAATGGCTGAGGATTTGGGTCTGGGTGAAGAGCTGGTGGAAGCCAATATGCTGTTTACCGGCCGAAAAATCACCGACCACATGCTGGTGGCCATGGACCCGGAAGATGCCAAACGCTGGTTGGGTCAGTCACCTCCAGATTTGAGTCTTGTCGCGCGTAGTCGGGGTGCCGACTGGATATATGCCTACCTGAGCAGCTTTCACCTTGATACGGACCGGCCCTGGGGAGTGAACAATCCCGTGTTGCCGGGCACGACTATGCCGGCGGTGTTATCTGGCCTGCAGGGTGAGCAGCAACTTGACGAGCATGGCGAGTTGCAGAAGGTGAGCGAAGGCAGTCTTTCCGACGAGGAATTTGACGCGCTGGTTACTGATCTGGTTAATTTTCTGGTTTATGTCGGTGAGCCCGCCAAGCTGGTGCGCGGAGCAATCGGCGTTAAAGTGATTTTATTTCTGCTGGTGTTTACGCTGCTGGCCTATCTGCTGAAGCGGGAATACTGGAAAGATGTCCATTGATCCAGACACGCCCGGGACGGTGAAACTGTCACCTACGCACGGCGAGGGGAACCCAGACATATGAATCTTTATTCAGGGAAAGATTGTCCCCACAGCCAACGCGCCAGAATCGTTGCCTTTGAAAAAGATATCGTCTTGGATATCCTCTGGGTGGACGAATCTGACCCGCCGCAGGAGGTCTATGAATTAAATCCGGCGAATGACCTGCCGGTACTGGTGGATCGTGACCTGGTGCTGCATAACTCCTATGTGATTATGGAGTACCTTGATGAGCGGTTTCCTCATCCGCCATTGATGCCGATTGATCCGGTTGCCCGGGCGCAAGCCCGGCTGATGCTCGATAGTATCGATAAGGACTGGTATTCAGGAATGATGCGCCTGCTTGCCGGAGGCGGGGCCAAAAAAACCCAGGAGAGCGCGCGTAAGGTTATTCGGGATGGACTGGCCGCTGTCGCACCCATGTTTTCCCGCCAGGAGTTTGCGGTGGGTGATGCCTTCAGTCTGGTTGACTGTGCGCTGGCACCCCTGATCTGGCGGTTGCCCCAATTAGACATTGCGTTACCCAAATCTGCCGCACCGGTACTGGCCTACGGTCAGCGTCTGTTTCGCCGTGAGGGGTTCAGAATGAGCCTTTGTCAGGTCGAGCGTGAAGCCCGTGCCGAGGCACTGGCCGGGGAGTGACCAGTGAGTGACGCCAATAATGGGCTGAGTTCCAGCAGGCCCTACCTGCTGCGCGGTTTTTATGAGTGGATCGTCGACAACGGTTTGACGCCCTATATTCTGGTTGATGCGGCCCGCCCGGGGGTGCAGGTACCAACCGAATCAGTGGTGAACGGTCAGATCGTTCTGAATATCAATTCGGCGGCGGTGCAACGGCTGACGCTGGATAATGATGCAGTCCGCTTTAGCGCCCGTTTTTCCGGGGTTCACTGGGAAGTATGCGTACCTACCGAGGCAATCATGGCGGTCTATGCCAAAGAAAACGGCCGCGGCATTACTTTCAACGAAGACGATGAGAATCAACCTTCTCAGCCCCCGACCGATGGCTCAGGCAACTCCTCTGGCGGCAGGCCTCAGCTTAAGCTGGTGACCTGACCGAGGACCCCCGCAGGTCCCTAGCCCTTGCTGGACCGGTTCGGTTTAGCTGTTACTGTCCGCGTTGCGTATGCGCTTGAGCAAGCCGCTGGTTGAGCGTTCGAACCTGAAGGGAATACTCACTACTTTCCCGCCCCGCCCCTGAACCAGATCGGCACCCACAATTTTATCAACCGGCCAGTCGCCGCCTTTGACCAGAATATCGGGCAGCAGCTGCGTTATCAGTTGCGCCGGTGTCGGTTGGTCAAACGCGATTACCCCATCCACCGCCTCGAGGGCCGCCAGCAGGGCCATGCGGTCTTCAAGAGGGTTGATCGGTCGGTCGCTGCCTTTGTTCTGTTTTTTCACCGAGGCGTCGGTGTTGATGGCGACGACCAGGCTGCTGCCCAATTGCCTGGCCTGGTCGAGGTAGTCGATATGGCCGCGGTGGAGGATATCGAAACAGCCGTTGGTAAATACCAGCGGCCTCGGCAGCCGGGCGATCGCAGCGGTGATATCGGTGGTGAATATTTTGCGCTGATAGCGACAATCCACGGCCGATGCCCCGGTTTTCAATCGAGGTACTCAAACAGGGTGACCACCGCCTGAACGCCGGCGGTCTTTCTTGCTACCAGAGCGGCCTGATTGCCGTCCTTGCGGCTGCATAATCCCATCAGGTAGACCCGCCCATTTTCACTGACCACCTTAAATCGATTCGGATTAAGGTCCTTCTCCAATAGCAGGCGGGTTTTCACCTTGGCGGTCAGGTAGGTATCACTCATTCTGCTCATGGAGCTGCTGGGGGCAGCCACGGTCAATTCGTTATGAATTCTTCTCAGGTTGGGAATGGCCCGCAGTGATTGGTCAAGTTCGGTCTTGAGGCGCTCTTCGCGAATCTCCCCGGTGATCAACAGTACCCGGTTATAGCTGGTGAAACTAAAGTGATTGTCCTGAGCCAGCGCTGAGTTCGCCTTTACCAGCCGCCGTGCGCTGCCCTCGATCTGCTGATCCTCTATGGTCGCCCCCAGGGTTCGTTTGTCGCTGGCGACAACCGCGCCGGTGGCTACCCCACCTAAAATTGCTTCGGCGCAGCCACTCAGCAGCAGGCTGGTTAACAGTATTCCTGCCAGTCTGACGGGGTGGAACCGGGTCAGGTTCATGGCTGTTCACCTAACAGAAGCTGGCGATCAATTAAATCGCAAAGACAGTGAATAATAAGAATATGAACCTCCTGGATGCGGGGCGTGGAGCTGGAAGCGACCCGTAACTCCAGGT
>JAYNPV010000212.1:0-4345 GCA_038113925.1 Gammaproteobacteria bacterium | reverse complement strand
GGTTTACCTTGAATTAGGCCCCTAGAAGATGCACAAAAAAACCAGGTAAGTGACCAGAATTACCGGAACTACGACATCCACTTCTCGGACACCACCGAAGCGAGTAGCGCACAGCAAACAAAAATAACCAGACCCGAATCCAAACCCACTTTAAGTTAACTGATGACCCGGCCCCGCAGTCGCAAATTAACTGCCGGGCTATTGCAACGCGCGGTTCGCTTTTAGCGCTGTGGCCAACATGTCGATAAAGGTTCGGGTTCTGGCGGTGCCACCCGGGCCTTCCCGATGCACGACATGGATCGGCCATGGCTCGGGTTGATCGGCCTCCAGCACCAACTCAAGCTCGCCGCTTTGCAGAAAGGGTGCAACCTGATAGGAGAGCACCCGCGCCAGGCCGAACCCCGACCGCGCGGCATCAATCGCCGCATCGTTACTGGTTACCACCAATCTCGGCTTGAGCCGCTGACGCAGCTGAGTAAAACGCCAGGGAACGGCATTATTGCCGGCGGTGGTGTGGATCAGCGTATGGTCAACCAGATCAGTAGGCCGCTTCACCCGGGGATGCGATTTTAAATAAGCGGGCGCCGCACAGACGACCATGCTCACCTGCCCTACCCGCCGCGCACGCATGGATGAATCGGCCAATGTGCCAAGACGCACCGCAACATCCACACCCTCTTCAACCAGATTGACGTTGCGATCCAGAAACAGGGTGGAGACAGTCGTTTCGGCGTAGCGATTCAGATAATCGGTCACCACCGGCAACACATAGTGACGCCCAAACAGCAACGGCGCGGTTACCGTTAACCGGCCGCGCGGAATGGCCAGACTGCCCGCTACCGCCGCGTCGGCCGATTCGAGCTGGGCAAGGATTCGGCGGGCATCTTCCAGGTACTGCTCTCCCGCTTCGGTAGAGCGCACATGGCGGGTAGTCCGCACCAGTAGGGTCACACCAAGCCGCTGCTCCAGCCCTGCTACCAGGCGGGTCACCGCAGCCGGCGAGATCTGCAGCCGCCGCGCCGCCGCAGCAAAACCGAGCTCCTCGGCAACTGCCACAAAGGCGCGCATCTGTTGAATCTGATCCATTAATTATTCCTTTATTTGCAATAGTGTTTTTATATTTTTGCTTATTCTATTTAATAACGGAATACCTGATAGTTTCTCCACCGGCGGTACAGAGCCATCCGGTAGCCACGCAACCGCTCTTCATTTAATGAATTAACGGTCGTGACCAATCCCATAGTCAATCAGGAGAAATTCGATGAGCCGCATCAACCTAGTAGAAAAAACCAGCGCCAACGCCGAACAGGAACAACTCCTCAACGCGATTCAGGACCAGCTGGGCATGGTGCCCAATTTCCTCAAGGTGTTCGCCAACTCTCCCGCCGCTTTGCGTGCCTTTCTCGGACTGCACCAAATTGCTGACGACGGACTTCTTGACAGCCAGACCCGGGAACGCATCGCGCTGGCACTGGCACAGCAGAACAGCTGTCAGTACTGCGTATCCGCGCATACCGCGATTGGCCGCAAGGCAGGTCTCAGCACCGCAGAGATCGCAGCAAACCGGGCCGGTAAAAGCCAGGATGCCAAAGCAGCGGCAGCGGTAACCTTTGCTCAGCGACTAGTGGAACACACCGGCGAGGTCACTAATGACGAACTCGATGAGGTGCGCCAAGCCGGCTACAGCGATGCCCAGATTGTCGAGATCATCACCCACGTTGGCCTCAACCTGTTAACCAACATTCTTGGCAAGGCGAGCCGGGTGGAGATCGATTTTCCACAGGTTGAGCTGGCCCTGGCCTCCTAGATCGCAAGCGTAACCCCTCTGTAGCTTGCCCCTCGAGGCACCGGCGGTTCACTAACTCCCCTGACACCGGGCCGCTGGTGCCTCACTTTTTTATCGCAGAGACAATTAGCAGGAGGCCTGTATGAGCAACGCCTACACCGATATTGCATTTACGCCCAGGGTTAAATCAGTGCAAGAGCAGATGGGCAGTCGAGCCACCTACGCCGCCTGGGAAACCGGGCCGCCCGGCAATCAGGAGCTTGGGGAAACGGAGCGGGAGTTTATTCGTGCCCGCGACAGTTTCTATATGGCTACGGTCTCACAAACCGGCTGGCCCTACCTGCAACACCGAGGCGGCCCATCAGGGTTTATCAAGGTGATCGACCCATCCACACTGGGATTCGCCGATTTCAGCGGCAACCGCCAGTATGTCAGCAGCGGGAACCTGCTGGATGAAGACCGCGTAGCCCTGTTTCTTATGGACTATCCCAACCAAACCCGGCTGAAAATCTTTGGCCACGCCATTGAGATCAAACCGGCACCGCAGGGTCTCTTTAAAGCCCTTGAGCTGCATGACTACCGTGCCCGGGTGGAACGAGGATTCATCATCCAGATCGCCGGTTTCGACTGGAACTGTCGGCAACATATCACCCCTCGCTACAGCGATGCCGAATGGCAGGCCCGCGAGAAGGGCTAAAAAACCTTTCACGCGCAGAGGCAGGAAAAACGGCTTCTGTCGCATATCGAACTGTCGCCGAACCCCCGTTGGCGGCCTGACCCCTGGGGGTCCCTCAGGCAATGTCAGCTTGGCCTAGGATGCAGCGCAGATTGTTCTGATCCTCGCTGTAAACCAGGGCTGCAGCTCGGTTCTGCCGCCGTGGCGGTTACTCAGTCAAACTCCGCCTTGACGGTCACAAAGGCCGCCCGCCCTGGCGCGGGGCCGAAGAACAGCGGCGAATCGTCAATCCCACCGAGCCCGACGACCTCATCCGGATCTTCACCGACGATGCCGAAGGTCTCGTAATCGGTATCGAAAACATTGTTGACCCGGGCGCGGATCGAGATGTTTTTGTTGATCCGGTAACTCGAGCGCAGATTGACCACCGTGTGACCATCCACCCTGTCGAGCTGGTTGGATTCATCGCCACGCAGGAACTGGCTGGAGTTATGCAACAGTTCGGCACCCAGCGCCCAGTCCGAGTGACGATAATCGCCGCCAAGCTTGAACAGGTGTTTCGGTATTCCCGGTAGGCGATCACCGGCACGGACATTTATCAGCCCCTCAGCGTCGGCACCGGCGTGGTTCGGACTCAAGGCCTCGAAATCACTTTCGTAAGTGGCCTTGAGAAAGGTGTAGGCGCCATACCAGGTGAGATTTCCGACCCGCCCGCTCAGGCGCGTCTCCATGCCCTGCCGCCGGGTTTCGTCGACATTTTTAAACAGGCCGGTAGCCCGGCCGGTGCTCTGGAAGATGATGTCGTCGTGATGCTCGGTGCGGAACAGGCCGACATGGTAGTTGATCGCCCCAAGTTCGCCCCGCACGCCTGCCTCGATGGTTTTGGCCACCACCTGATCGAGCGGCGGATCGGCAAGAAACGCGTTGGGCAGACGGCATTCGAAATCATCATCACCACTGAGCAATTCCGCCAGTTCGGCGATTTCATCGTTGCAGCTCAATTCTATCGGCGTCGGCGCGCGCGAAGATTCGTTATAGCTGGCGTAGAGGTTGTGCTGATCCCTGGCCTGCCAGGTGAGGCCGACCGCCGGGTTGAAGCGCGAGAAGGTGTGGTTGCCGTTCAGCTCAGGCCGGTCACCACTGCGGTCGCGAATCTTGATCCGGGTACGGTTGTAGCGCCCGGCCAGGGTCACGGCAATCGCATTGGTGAGCGACAGGGTATCGGTAAAATAGAGGCTGACGGTGTGGGTCTCGGTGTTGACCCGGGTACGCGCTTCCTCGACGAATTCACCGCTATCGGGGGAATTATTGGTGGAGCGGGTCACCGGGTTCAGGAAGGAGACCTCGGTGTCGGAATCAAAATCCGCCTCGCCCCGGAAAATGCCACCGCCCACGACCAGGCGGTTGTCGCGACCACTGAGCTCACCGTCGAAAGTGGTTTGCAGATCGCCACCCCAACTGGTCTGGGTGCGGCGGCTGATGTTGTTGATCGCATCCCGTTCGTGATCCTCGCCGGTCAGCGGATCATCAAACTCGGCGGCGATGGGATTACCCTCCACGTTCTCGGCCACCTCCCCGCCGGCCGCGTCGAGCATGGCGGTAGTAATACCAGCCGCGCAATCCAGGCCGGCGGCGTCGAGCTCGTCCTCTTCCAGCCCCTCGATCAGCACTTCCAGGCCATCGACCACGCACTCCTCAAATTCCGAGCCGTCGCCGTTGAAGGATCGGGTGCGATTGCGGCGGTAGAACCCCACCCCATCGACGCGCACCGAATCGTTGACGTCGTAGCTGCCGCGCAGAATGGTCTGGTGCAGTTGGTTTTCGGTTTCGTCCGGCGCAGTGAAGATCGCCTCGCGGTCCAGATCGAGCAAGCCTTCCGGCAC
>JAYNPV010000211.1:0-4402 GCA_038113925.1 Gammaproteobacteria bacterium | reverse complement strand
CGGGAAACCCCTGCGGCGTGATCATGCAGGTCGGCACTCGCAATACGCAGAATTTTGAACTGCTGAAAGCGCTGGGCCGCCAACGGCGTTTCCCGGTTCTGTTAAAGCGCGGTTTTGGTATCACCCTGGAAGAGTCCATCAACGCTGCCGAGTATCTGGCCAGCGAAGGCAATGACCAGGTGATTTTCTGCCTGCGCGGGGTGAAGACCAACCTGGGTGACCCGCACCGCAATCTGGTTGATTTTGCCCACGTACCGGTAGTAAAAAGCCAGACCCGTATGCCGGTCTGTATTGACCCCTCCCATTCCGTGGGCCGACGTCACACCAGCGAAGATGGCATTCTTGACCTGCTCCACGCCACTGCCCAGGGGGTTATTGCCGGGGCGAACATGGTACTGATCGACTTCCATCCCGAGCCTGCCACCGCCCTGGTGGATGGTGCCCAGGCGATGACCCTGGAAGAACTGCCCAGGTTTGTTGAGGATGTGCGCATCGCCCGGCACGCCTACGAACAGCGGGTGGCGCTTTACTCCTGAATGGCACCTGGTTAAACCTTAATTATTAGATAACCCCCGACTGCTGTAACTGCTGCAACCGGGCCGCGTCGATCCCCAGCATGTCTCGATAGATCGCCTCGTTGTGCTCACCCAGGTCGGGGGCCGGGGCGCTCACGGCGGCTGGTGTTACCGAAAACTTGGGAGCTATTCCGTAGGTTTTCAATGTGCCATAGCGAGGATGATCGATCTCTACCACCGCCTCGTGGTCGTTATATTGGGGGTGGTTAGCGACTTCCAGGTGATCCAGCACCGGGCCCACGCTGACACCGGCAGCCTGCAGTATGCGGGTCACTTCATCACGGCCATGCCGGGCAATCCAGTCGGCGGTTACGCCATCAACAAACTCCCGATTCTGCTGTCGGCTGGGCAGGTCGCGACTGCGTTCATCAGCGATCAAATCCGGTCGGCCCATGGCTTCACAAACCTTGGGCCACAGCGAATCAAGAATAGCAAACAGCACGATATAGCCGCCATCCGCACATCGATAGCAATTCATCGGCGCGCCCAGATCGGTGGTATTACCCATTCTCGGCCACTGTTTGTTCATTTTATCGGCGGCCATCACCCGCATATCACTGGCGTAGATGGCAGTGTCCACCAGTGCCACGTCGACGTGTTGACCCTGTCCGGTTTTTTCCCGGCTTAACAGAGCCGCCATCACCCCGATGCTGCCCTGCCAGCCGGTCAGGTGATCCACCAGGTTGGCGGTGGATAACATGGGATCACCGTCTTTTTCTCCATTCATGTGCAGCATGCCGGACATCGCCTGCGCAACGGTGTCGGTGCAACGCAGATCTTTCAAGGGACCCCACTGACCAAACCCACTGACGGAGACGTAAATCAGCGCGGGGTTGATCGCGCTTATTTGCTCGTAGCCGAGCCCCAGCCCTGCCATCCAGCCCGGAGTGAAATTTTCAACCAGCACATCAAATTCGGTCACCAGCTGCTTAAATAACTGCTGCCCCTCGTCATGATGCAGATCAAGAGTAATCGCCCGCTTGCCGCGATTAATAGATTGATACCACGCGGCCCCATTGACGTCATCCGGACGATCAATCTTTGGCTCGATCCAGCGAGTCATATCCCCCACGCGGGGCAACTCACAACGCACTACATCGGCACCCAGGTCGGCCAGGACCGTCCCCACAACGGGGCCGGCCACTGCCTGGGTGACTTCAAGCACTCGATACCCTTCCAGTGGTCCTTGGCTATCGGCCAGGGCGTGTTGATAAAACTCCTCTTTGGTCATTTTATTCCCCCTCCGGTTCGGAAATTGCCATGACATAATCCGCAGACAGATTTACAAATGCCGCAGCGGTTGTCCATCCGCTGTCTGGCTCATCGCTCATACATTCCGCTGGCAACAAAGGCGAAGGAGAGCCCGACATTAACCACCTTGAGCTCACCGCCCGGCCGCTGGATCTGCTGGTAATTGCTGCCTAACTGGTAGGGATGGCTGCTGTGGGCATCTATTTCTCCCGCCGAAATAACAGCACGGAAGAGTATTTTGTCGGCAATCGCGGATTTCGTGGCTGGGTGGTGGGGGTCTCCATGCTCGGCACCAACATCAGCGCCATCAGTTTTCTCGCCTTCCCGGCGGCGGCCTACGTAAGCGACTGGCGCCAGCTGGTCAGTAACCTGTTCTTGCCCCTAATCACCGTGGTCGCCCTGGTGGTGTTTATCCCCTTCTTTCGCCGTGGCAATTTAACCTCTGCTTTTGAATACCTGGGGAACCGATACGGCGAAGTGATGAGGGTCTATGGCACCCTGAGCTTTATCTTTGCCCAGTTCGTTCGCCTCAGCACCATTCTGTTTATGCTCTCACTGCCGGTAACCTTGCTCAGCGGATGGCCCTTTACCTGGGTGGTGGTGAGTCTCGGGGTATTCATCGGTTTTTACACCGTCGTCGGGGGTATTGACGCGGTCATCTGGACCGACGTTGTTCAGGCAGTGGTACTTGCGCTGGGGGCGCTTCTCTGTCTGGCGGTCATTATTTTTCAGCTCCCCGGCGGCCTGGGCCAGATCATCGAAGTGGCCGGAGCAGAGAATAAATTCAATCTCGGACAGCTTGACTGGGATCTGAGCCAACGCACCTTCGCTACCGCCATGCTGCTCGGTATATACACCTGGATAACCTTGCTGGCCACTGACCAGACCTACGTCCAGCGCTATGCCGCTGCGCAAAGCACCCGCGCTGCCCGCCAGGCCACCGCCCTGTTCTGCGGTCTCGCGGTACCCTTATGGATATTTTTCTTTTTTCTCGGCACCAGTATCTGGGTTTTCTACACGGTGTTTCCCGACCCTGTGGTGGCGGACTTGCAGGCTGACCGGGTCTTTCCTTACTTCATACTCACTAAAATACCGGCGGGCCTGGGCGGACTGAGTATCGCGGGCGCCCTGGCCGCAGCCATGTCGTCGCTGGATTCGAGTCTCAATTCAGTGGCGACCGTGACCGTGGTCGATCTGCTAAAACCCCATCTGGCCAAAGATCGTGATGACGTCTTCTACCTCACTGCCGCCCGCTGGAAGGCGGCGGTGGCGGCGGTGGCCATGATTGGCGGGGCCCTGTTAATCGCCAAAATACCCCGCGAAAGCATGACCGACCTGATCTGGATAACCAGCTCAATATTCGGGGGCTGCCTGGTGGGGTTATTCATGGTCGGGTTCTTTACCACCCGCGTGGGCCAGCGGGCAGCCATCATCGCCACCATCTGCGCCATGAGTGCTAACCTCTATCTGGCGCTCAATACCCTCAAGCTAATTCCTGAGACGCTGCTGGTCAACATCCACGGCTACTGGGTGGCAATACTGGTGAATATAGGTTTTGTGCTGTTAGCTTATCCGCTGAGTTTTCTAGTTCGTGAGCCCAGGGACAATCTTTCCGGCTTGACCGTCTGGACAATGAAATCGGCTCGCGCCTGATTAAACTAGCAGCCAGAATCAACAATAACAATGACCGAAAATATTCCAGTGCGAACACGGCAAATAGTGACTGGCAATGCTCTGGTAACCGGTGCGAAGAGATTACCGAGGCTTCCTCTAGCGCTGAATTCAAGCAATTTTCTGACGATTGCAACAAGACCATGCGCGCCAAAGGGGTCTCCTCTCCAGAAGATGATTCTGCCTTCCTGTCCCGGTTAACCGAGATACGCAGAGGAGTCGTCCTGTTGGCGCGGGTTGAGGGTAAGCCAGTGGCGGGGATAACGCTTATAAATGCCGGGCGCACCATCGCTTACGAATGGGGTTATAAGCTGCCAGATCCCGAATACCGGCACCTGCCCTTGCATCACGCCCTCCTTTGGCGGGGAATAGAGCTTGCCAAACAGGCGGGGTATAAGAGTTTCGATCTGGGTGGCTACTGGGCGGAACTTGCCGAGGACCATCCCATCAACGAATTCAAACTGGGATTTAGCAACCAGCAGGCGCACGCCTGCGCAGCAATGAGATTTAGCTGGAGACCACGCATAACCTGGCTACTCGACCGGCTAAACTAGCCAGGAGTCGAACAAACCAGTTGAGTGCTCCATAATTATTCGCTCTTCTCAATAGCCTTATCCGGACCAGTCTGCCCGTTGTCTGGCTGGTCATCGCCATCACCGAGATGGTGGGCGGGGTCTGCCTCTTCAACAAGGTGACGGGGTAGCTCTTTTTTCACGCGCACTCCCAGTTCACGGAATTTCTCACTCTGGGCGACCAGGTTACCTCGACCGCTCTTGAGGCTGCTCCAGGCTTCATCATAGGAGTTTTTGGCGGTGTCGAGCTGACGCCCAAGTTTCTCCATTTTCTCCACTACCCCGCGCAATTTGTCATAAACCCTGCCGGCCTGAGAGGCGATCTGCTGGGCA
>JAYNPV010000210.1:0-4434 GCA_038113925.1 Gammaproteobacteria bacterium | reverse complement strand
GATACGTTCGTCAACTTCCTGCTGCTTGATCGCCGAACTCACCAGCCGCAATACCGCCAGGCGCGCTTTATCGCCGCCTTTCATCGCGGCTTTGATATCCCCTGTCAGGGTCTCACGTAGCGACACGTCGGCGCTTAACCTTCTGTCACCTTAGCGTCGCCGGCCGGGACCACGGCCTCGATTCATCGAAATTTTGGTGCGCGAAAGTTTCTTGGCGTAACGCTTAACCGCTGCCGCTGCCTTACGTTTACGCATCTGGGTAGGTTTTTCATAAAACTCACGACGACGAACTTCAGTCAACACGCCGGCTTTTTCACAGCCGCGCTTAAAGCGTCGCAGGGCAACGTCAAAGGGCTCATTCTCACGTACTTGAACGGATGGCATAAAAACTCCTGTCCGCTGGATTAAACTAACCCAGCTGAATCAATATAATTTAACCAACGGGTATGGCTGACCCCACAAATCCCGCCGGAACTAACAGGACCTGTTTGCGCAGCCGGTCGAGTTAACGGGTAATCGTGATCCCGTTATCGACCCCACGCCAGGGAAAACGGCGGATTGTACTGCAATTCCGGTCATTAATAACAGTCCTTAACCCCAGGAACTTCCTCGGATTGAAATCGCAACCGCTCACTACTCTCGGTATCGAAACCTCCTGCGATGAAACCGCGGTCGGTCTCTACCATCGCCATCGGGGCCTGCTCGGTCACCGCCTGTTCAGCCAGGTGGCGATGCATGCCGAACACGGCGGGGTAGTGCCAGAACTGGCCTCCCGTGACCATGTTCGAAAATTACTGCCGCTGATTAACCAACTCCTGGGCGAACTTGATATGAGCCCCGATGATCTGGAAGGCGTGGCCTATACTCGCGGTCCCGGATTAATTGGCGCATTGATGGTGGGTAGTGCACTGGCGCAAACGCTGGCCTGGTGCTGGCAGCTGCCATCGCTGGCGGTTCACCATCTGGAGGGGCATCTACTGGCACCCTTTTTAAGCGACCAGCCGCCTCCGAAACCACCTTTTCTATGTTTACTGGTCTCCGGTGGCCATACCCTGTTGATCGAAGTGACCGCGCTAGGGCGTTATCGAATTCTCGGCGAGACACTCGACGATGCGGTAGGTGAAGCCTTTGATAAAACCGCCAAATTGCTTGGACTGGGCTATCCCGGTGGCCCGGCACTAGCCAAAGCGGCTACCGGCGGCCGCCCTGGCAGGTACCGCTTTACCCGCCCGATGATTAACCGACCCGGCCTGGATTTCAGTTTCAGCGGACTCAAAACCCAGGTCCGCACACAAGCTCATTCAAGCCTCACCGGGCAACACGACGTCCAGGCTATTGCCGATATCGCCCACGGGTTTGAACAGACGGTGGCCGAGACCCTCACCATTAAATGCCGCCGTGCCATGCAGCAAACCGGCCTCTCCTCGCTGGTGGTCGCTGGCGGGGTAAGTGCAAACTTGACCCTGCGCGAACGGCTCAAAGACATGGCTGCCGAACAGCAGGCACAGCTGTTTTTTCCCCCGCTGGATCTGTGCACCGACAACGGCGCGATGATTGCGCTGGTAGGCAGCCTGCGACTCGGGGCGGGTCAACGAAGCTCTGCGGCTGCGCCATTGGCCCGTTGGTCCATCGAAGAGTTGCCCGCCATATAGCCCCTTTTGAACCATGTCGGTCGGCCACGATCCAAGGTAGAATCACCTGCTGTCCTTAAATTAAAGCGCCGAAGAGCCCGTTGGTAGCATGTCCGATCCCACCCTTATAGACCCCTTCGCGAGAACCATCGAATATTTGCGAATATCGGTCACTGACCGCTGCGACCTGCGGTGTAGTTACTGCCTGCCAAAAGGCTACAAAGATTTTCAGGAACCGCAGGAGTGGCTCTCTTTCGATGAGATCACCCGAGTGGTCGATGCCTTTTGCGCCCTCGGTGCCAAGCGTTTCCGGCTAACCGGTGGCGAACCACTGGTCCGCAATAACCTGCCCGATCTGGTCGCCAGGCTGAGCGCCATTGATGGCCTGGAAGACCTGTCAATGAGCAGCAATGCCGTGCGCCTGGCACGCTTTGCCGAACCGCTGAAAGCGGCCGGTTTAAACCGGGTAAATGTCAGCCTCGATTCGCTGGACAGCGAGCGGTTTGCCCAGATTACTGGCGGCGGCAAACTGCGCAAAGTGCTGGATGGGCTGGCAGCAGCCAAGCAATCCGGCCTCGAACCGGTGAAGATAAACATGGTGGTTCAGGGTGGCATTAACGACGATGAAATTCCGCAGATGGTTGAGTTTTGCGCGCAGCGGGGCTACACCTTAAGGCTCATTGAGACCATGCCGGTGGGCACCACTGGCCGCTCAGCCAGCAAGGCCTATCGAGGGCTTGACGGGGTGGTCGAGGAACTTCGGCAACGGTTCGATCTGATCCCGGACATTATGCCCGGCGGTGGCCCGGCCCGTTATTACCGGGTGGCGGGTACCGATACCCGTATCGGCATGATTACTCCCATCTCCCGGCATTTCTGTGAGACCTGCAACCGGGTGCGCATGGGGGCCGATGGCGTTCTTTACATGTGTCTGGGCCAGGAACACAGCTTTCCGTTAAGACCGCTACTACGGGATGGCGCCAGTCGCGAAGAACTCATGAGCGCCATTCGCCATGCCATAACCCTGAAGCCGGAACGCCACGAATTTAAGGAAAAACCGGATCAGGTGATCCGCTTTATGTCGCAAACAGGCGGTTGATGCGCCGCTGCTAAGCCCGTTCGATCAAGGTGCCTATGCCGACATCGGTCAGCACCTCCAGCAACAGCGAATGCTGGCGACGCCCATCAATAATGTGGGCGCTGGCTACCCCGCCGCTCACCGCCTCGAGTGCACAACGAATTTTCGGCAACATACCGCCGTGGATGATACCTGCGTCAATCATCTGCGCCACCTGATGGGCCGATAACCGTGGCATCAGCTGCTGCTGCTCATCGAGTAGTCCCTCAGTATTGGTTAATAAAATCAGTTTCTCCGCTGCCAGCGCCTGGGCCACTGCACCGGCCACCAGATCAGCATTAATGTTGTAGGAGCAGCCGTCCTCGCCCACTCCAATCGGGGCGACCACGGGAATAAAGTCCTGCTGATCAAGCAATTGCAACAATCCGGTATCGACCTGCGCGACCTCACCGACAAAACCGAGATCAACGGCGGGCTCATTGGGCTCCGGTGAGATGAGCATCTTGCGAGCGCGGATAGTGGCACCATCCTTGCCGGTAATCCCCACCGCTTTACCGCCGTGAGAATTAATTAAACTGACAATTTCCTTGTTCACCTGCCCACCGAGCACCATTTCTACCGCCCCCATGGTGTCGCCGTCAGTGACTCGCATGCCGGCAATAAACTCTGAACCTATGGCGAGCTTGTCGAGTAAATCGCCTATCTGCGGCCCCCCTCCATGGACGACCACCGGGTTAATACCGACCAGCTTTAACAGCACCACGTCACGGGCAAAACTGCTTTTCAGGGTCTCATCGACCATGGCATTGCCACCATACTTGATAACAATGGTGCTACCGCGAAAGCGCTGGATATAGGGCATCGCCTCGGTGAGTACCACCGCGACCTGCTGGGCCTGAATTTCTGTTAATGACATGGTCAATTTCTCGAATGACAGCTAGTTTGGGGGTGAAGGAAAACCGCAGACTTATTCGCCTGCAATAAAGGCCCAACAGTCGAACGAGCCCATCAAGCGGCCGCTGGCGATAATTTATTAACCACAGCCAGCAATTTCATTGCAAGGGCTTTCGTCACCAACGTATGATTGCATTCGCGCCGGTAGCAATGGAAGCCTCCATTTCACACCAGGCGGTCGCCAAATTACATCTAGGTCCGGAGTGAATCATGGAACAACAGGACATCGCCCAACGCCTGGTAGAGATAGGTATCGCTCTTTCTGCCGAGCGCCAGCTACCCAAACTGCTCAGCAAAGTTGTCGATCACAGCCTGGATTTTACCAATGCCGACGCGGCCAGTCTGTACGTTAAAGACGCGAATGAACTCGAGTTTCGCTTCACCCGTAACCTGACGCTTGAACAAAGGGACGCGAACAACCAGTTCAGCACCTTCCGCTTGCCCATCGACTCGCGCTCGGTTGCCGGTTATGTGGCATTGAATAAACACACCGTGCTGATTCCCGACGTCTATCACCGCCAGGACTCCCTGCCGTTTGAGTTCGATGATTCCTTCGACAAGCGCGTGGGCTACCACAGCCAGTCGATGCTGGTGGTGCCGATTATCGACAACATGGGTGAAGTACTCGGAGTGTTGCAACTCATCAACCATATGCGTGATGGCACCGCCGAGGCCTTCCCTGAAGATCTGCGTCGGCCGGTGGAGGCGCTGGCCGGCCAGGTGGCCATTGCCTTACGCAATGTCGTTCTGGTTGACCAATTAGCCCTGTCG
>JAYNPV010000209.1:0-4479 GCA_038113925.1 Gammaproteobacteria bacterium | reverse complement strand
AAAATGCCGTTGGTCCTGAGCCTGTCGAAGGGCCCGTCCTGAGCCTGTCGAAGGGCCCGTCCTGAGCCTGACGAAGGGTGCCCTTCGAAAGTGTCAGGACGAGCGGAGTGTTGGCTAAATTATCCCCAACAGAGGCTTAACTTAGTGCCAATCCTGATCGACCCCCCTAAACAATTAAGGCGCTAGCGAGCCCAGGTTGCTGGATTTTTATTCAACGGCTGTCACGATGAATTGCAGATAGCCGTGATTGTTGAAATACATTGGCCAGAGGTCATTGGCGAATAGATAGAGTTCGCCGCTGGCGGGAGCCTTAAACTGGCTCTGTTCCCGCCTGCTCAATTCGAGACGGCGGAAAGGGTAGCCGCTGATTCCACCCACCACGCCAAACAGGGGGGTTCTCCAGTAGCGGCTGAACGGCCTTGATATCGCATGCATTAGCTTCTGCGCTCCACTCAGTTTATGGCGCAGCCAGCCTCCCTGGTCGCTGGCGACACTGGCATCACACCAGTTGGACGCCTTTATCAATTCGATCGAGTAGGCTCTGCCCTGCTCCAGCTTGATTCCGGTGTAGTTTTTTCTCAGCCGGGAAAACAGAAAAACCGGAGTTGACGACTCACCCGCTGCAAGCGTTACCGGAGTCGCCACAGATTGGCGAGGTCTCCCATGTTCAAGCAACAATTGCCGCTGCTGCTCCCGGGCCGAAGCGTGCGGTGGACAGTTGCTCGCGCCCAGGACCGGTTGACCCTCTTTACCAATCAGCGCCGGAGGCAGGAGTAAAACGCCAGAGATCGATAGCCTGATCAGCAGACGGGCAATCAACCAACAGGACCCTCGTTGTTGACCACCTGATAAGCGGTCGGCAGGTTCTGCGGGGTATAGCGGCAATCGGCATCTTCCATGCGTTCCATCACAGACTCGTGTATCTGCGCACCGTCGGGAATGGTGCGCAGTTGCGGTAGGTAGACCTTGCCCAAGCCGGCCCGGGAGTCGTAGATCTTGCCCTTGGCATCAGCGGAGCGAAGTACCCGCTGCGGGTGGTTGTCCCAAAGTAACAATCCCGCAGCAACGGCTTTAGCAACCATCCACTCAAGCGCCAGATCAGATAATCCTGATCGACGATACCCACCGCCAATGTTGGAATGAACACCGCTGAACCAGACCTGTTCCATGACCTGACCTCCCAGGTTTCGTTCTTCCCACAGCTGAGGGTGAAAAATCTTGCGCTGATCATCAATGCTCAGCGCCTGATAACCATGGGCTACGTTTTCATGAAGGCGAGCATCGTGAAACCCGTACCAGCGTCGGGATAGCGGATTCAGCGACCTCACTGGTGCCAGCGGAAACCCCAGCGCGGATACCGTATCCCAAACACCAATCAAGTGGACCGCCGGGCGGCTTCCTTCGTTATCGCTATCTAACCAACAATAACTTTGCTGAAACTGCGCTGCTTCGTCCTGGTTATCGCGCTGCTTATAAAGGTCATAAGCCTGTCCGATCAGTTCGCTATGCCCTCGCTTCAGAATACCGCTTTTCTGAATCATCCCTGCCAGGCTGCGGGCTGTGTAAGCGCCACGACTAAACCCAAAAAGAAAAATCCGATCGCCGGGCTGGTAGTAGTCGACGATGAATTCATAGCCCTCACGGATATTCTTTGATATTCCCACACCAAATGCCGCGCCACTGATCCGAAAAAGATTGGTGCCGACACCAGGGTCATAAAACGCCACCTGCTGTGGATCACGCCTGACTACCATCTGGTAAAGCTTGTATACGTTAGTCGGGTAGCCTTCATCAGTGTCGTTACAGGTACCGTCAGAAAAGACAAGAATGTTTTTGGCCATCATCAAATCCACGTTGATAAAAGTTTTGAAATAGTGAAACCCTGGCCGTTCAGCCCTCTGACCGGCAACCACGGCTAACTCTTATGGTCTGCTTATTCCCGCTGCCCAGCCCGATCTGACCATGGTCTTCACAATGGCTATGCTGCCGACCGGGCGGCAGCGATTCCTCAACGTTCGGTCAGACCCCTGAGCGCGGTCCAATATTCAGTTTCCAGGCGCTTGACCAGGTCGTGCACTGCCGGAATGTCGTGGATGGTTCCCACGCCCTGCCCTGCCCCCCAGATATCTTTCCACGCCTTGGCCTTGGAGCCGCCGCCAGAACCGAAATCCATCGTCGATTTGTCGGCCTCCGGAAGCGCGTCGGGGTCCATGCCTGCGTTTTCGATGCTGCCGCGCAAATAACTGCCGTGGACGCCAGTGAACAGTGATGAATAAACAATATCGGCCGAACGGCTGGTGACAATCATCTCCTTGTATTCATCCGGCGCGTTTGCCTCTTCGGTAGCGATAAAGCGCGTTCCGATATAGGCAAGGTCAGCGCCAATTGCCCGCGCGGCCAATGCGTCATTGCCCTGGCTCATACTGCCCGACAGGATTATTGCGCCATCGAAAATTTCCCGTACTTCCTTGACCAGGGCAAAGGGGCTGGTTGTTCCCGCATGTCCGCCAGCACCTGCGCAGACAGTGATGATCCCATCGACGCCCTGCTCAATCGCCTTGCGAGCGTGCTTTAGATTGATAACATCGTGGAACACAAGTCCACCGTAGCCGTGCACGGCCTCGACTATCTCCGCCGGCGGCCTCAGGCTGGTGATAATGATGGGAACTTCATGCTTAACGCAGGTTTCCATGTCGGCCAACAGCCGATTATTGCTGGCGTGGGCGATCTGATTCACCGCAAAGGGCGCCGAGGGAAAATCGGGATTGGCCGCGTCATGCGCCGCCAGTTCATCGCCTATCCGCACTAGCCAGTCATCCAGCGTTGCCTGTGGCCGCGCATTCAAGGCAGGAAACGAACCGACAATGCCGGATTTGCATTGCGCTATCACCAGTTCAGGCCCGGAGACAATAAACATAGGTGCTCCGATCACCGGGATTGTTAGCCTACCCTCCAATACTGCGGGCAACGCCATCCTTAACTCCGTCTGCGGTTTAAAGTCGCACCGATGCTAGCACAGCCATCGTGAATAAATTACGGGGTCCGGTCTTGCGTTGAAACTAAGGTGGCGCTGCCCCTGCCGCATCAGCCTGATGGCCATCAGGGTTTACACCGGTATCGACCCAACCGACCGGCTATCTGCGGGTTTGGGGCTGGTAGTCGTGAAACCGGTCGTAAAGCACGCGGCGCAACCCGGTATCGTCAAAGACAATTACATCGACAAACCGGGCACCCCAGACGATCTCCTCAGTCTCATAGCTCTGATGGGCATGGACTGCCGCAGAAAGATCGTTATCCACACCGCTCACATTGACAACCAGAGCGCCGTTCTCCGCCCCCATGCTCTCGGCCGTTGTGCCGTACAGGGGAGAGTCCGGGCCGATTTCATGAACGACATTCCAGGTCAGCGACAATACCGGAGCGACGGCTTTACGCAGCTTGAGATCGTGCAACCGCACCACCGATTCGCCGCCAGCAGTGAGCTCGGTCCGCACGTAGGAAACATGGAAATGGGCATCCAGAATCCAGCTGTCTCGTTCGTTGGCCACCCGAAAAGTCAACTGTCGGTGGTCCCCATCCTGCCCGACCAGGGCAACCTTACTGAATAGCAGACGAGCGGTGGGTCGGGCAAACTTGGCAAACACCAGCCCCGTGGCGACCGCGGTTAGCAACAGGCTGAACAGCATCTCGGTCATCACCAGAAAATGGGCGTAACCATTGGCCGGGCCGAGCGTACCGTAACCGATGGTGGACAGGGTCTGAATGCTGAAATTAAAAGCATCCACCAACGAACCGGGTCTGCCGTTGTCGATGGAACCGGGCACCAGCAAGAACAACAGGGCGTAACAGAAGGCGCTGCCAAGATAGATAGTGCTGATAGTGCCGAGCAGCCGAAGCCAGGAGCCTCCGATCAACCAGTGATAGAGGTCCCGCCCCCGCTGGCGGCGCAACCCCACCCGCTGAATGCCGGAGCGACTAGCACGAACCGCCAGGCGACCTTTACCTGGCCGCGCTGTTTTCGGGCTAGCCTCAGGCGTTACCTTTGACACTGGAAATATTCCCTCACGCTGCCGCTACCGCCAACAGTCTCAGACTTTTGATTGCTGACTCGTAATAATCCCACTCACCGCTTGGTAAAGGTTCGTCTCAATACACAAGTGCAACACTTTACCCCAAAGTGATGTGTTGATATGTCCAGGAAATACAGTCAGTTAACCATCGAAGAGCGGGCCTCCCGTTACCCCTCACTCAAACATTTTAAACGGCAGGTATACCAGCGCTGCCAGTGCGGCGAGTGCGAGTATTACCAAAGGCAAATTCCGCAGGGTGTTTTCCAGCAGGCCGGGGATCTGGCCGTCGGCTTTTCGGCGGGCGTATTCGGCGCGGGCATTAACCATCCGGTCGTGCTCGTACTGGTCGATCAGCCGGGTGGCTTCTGCCAGCTGGGCCGTATCTTCCAGCCAGAGTGCAGGCAGGGAG